>NZ_JBSGFR010000010.1:0-204199 GCF_053603475.1 Actinoplanes sp. NPDC004185 | reverse complement strand
CCAAGCGTTCCCAATCCTGATCAGTCAGATCACCGGCCACAACACACCAACGATCGATCATGGTCACGCGTGATGATCCGTCAGACTCGCTCTAGGGCCGGTGGCCGGCGCGGCCAGGGCTGCCTCGACGATCCGGACCGCCTCGCTGGGATCGATGCCGACGCCGACGATGAGCGCCGCGTACTCGCGGGCGGCGCGGTGAGCCTGCTCGCGGGCCTGCTCGCCGGAGGCCGAGACGAACGAGCCGGCCCGCCCCCGGGTCTCGATCAGACCGGCCTCCTCCAGCGCCCGGTACGCCCGGCCGACGGTGTTCACGGCGAGGCCCAGGTCGGCCGCCAGCCGGCGGGTCGTCGGCAGTCTGGCGCCGACGGCGAGCGACCGCTCCTGGATCTGCCGGGCGAGCTGGGCCCGGAGCTGCTCGTACGGCGGCACCGGCGAGGCCGTGTCGATGACGATCATCAGGTGGTCCGAGCTCGCGGGGCCGCCGTCCCGACACCCGTGGCGCGGGCCTGGATCAGGTAAAGGGCGATGGCGCCCGCCACGATGAGGGCCAGGGAGACCGCGTTCCACCAGTCGAGCGAATCCCCGTACAGGAAAATCGCCGGCAGCGACCACACCAGGCTCGGGGTGACCAGGGTGCGGGCGTCCTCGACCCGCATGACGACGTCGGCCGTGAGCGACGCCTCGTCCTCCGCCACGGCCGGGCTCGCCAGGACCGGGCGCAGCTGCAGGACGGTTCCGGTCCCGGCGCCGGCCAGGCCGATCAGCACGACGATCGCCCCGTACCGCAGGGTGGGGTCCGGGACCGGCAGCACGCTCACTGCGAGCAGCAGGGCGCCGATGAAGGTGGCGGCCGTGAAGGCGGCGTACGGCCGGCCCAGCACCGCCGCCCAGCCGAGCTGGACCGGATGGGCGACCCGCCGGGCCAGCTGAGCGCCGGCCTCCCGGTCGGCGCGCCGCACCCATCCGGCGAGCAGCCACTACGCCACCAGCAGCGCGACCACCAAGGACGCCAGGACCAGCAACGGCAGCCGGGAGGGTGAGGCGTCGGTGGGCAGCGCCAGCACGTGGGTGAGGGCTGCGCCCATCAGGAACGCGGCCAGCAGGGCACTGTCGGCGACCTTGGCCCGCCGCCGCACCGCCAGCCGCCTTGCAATCAGTGGGGTCGGCTCGGCCCCGGTCAAGCCGTGCCGGGCCAGCCACCGCCCAGCCTCGGCGCCGTCGGCCTCGCGCATGTTCCACCTGCTTGCGACAATGTCAAGCGTCAGCCGGTCAGCTGGTTGAGCTTGCGGATTTGACCGTCGAAGGCCCAGGTCGGCGCGAAGCGGCGCAAGGGTGCTGGTCATCGAACGCCAGCTTTACAGCGAGGACCCGCCGCGCCACGAATACCACTTCATCGAAGCGGGCCGGGAGCTGTTCCTCGTGATGCTCGCCCTGTCCGAGTGGGGCGATAAGTGGGCGGTGGACACCCCGGTTGTGAGCCGCCGGCACTCTTGCGGCGAGCCCTTCCAGGTGGACCTGGTCTGCCACCACTGCGGCGGGCCGGTCACCCATGACACCATCCAGGCCGAGGTCGCCTGATCGGCTTCGCTCACAAGTGGAGGGAGCCACCGTGCTGAGGCAGGTCGCGGAGGGTGTGCTGGTCCACGAGAGCGCGTTCTGCCGGAGCAATGCCGTTGTCGTACAGGGCCGGGACGGCGTGCTGCTCATCGACGCCGGGGTGCAGAACCATGAGATGGTCTGCCTCGCGAGCGACCTGTCCGAGTCGGGCCGGGCCGTGGTGGCGGGCTTCTCGACGCATCCGCATTGGGACCACCTGCTCTGGCACCCCGGGCTGGGCTCGGCCCCTCGTTACGGGACGGCCGGGTGCGCGGCCATGGTCCAGGCTCGGCTGTCGGATGCTGGGGCGAAGGCCCGGGTCGCCGCGCTGATACCGCAGGACATTGTCGAGCACGTGCCGTTGGACCTGCTCGGCCACATCACCGGCCTGCCTGCCGGGGCAGCGCTGATTCCCTGGGACGGCCCACAGGTCCGGATTGTCGAGCACCAAGCCCATGCCCCTGGGCATGCGGCGCTGCTGCTCGAGGAGCGGGGCGTGCTCGTTGCGGGGGACATGCTGTCTGACGTCTTGGTTCCGATGCTCGATCTGAATGGGAGCGCTGACCCGATCGAGGACTATCTGGACGGGTTACGGCTGCTGGAGGGTGCGGCGGGTGGCGTCGATGTTCTCGTGCCTGGGCATGGGTCGGTGGGCGGGGCTGATCAGGTGCGTGCGCGTATCGAGCGGGATCGGGCATATGTGCTCGCCTTTCGGGAGGGTCGTGGTGTCGATGATCCGCGGGTCGGTTCGTCCGCTGAGCCGGGGTGGGAGTGGGTGAGCGATGTCCATGACGGGCAGGCTCGGCACCTCGCGCAGAAAGAACGCGACGGGATGTCCGGCTAGCGATCCGATTCGGACACCACGGTGGGACGGACGGTCAAGTTCTCGTGTCTGGTCGGTGAACTGATCGATCCAGTTATGTCACTGCGTCGGGCGTAATCTGCGTGCAGGCTGCGTTACAAGGAGTGACTGATGAGCGAAGAGACTTGGCTTGCCGCCCGCCTCATACCGACCTCAGGAATCAATGGCGCTGACGAGCAGGAGCGCCGCGCTACCTCAGCTTTGCTCGCCGTGATGAGTGCCGTGCGAGAATTCGGCCGATCCTTGACGCAGCCCTTCGGCGCACCGGCCGGGCAGGTGGAAACCTTCATCGAGGTTCCCTTCAATCTTGGTGACAGCAAATACTTCCCTGACGGGCTCATCCGGGTGACCCGCGGCCAGCGTCAATGGACTGCGCTCGTCGAAGTCAAGACGGGCAGCAATGAGCTCCAGACCGAACAGCTCGAGCGCTATCTGGACATTGCGCGTGAGCAGGGCTTCGACGCATTGATCACCGTCTCCAACGAGATTCCCCCCGTCCCCGGTCAGCACCCGACCGCTGTGGACAAGCGGAAGCTCAAGAAGGTCGCGCTTCACCACATCCCGTGGTCGGAGGTGCTCACCGTCGCGGTGATGCAGAAGGAGTATCGCGGCGTCGCTGACCCTGACCAGGCCTGGGTGCTGGGTGAACTGATCCGTTACCTGGAACATCCCAGATCCGGTGCGCTGGAGTTCAGCGACATGGGATCCAGCTGGGTGCGTTTGCGTGAGGCGGTCGGCGCAGGCACGCTCCGGGGTAACGATCCGATGGCGGCGGAGATCGCCGGGCGGTTCGATGCACTTGTGCGGTTCGCGGGGCTGAAGCTCGGGAGGCGGCTGGGAACCGAAATCGTGCCCGCCCTGAGCCGGAAGGAGCTGGCAGAGCCGGCAGTTCGCACTCAAGCGTTGTCCGCACAGCTGACGACCACCGGTTCCATGACTGCCGCTCTGCGCATTCCGGGGGCTGTGGGCGCGCTCTATGTGACCGCGGACCTGCGAGCCGGAAAGATCACCTGTCATGTGGACGTGGACGCGCCCCGCGAGGGCCGTCCGACCACGCGCGTCAATTGGCTGGTGAGGCAGCTGAAAGGAGCGCCGGAGACGGTCCGGCTGGAGTCGGCGACCGCGTACTCGCGGGGACCAGGGAACGCGGAGCTTCTGAAGGCTGTCCGAGAGAATCCGAGTCTGCTCGTCGGCGAGCCGGGTAAGGAGCTTCGGTCATTCCGGGTTGCGGCGAACTCGGCCGCAGGTACGAAACGTGGCACCGGCCGAGGGTCGTTCGTCGACTCGGTGCTCGCGGCGATCGATGCCTTCTACGAACAGGTCATTCAGAACCTCAAGCCTTGGATGTCGGCCCCGCCGAAGCTTCGCTCACCCGAGCAGGTGGTGGACGTGGAGCCGGTCGCGAAGGCTTTGGTGTCCACTGCCATTTCTTCCCAGGACGGACCGCAGGCGGAGACCGAAGCTGGAGCCGAAACACAAGCTGGAGTCGGCAAGCCGGACTCTGAGCCTGATTCGGGCATCCGGTAAGGCTTTCAGCGGACCACGGTCACCGGGCATTTTGCGTACGCGGCCACGTGTTGGCTCACTGAGCCCAGCACCAGCCCCGCGAACCCACCGTGGCCGCGTTTGCCCACCACCAGCAGGTCGGCGTTCGCCGACTCGTCGATCAGGACCTTGGCCGCGCGGCCCTGCTTCACCTGAGCTTTGACCAGGACTGCCGGGTTGTCGCCGAGCTCTTCCTTGATCACCTGGAGCAGGTCGTCGGCTGTGCGCTGGCTCGGGTCGGGGACGTACCGCTCCGACACGCTCACGTTGCCGGCCGGGGGCAGCAGGGTGTGTTCCCACACGTTCACCACGACCAGGTCTGCGCCGTGGTCCGCGGCTTCGGCGGCGGACCAGGTCAGGGCCTTGCGGCTGCCGGGTGATCCGTCGACGCCGACCACGATGGTCTTCCATGTGCTCACCGTCGTCTCCTCTCCAGTGTCGATCGACCGGCGGAGGTGGGGGTCACGCCGGAACGCCCGTGACCTTCGGATCGACGCTATTACAAGCCGTCAGGGGCGTCGAGGTGGAAGGGTGCCTCGGCGCTCATGCTGCATCACGTATCGACAGTGGTTGCGGGTCTCGGCGGATCGGTTTAGCGTCGAAAAACAGGTGACTTTGATCACAGTGGCCGGAGGGTCGCCATGACCACCACGACATCGGACACCGTCTCGACAGATGTGGGCCAGGCCGAGCGCCGGCCGCTCATGACGGGTCGCGCCCTGCTGATGATGAACCTCGGGTTCTTCGGGGTCCAGTTCAGTTTCGGCCTCACCCAGTCCGCGGTGAACCCGCTCTTCCTGCTGATCGGGGCCGACCCCGACCAGCTGCCGCTCCTCAACCTGGCCGGGCCGGTCACCGGGCTGATCATCCAGCCGTTGATCGGCGCGGTCAGTGACCGGACCTGGCATCCACGCTGGGGCCGCAGACGCCCGTTCATCACCGCCGGCGCGTTGCTCTGCGCGGTCATCCTGTTCCTGTTCCCGTTCGTCGGCATCCTCTGGCTCGCCGTCATCTGCTTCTGGCTGCTCGACGCCGGCAACAACACCTCGATGGAGCCGTACCGGGCGTTCATCTCCGACCGGTTGCCGAAATCCCAGCTGGCGCGCGGCTTCCTGACCCAGAGCATGTTCACCGGGGCCGGCGCGGTGCTGGCCAACCTGTCGCTGTTCGTCCTGCAGAAGGTCTCGGCGCTGCAGGAGGAGGCCGGCAACGGCGTGCCCTACTGGATGTACGTCTGCTTCATGATCGGCACCGTCTGCATCCTGCTGACCGTGCTGACCGCGATGGCGCGTACCCGGGAACTGACGCCGTCGGACGAGGAGCTCCGCGAGATCCGGTCCGCGCCCAAGGGTCTGCAACACGCCGTCGCGGAGATCGCGGACGCCGTCAAGTCGATGCCGGTCGCCATGCACAAGATCGGTGTGGTGTTCCTCTTCCAGTGGTACGCCATGTTCATCTACTGGCAGTTCCTGGCGGTCAGCCTGGGCGAGACCGTGTTCGGCGCGACGCCGGAGGAGGGCGGGGCGGCCTGGGACGCCGCGATCGGGTGGAGCGGGCTGCAGAACGCCGCGTACAACTTCGTCACCATGGTCTCCGCGCTGTTCCTGGTCGGCTTCGCCCGCCGGATCGGCGCCAAGCGGGTGCACGCGGTCGCGCTCGGCCTGGCCGCGCTCTCGCTGGTCTGGCTGTCCCGCATCGACAACCAGTACGTCGCGCTGCTGCCGATGATCGGGGTGGGCATCTTCTGGGCCAGTGCGGTCGGCGTGCCGTACCTGATGGTCGCCAGCATGGTCCCGGCCAAGCGGACCGGCGTCTACATGGGCATCCTGAACGTGATGATCGTGGTGCCGATGCTGATTCAGACGATCACCTTCGGCTGGATCTTCCAGCACCTGCTCGGCGGCAAGGGCAGCAACGCGATCATGCTGGCCGGCGTCCTGCTGGGCATCGGCGCCGTGGCGATGCTGTGGGTGAACCCGCCCGACGAGGCCGACGAGTCGCCGATCGTGCCGCTCGGCAGCAAGCGCAGCATCACCGTGTACGACCGGGTCGTGGTCGGTTCGGACGGCACCCCGACCAGCCTGTACGCGGTGGACCGGGCCGCCGAGGTGGCCCAGGCGGCCCAGGCGCGGCTGGTGGTCGTCACGGCGTACCGGGAAGGCGCCGAACCGGCGGAAGGCGCCGCAGCGGGCCTGCACCGCGACATCCATGGCGCCGAGGCGGCCCGCGAGGCCCTCGCCAAGTCCGTCACCGGGCTGACCAAGGAGCGGGCGAGGTACATCGACCAGCGGCTCGTGGCCGGCGACCCGGCGCAGGCCCTGCTCGACACGGTCGGGGCCAACCCGGCGAACCTCATCGTCGTGGGCAACCGGGGGCTGGGCGCGAGCCAGGGGCAGCTGCTGGGGTCGGTGCCGGCCGGGGTCGTGCGCAACGCGGTGTGTGACGTGCTGGTCGTGCAGACGTCGGCGCTGGACGAGGACCGCATGTTCGCCGGCGAGCGGACCGAAGCCGCCGCCCCGGCCGACCCGGAAGGGGGACCGCCGACCCGGTGACGGGTCGTCGCGCACACCGGCAATGCAACCGGGCATCTACCGGGCTCTGCCCCGCGGCGGCGATCCTCGTATCCATGGGTCGATATTCCGGTGGTCTGCGTCGTCTTGTCGTCTGGCTCTGCACGCTGGCGGTGGTGTCGACGCCGACAGCCGCTCAGGCCTCGCCCAGGGTGCTGATCCGTTCCATGGCGTTCAACCTGTGCGGCGTGATGTGCAGCAAGGGCTCCATGGCGCCGGCTTCCTACGCCCTGAAGCAGATCACGAGCCGGTCCATCGACGTCGCCTCCCTGCAGGAGCTGTGCTATTCGCAGTACCGCTACATCACGGATCGCCTTCCCCGCGGCTACTCGTCGGCCTTCACCGCCACCAAGTCCCTCAGGACCTGCGACAACCATGACAAACGGTACGGCCGGAAGTACGGCATCGCGGTCATCGTCCGAGGGTCCGAGCTCGGCCCCGAGCACGTCAAGATCCTGCCCTCCGGTCGTCACTCGGTCGGCATGTACGCCCAGGTGAAAGGCCGGAAGCTCTTCGCCGCAAGCGTGCACAACGCCACCAGTGTCGCGCTCGGTAACGAGGAGGATCTCGCGTCGCTGTACGACTGGCTGCTGGCCAAGAGCGGGCCGGTGCTGTCCGCCGGTGACTACAACGCCTTCCTGTACCAGCCGGGCGTGGCCCGCTTGAAGACCTTCTTCACGGACGCCGACGAGGCCGACAACGAGATCACCTTCAACCCGTACGGTGGCCGGAAGATCGACTACATCTTCACCTCCCCGCACTTCGCGGGGGAGACGGGTGACACGCTCTACACCTCCGCCAGTGACCACCGGCTCTACCTCGGAGCTGCCTGGTTGTAGGGCCGTGCCGGTTCGCGTCTCATAGTCTGGGCCCATGACCTGGCTCGACGTGATCGGCTGGACCGGATCGGCCCTGCTCGTGTGGTCCCTGCTGCAGACGCGGCTGCTGCGCCTGCGCGCGTTGAACCTGATCGGGTGCCTCGTGCTCATCGGCTTCAACGCGGCGCTGGCGGTATGGCCGATGGTGGGCCTGAACGTCGTCCTCGCGGTGATCAACGTCTGGTATCTGGCCAGAATGCTCGCCTCGCGCCACGACGAGAAGGCGTACCAGGTGGTCGAGGTGCGTACCGACGACGAGTTCCTCGCGCACACGCTGCGGCTGCACAGCCGGGACATCGCCCGCTTCAACCCGGGCTTCCGCTGGGACGCCGCGGCCCGGGACACCGCCGCCTTCCTCGTGGTCAACGGCGACGAGGTGGTCGGGGTGGTGCTGTTCGCGGCCGCCGAGGACGGCGTCGCGCGCGTACAGCTGGATTACGTGACCCAGCGGTACCGGGATTTCACGCCCGGGGAGTTCGTCTACCGGCAGAGTCAGTTCTTCCTCGAGCGTGGCTGCCGGACGGTGGTCACCCCGCCCGGCATGGTCTCGCCGTACTACGACAAGCTCGGCTTCCGCCGCGAGGGCGACTCCTACGTGCTGGACCTGAGCCCGGTCGGCTGATCCCTCAGGTACGGCCCCGGCGCGTCGATCGTTCCGGCGTGCAGGGGCCCTCGTTGGTGCGTGATCCGGTGCTGCGGGTGCTCGTACCCGTGGCCCTGGGTCTGGTGGGGTTCTTCGCCTTCGGGGTGGGCGGCGACCGGCTGCAGGTGCTCGTCGGCTGGCTGAGCCTGCTCGCCACCGACGTGGGACTGTTCGTGCTGGCCCGGCGGATCGCCCGGATGGCGCAGACGCCGGCGGCGCCCCGGCGGTTCTGGAACGCCGCCGCCTTCGCCGCGGCCGCCTTCAGCGTCGGCGACAGCTTCCAGGCGGTGCAGACGCTGCTCGACCCCTCGGCCGTCACCCTCACCGTCGGCTTCGTGCAGACCGTGGCCCTGCTGGTCGGGGCGGCGGGGATCGTCGGCGTGACCGTGACCTATCCCACCGGAGTGGGCTCCCGGCGGGCCCGGATCCGCTTCTTGCTGGACGCGGCGGCCACCATGACCGCGTTCGCCGTCGTGGCCTGGTGCCTGGTGACCCGCTCGACGCTCGCCGCCGCCGGGACCGACACCCTGGTCACCGCCGTGTTCGGCACCGGCCTGATCATGGCCGGCGTCTTCGCCGCCGTGAAGCTCGGGCTCAGCGGGGTGAGCCCGATGTCGCGCGCCGCCGCCGTGGTGATGCTCACCGGGGCCGGCATCCAGGGCCTCGCCACCACCGTCCTGCCCGGCACCGGCTCGTCCGGGTCGCTGTCGTGGCAGCTGATCCTGCTCGTGACGCCGGCGATCCTGTTCATGGCCGGGCCGCGGATCCAGGCCCGGCAGGTGCAGCGCGACCCCGGGATGTTCCAGCGGCCCGGGCCGCGCCGCTACAGCGTCCTGCCGTACTCGGCCACCCTGGTGACCTTCCTCGCGCTGATCGCGGTGCTGCTCGACAGCGGCCTGGGCTACCAGGCCTGGGGAGCGCTGGCCGGGCTGGTGCTCAACGTCGCGCTGGTTGTCGTACGGCAGGTGCTCGCCCTGACCGAGAACGCCGTCCTGCTCGACAAACTCGACGAGAGCCTGCTGGAGATCACCCTGCGCGAGCGCCGGCTGGACTCGCTGGTCCGGCACTCGTCCGACATCACCTCGATCACGGACCGCGCCGGGCGCGTGGCGTACGCGAGCCCGGCCCTGCACCGGACGCTGGGCTACGACGTGGCGGACATCCTCGGCCGGCCCATGATCGCCTTTCTGCACCCGGACGACCTGCACGAGATCCGCCCGCGGCTCAGCCACCTGCTGGCCACCACCGGCGCCACGCTGACGTACCAGACCCGCTTCGCGCACGCCGACGGCTCCTGGCGCTGGCTCGAGGTCATCGCCACCAACCTGGTCGGCGAACCCGGCATCGACGGGGTGGTGGCCAACGCCCGCGACGTCACCGAGACCCGCGAGCTGCACGAACAGCTGCGCCACCAGGCCGACCACGACCCGCTGACCGGGCTGGCCAACCGGCGGCTGTTCGCGGAACGGATGCGCGACGCGCCCGACTGCCGGGCGGCGGTGCTGCTCATCGACCTGGACGGCTTCAAGGCGGTCAACGACACGTACGGGCACCACACCGGGGACGAGGTGCTCCGCTTCGTCGCCGCGCGGCTGCGGGAGGCGGCCGGCGCGGACGATCTGGTGGCGCGGCTCGGGGGCGACGAGTTCGCCGTACTCGTGGCGGCCGGCGACGAACTCGCCGCCCGCCGCTTCGCGGACCGCTTCCTCGACCTGATCGCGCAGCCCGCGCTGATCGACGGCCGGACGATCGCGGTACGCGCCAGCGTCGGCCTGGTCGCCGGCGACGCCGCCGACGACCTCATCCACGCGGCCGACCTCAAGATGTACGAGGCCAAACGGCTCAGGGCAGCGCGAAGGGGAGCTTGATCCCGTCCAGGGCGCTGCCGCAGGCGCAGGTGCGCTCGGTCGGCAGCGCCTGCACCGCGTCGAGCAGCACCTCGCGCAGGCGGGCCGTGTTCTCGGCGAAGACGGAGAAGACCTCCTCCTGGGTGACCCCGTGGTCGCCCTCCACGCCGGCGTCCAGATCCGTCACCAGGGCGATCGCCGTGTAGCAGAGGGCCAGCTCGCGGGCCAGCACAGCCTCCGGATGCCCGGTCATGTTGACCACCGTGCCGCCGATCGCGGTGAACCAGCGCGACTCCGCCCGGGTCGAGAACCGCGGCCCCTCGACCACGACCATCGTGCCGCCGTCGACCGGGTCGATCCGGGCGCCGGCCCGCAACACGGCCTGCCGGCCGTCCGGGCAGTACGGGTCGGCGAACGACACGTGCACCGCACCGGAGTCGTAGTACGTCTGCTCGCGGCCGCTGGTCCGGTCGATGAGCTGGTCAGGGACCACAAAGGTGCCGGGACCGAGCTCCGGCCGCAGCCCGCCGACGGCACAGGGCGCGATGATCTGGCGTACGCCCAGCGACCGCAACGCCCACAGATTGGCCCGGTACGGGATCTTGTGCGGCGGGAACCGGTGATCCCGGCCGTGCCGGGGCAGGAACGCCACCCGGCGCCCGCCGACCTCGGCCACGGTGACCGGATCCGACGGCGGACCGTAGGGCGTGGACACCTGATACTCGGTCGCGCCGTCGAGGAGGGCGTAGAGGCCCGATCCGCCGATGACGCCGATCTCCGCCTCCGCGGGTGGCTCGTTCATGCGCCAGACCTTATCGGTGGCCGGAAACGCAGGCTAATGTCCAAGCATGGCGTTGACCGAAGGCCTCCTGGGGCGAAGGTGGGGCTGCCGTGTTCAGTGAAGAGCAGCGCATCGGAGGTCGCTCGATGGAGTCGATGACCGGTCAGCTTCTGGTCGCGACCCCGACCCTGAAAGACCCGAACTTCGACCGCACCGTGGTGCTGCTGGTGGCCCACGAGACCGGCGGCGCGCTGGGCGTGGTGCTGAACAGGGCGACCGAGGTCCCGGTGGCGGACGTGCTGGGCAACTGGGGCGAGCTGGCCGGCGACCCGGCCGTGCTGTTCGAGGGCGGCCCGGTGCAGCCCGAATCGGCGATCTGCCTGGCCCGCACCCGCCCCCAGGTGAAAAAACGGGTGTCCGGCTTCCACCAGGTGTCCGGCGCGCTCGGCACGGTGGACCTGTCGGCCGACCCGGACCGCATGCGCGAGAGCGTGGCCGGCATCCGGGTCTTCGCGGGCTACTCGGGCTGGTCCCCGGGCCAGCTCGAGGAGGAGATCGCGGCGGGCTCCTGGTTCGTCTTCGACGCCCTCCCGGGGGACCCGTTCGTCAGCCGCCCGGACGACCTGTGGGCCATGGTCCTGCGCCGCCAGGGCGACATCCTGGCCGCGGTGGCCCACTTCCCCCCGGACGTCTCACTGAACTGACACGCATGCCGCCCCCTCCGCACGAGGGGGCCCGGAAGGTGTGTACTATTCCGTGAGTGCCCGGGGGATCCCGGGGACAGGCAAGGGGCTGTGGCGCAGCTGGTAGCGCACCACACTGGCAGTGTGGGGGTCAGGGGTTCGAGTCCCCTCAGCTCCACCCTTGGGTAAGGCCCGGACTGATGTCCGGGCCTTTGCTGTTGGGCCGGGCGCTTCTGAAAGACCGAATCCGTGGTCAGAACGTGTATTCATCTTCCAAGGTCGGAATGACCGGTGACAGGAAGTGGTCCGCATGTTCGGTGACGATTCCTCGCATCAATCGGAAGACGCGGAACTCCAGGTTGTGTTCCGGGTCCTCGTCGTCATGAACGTAGAGGAGTCCGTAGGAGCCGGGAGCAAGAGCACCGACCCGCCCGAATAGCTCGATCACGTCGGTGCCCTGCGTGCCGCGATGATTGGGGTGTCCGGCGAGGTGCACCTGGTACTGCCCGTTGACCGGACGAAGGTCCGTCAGCCCATGGCCGGCGAGCTGGTTCACGAGGTGCTGAATCTCTTCGAGGCGAAGCGGCGGATCGTCGTCGACAGCTTCAGCCGTCGAACGGAGGGTGATCCACCCGTGATACTCGAACATTGCCGAAGTTTACGGTCAAAGGCGCGGTCAGCCTTCTGTCGTTGGTCCCCGGCTCTCGGCGAGTAGCCGGTCCGCCTCGCGCAGTCCGGGCTCGTGGCCGGTCATCTCATGGATCCGCCGGGCCGCCTCGGCCGCCTCCCTGGCCTCGGCCCGCCGGCCCGCCGCCAGGTGCACCCGGGCCACCTCATTGAGCGCCCGGCCTTCGAGCAGCCGGAACTGACCCTTGCGCGCCGCATCGACGGCTCGGGCCGCGAAGTCGCCCGCCCGGTCGAGGTCGGCCGGGGCGCAGGCCCGGGCCAGGGCGATCAGGGTCTGGGTCGTCGGGTAGTGGTTGCCGTACGGCTCCGCCTCGGCGAGCGCCGGCCCGAGGATCTCGGTCGCGTCGGCGGCCCGATCGGCCGCGAGCAGCAGCTCGGCGTGCCGGCCGGCCAGCTGCGTACGGGCCAGCACGTCCGTCGAGGCGGCCAGGGCCGACCGGGCCTGGTCCAGCAGGTTCCAGGCTTCGGTGCGCTGACCGCGCGCGTACCGGATCACCGCCAGGTCGGCCCGGGCCAGCGCGGTGACGTGGGCGTTGCCCGCCTCCTCCAGCAGCGCCAGCGCCTCGATCAGTAGCTGCTCGGCCTGCGCCGGGCGGCCCTGGAGGGCGCGTACCTCGGCCAGGTTGAGCAGGGTGATGGCCCGGCTGTAGCCGGCGCGGTGGCCGGGGCTGGCCAGGGTTTGTTCGAAGTGGTCGCCGGCCTCGGCCAGGGAGCCCATCAGCAACTCGATCAGGGCGACCTTGCCGAGGTACTGCGGCGGCTCGACGCCCAGCGCCATCGAGCCGTCGAACGCGGACCGGGCGTGTTCCGCCGCGCTGCGCAGGTCGCCGCCGAGCAGGTGGTACACGCTCAGTGCGTTGTGTGCTTCCGGCTCCAGTCTGCGCCAGCCGGACTGCCGGGCCAGCTCCAGGCAGCGTTCCGCGTGCGGCATGCCGAGGATGTCGTACCCGTTCGTGGTGTACGAGTGGGCCATGACCAGCTCGGCGGCCGGCCGCGCGCGGGGGTCGGTGCTGAGCTCGGCCGCGGCCAGCGCGGCCCGGCCCAGCGACAGCATGGTGACCCGCTCGATCGTGGCGTTGAGGAACGGCTGGCAGGCGAAGACCAGGCGCCACACCGCGTCCGGGTGGCCCAGGGCCGTGCCGGTCTCCGTCACCGCCACCAGGTTCGGCAGTTCGGCGGTGAGCCACCCCGTGGCCTCCTCCGCCGTCGCGAACGGCGCAAACGGTTCGTCCCGGGGCAGCCTGATCCGGGCCGGATTGTGCTTGGCGGCCGCGGTCTCGGCGCCCGTCACGAACCAGGACAGCAGCCGGGCCAGCGCCGCCGCCCGCTCCTCGCGCAGGTCCGCCGGGCCGGCCCGGTGCCGGGCGTACTCGCGGACCAGGTCGTGCATGGTGAAACGGCCCGGCCGGTGCTCGGCGACGAGGTGGGCGTCGGCGAGCGTCCGCAGCGCCGCCTGCGCCTGCCCGGCTGTCCGGTCCAGGAGCTGCGCGGCGGCCGCGACGGTGAGGTCCGGCACCGGTGCGGACCCGACGAGCCGGAAGGCCCGCTGCGCGGCGGGTCCGAGGCGACGGTACGACTGGTCGAAGATCGTCCGCAGGCTGCTCTGCGGGTCCCCGTCGACCAGCAGCGCGTCGAGTCGCCGGCCGCCGAGCAGCTCCCGTACGTACGCCCCGATCCTGGTCCGGGGCCGGGCGGCCAGGTTCGCTGCCGCGATCCGCAGGGCCAGGGGCAGGCGGCCGCAGGCGCGAATCAGGTCGTCGGTCGCCTGCGCCTCGGCGGCGACCCGGTCGGCGCCGAGGATGCGGGTGAGCAGCTCCGTCGCGTCCCCGGGCGACAGCAGGCCGACCTCGACGCGCCGGGCGCCGTCCCGCGCGATCAGCCCGCCGAGCGCGTCGCGGCTGGTCACCAGGACGAGGGTGCCGGGCGTGGCCGGCAGAAGTGGACGTACCTGCGCGGCGGAAGCCGCGTTGTCCAGCAGGATCAGCACCCGCTGTCCCGCGAGGGTCGCGCGGTAGAGCGCCGCCGCCTCGTCGACATCCGCGGGGATCTGTCGCGGTGGGACGCCCAGCGTCCGGAGCATCACGCCGAGCGCCTCGGTGGCCGGCAGCGGGCGGCGCTCGTCGTACCCCCGGAGGTCGAGGTAGAGCTGGCCGTCCGGGAAGCGTGCGGCGATCCGGTGCGCCCAGTGCACCCCCAGCGCGGTCTTGCCGACGCCGCCGACGCCGACGAGCGCGCTGATGATCACCACGTCGGTCCCGCCCGGCGTGGCCGTGAGCAGCGCGTCCAGCCCTTCCAGCTCCGCGGACCGCCCGGTGAAGTCGGGGATGTCGTGCGGCAGGAAACGCCGCGCCGCCCGGACCGCGGCGGGCCGGCGCAACCCGTCGTCGTTGCGCAGGATCCGGTCGTGCAGCTCGGTGACCGGCCGGCCCGGATCGATGCCCAGCTCACCGGAGAGGGTCTGCCGCAGCCGGCGATAGGTGGCGAGCGCCTCGGCCGGGCGGCCGCTGCGGTAGAGCGCCAGCATCAGCGCGCCGGCCAGCTTCTCCCGGAAGGGATGGGCTGCGGCGAGAGCGGCCAGATCGTCGACCACGGCATGGTGATTGCCGAGCTCGTTCTCCGTGTCGAACAAGGTCTCCAGCGCGGCCAGTCGTTGATCTTCCAGCTGGTGCCGGGCCTGGTCGACGAAGGCACCGCTCACGCCGCCGAGCGGCGTTCCGGACCACAGGTCCAGACCGGACCGCAGCGCGGCGACGGCGGACGCCGGATCGCCGGCCCGGGCCAGCTGCTGCCCCCGGTCGCGGTGCTCGGTGAAGGCGAGCAGGTCGAGCTCCGCGGCGGTCACCGTCGCCCGGTAACCACCCCCGGCGCTCGTGACCAGCTCCCGCCCGGCGGCGCGCAATGCCCGCCGGACGGCCGAGACCGCCGCGAAAACCTGCCTTTTGGCCGTCGCCGGCGGCGCGGCGCCCCACAGCGCGTCGATCAGCTGATCCGTCGTCACGGTCTGGTTGGGATGCAACAGCAGATAGGCCAGTACGGCTCGTCGCTGCGCGCGTTCGATGGGCACCGGCCGCCCCTCGACGACCACCCCGACCGGCCCCAGCAGCACCAGTTTCACGAAAGGCCCCCGTCGGTCCCCGTATCCCCGGAAGGCGAACGTATACCAAACGTATCAATGGCCTGCTCCACCATCGTAGATACGTGATGGGCGGACGAAGTCCGGACGTGCGAGGGAGGTGAGATTGATGAAGATCATCATCCGTACGGTGGAATCGGTGAAGTCCACGCAGTGGCCGGACTCCTGATGACGTGAGGTGGACGGCCGCGGCGGCACCGTGCGGCCGTCCACCTTTTTTTCCTCGCGGTGCGGCCAACACGGAGGTATGCGATGCGGATCGGCCTGAAACCCTGTGCCTGGGAACGCGCCGGCACCGCCCTTTACGTGGTCTGCGATCCCAGCCGCTCGGTGGAGCTCGACGACCCCGACGGCCAGGTCGAACGTCTGCTGACGGTGCTGCGCGACCAACCCGGCACGGCGGCGGAGCTGCGGGCCCGGCTCGGCGCCGACGGTCCGGCGGTCGCCCCCGGCGAGCTCACCGAAGCGCTGACCGCGCTCGACGGTCTGCGGATGCTGCGCGACGTGGACCGCGCCGTCGACCGCGAGCGGTCCGGGCGCGACTTCAGCAACCTGGCCTTCTTCGAGCTGTACGCGTCGCTGGAGGCGAACGAGGCAGATCTCCAGCAGCGGGTCCGCGATGCCCACGTGCTGCAGCTGGGCACCGGCGGGCTCGGCTCCAACGTGCTGCAGAGCCTGGCCGGGCTCGGCGTCGGCCGGCTCACCCTGCTCGACGACGACGAGGTGGAGCCGAAGAACCTGGCCCGGCAGTTCCTCTACCGCGAAGCCGACCTCGGCACCCCGAAGGTGGACCGGGCCGCCGACTGGGTGCGCGCCTTCAATCCGGGCATCGACGTGCGCGCGGTGCGCCGCTGGGTGCGCGGGCCGGACGACGTGAGCAGCCTGCTCGACGGCGTGGACCTGGTGGTGTCCGGAATCGACCAGGGCGAACGCATCGACAACTGGGTCAACGAGGCCTGCGTACGGGCCGGGATCCCGTGGGTACGTGGCGGCATGACCGGCTCCCAGCTCATCTACTTCTCCGTCGACCCGGGACGCAGCGGCTGCTACGAGTGCCGGGTGCACGCGTACGGCGACGGCAAGGGCATCGCGTCGGTGGTGCTGCCGCCGGCGGCCGTGACAGCCCAGCGCCTCAGCGCCCGGATCCCGCGGGTGAACCGGGCGAACGGACCCTCGGCGGCGCTGGTCGGATCACTGGTGGCGTTCGAGGCGCTGCGGTACCTGACCGGCTACGAGCCGCCGTACGCCGCCGGGGCCGAGGTGCTGCTGGACGTCTCCGCCGGTGGCGCCCAGCGCCGGGAGCCGTGGCCGCGGAACCCGGACTGTGCGCTGTGCGCCGCGGCCGCTGTGGCCCGTTCGGCCGGGGCACCGTCGTGAGTGTCGTTCCGGTGCCCGGCGATGCCACCGTCCGGCTCCGGCCGCTGTCGGTGGTCGACGACGGCGACGACGTGCTCATCGGCGACCCGGACCGGGGCACGTTCGTCGCTGTGCCCGCAGTGGGCGGTGTCGTGGTGCGGGCGCTGCTCGCCGGCGCGACCGTGGCCGAAGCCGGCGAGCGCGCCTCGGCGTTCGCCGGTGAGCCGGTGGACATGGCGGACTTCCTGACGGCGCTGAGTGAGCTCGGTTTCATCGACGACGAGGCGCGGACGGCCGCACCGGTGGCGACCGCGCCGGTGCAACAACGGGGGTGGATCGGCGGACCACCGGCCGTCCTGGTGCGGCCGTTGTTCTCCGCGGTGGCCTGGTGCGGCTACGGCCTCGCCGCGCTGGTGGCGGTGGCGTGCTTCGCCGTACGCCCGGACCTGTGGCCCCGTCCCACCGACCTGCTGGTCACCGGCGACGTCGGCACCAGCCTGCTGCTGATGCTGCCGGTCACCTACGGGCTGGTCGCGGTGCACGAGAGCTGGCACTGGCTGGCCGCCCGGGCGCTGGACCTGCGCACCCGGTTCGGCGTCGACCGGCGCCTGTTCTTCCTGGTCTTCGAGACCGACCTGTCCCAGCTCTGGAGCGTCCCCCGCCGCCGACGGTACGGGCCCCAGTTGGCGGGCCTGGCC
The DNA here is from genome assembly GCF_053603475.1 of Actinoplanes sp. NPDC004185. NCBI lineage: Bacteria > Bacillati > Actinomycetota > Actinomycetes > Micromonosporales > Micromonosporaceae > Actinoplanes > Actinoplanes sp. NPDC004185. Next base: position 186,917 of record NZ_JBSGFR010000010.1, on the reverse strand, counting down.
ATCGACGGCGTCCTCATCGCGGCCCTGCTGGTCGGGCAGCTCGTGGCCGGTCCCGTCCAGCCCCTGCCCGCGCTGACGTTCGTGCTGGTGGCGAGCACCCTGTGGCAGTGCATGATCTTCCTGCGCACCGATCTGTACGGCGTCCTGGTCACGGCCACCGGCTGCCGCGACCTGTGGCGCGTCAAGTCACTCCTGCTCCGGCGCGCGATCGGCCGCCTGGACCAGCGGCAGCGGGCCGAACTCGACCAGGCCGATCCCCGGGACCTGCGGGTCGGGGCGTGGTTCCGGTGGGTGTGGATCGCGGGGTGCGGGCTGGCCGCGGGTTACTTCGCCGTCTTCTATCTGCCGCTGCTGATCTATGTCGCCCGCTGGGCGGGCGAAGGCTTCAGCGCGGGGGTGGGCAGTGGCCGGTTCTGGTGGGGTCTGCTGGTCGCTGTCATGGTGTACGCGCCGATCCTGGCGACATTGTGGATGGCCCTGAAGCGCTCCCGGCGGCCCACCGACGAGCCGGTGTGACACAGTGCGGTCGATGGACATCGACTATCTGACGACCGGGTTGACCGGTTTCAGCGAGGACGAGTTCCCCGAGGCGCGTGGCTGGCCGGTGGCGGGATGCCCGACCCGGGTGGTTGGAGCGACCGAGGCGCAGATGCGGGCCTGGACCCTCGCCGATGTCCCCTGCGGCACGTTGACCGAGCCGTACCACGACACCGATCAGGGCTGGAACGTCATGCTCTGGCAGCAGGGTGACCACGTCTTCGTCGCGGAGGGGGACGGAGGCTGGGACGAGGTGCGCGACTCCAACACCTACACAAGATGGTTCAAGGTGCCCCGCGAGCTGTACTTCCAAGCCTGGGCGGCCGCCCTCGAGCAGCTACGGAGCCTCTGAGGGCCGCAGCTCGAGGACGTGGCGGATGCCGGGGCGGCCGGGCAGTTCCACTTCGCCGGCCGGCTGGAATCCGGTGCGCTGCAGCACTTTCAACGAGCCGGTGTTGTCTCGTGCCGCGTCTGCGATCAGCCTGTTCAGGCCGTACTCGGTGACTGCCAGCTCGCAGATCCGGTGGACCCCCTCCGTGGCCACGCCGCGGCCCGCGACCCGCTGCGCCACCCGGAAGCCCAGCACTGCCACCCCGTCCAGCGCGTCCACCAGGTTGAAGCGGCCGACCACCGCCCCCTCCTCGTCGACCGCGACGTGGAAGTGGCACAGCCCGGTCGCCTGTTCCGCCAGCAGCGCCGCGTGGCGGGCCGGAAACTCTGTGAAGTAGTCGTCGCCGCGGTCCGAGATCGAGCGGGCGAACCACGCCCTGTTCTCCCGCTCGAAGCGCAACAACTCAGCCGCGTGTCCCGAGGTCAGGCGCTGGAGCTCCATCACGGGTGCCGGTGCAGTTGGCGCAGGGCCAGCGCCAGTTGGAGGCGCAGGCGGCCTTGCGGGGAGCGGACGTTCCAGCCCAGCAGGTGCTCCGCGTGGGTGATCCTGTCCTGCAGCGTCGAGTGGTGCAGCCGCAGGGTCGTCGCCGCCGCGCGCAGGCTGATGCTGGTCGCCATCGTGTGCAGGGTGGTCAGCATCCAGGGCGCCGCCGCGGCCGCGTGGTCCAGCGCCCGCACGTCGGGGGCGTTCGACTGGTCTCCCACCTCCGCGAGCAGGGCCAGGGCGCCCAGTTCCTCGGCGTGGACCACCGGGGAGCCCGGGTCCTCGTCGGTGCCTTCCGCCGCGAAGCGCAGGGCCACCTTCGCCGCCGCCCAGGACGCCGGGAGGTCCAGGATCGCCGTCGCCGGGCCGATTCCGGCCCGGCCCGGCAGCTTCGGCAACGGACCGGACCGCACCTGGATCTCCGACGGCCGGGCGATCACGTACGCCGGTTCGGCCAGCCCCAGGCGGCGGGCCGCTTGCCGGCGTACGTCCGCCGGAGCCGACGCGTCCACGATCAGCTCGGCCGACGCCGGGTCGGCCGCGGGTGCCCGGCCGCGGGTCCGGTCCAGGACCGCCCGGGCCGCACCCGCCGCGCGTTCCAGGATCATCGCCTCCACCGGGCCCGGCGGGCCGGCGCGTTCCAGCCACAGCGTCGCCGAACCCGCCCCGGTGGTCATCCATTCCGGCGCCGGGGGACCGTCCTGCCAGGCGCTCACGCCGGCCGCGGTGACCCGGATCCGCACCCGGCGCTCGTCGTCGCGCAGGCGGGCCGGGCAGTCGGCCAGCACCGCCGCGCCCCGCACGATCGACTGGAGGCCGGCGCGGGACTCCACCAGGCTGTCGAAGTACGAGATGACCCGCAGGGCCGCGCCCGCGTCGGCGTCGAGCGCGGCCAGCCGGACGACGAGGTCCTTCATGCCCCGAGGCTAGACGTCCAGCAGGCGGTGCAGCCAGCGCGTTCTGGCGGCCCGGGCCTCCTGGGAGATGCCGGCCTGCGGCACCGTCGCGTCGAAGCCGTGGAACGCGCCCGGCCAGACGTGCAGCTCGGCGCGGCCGCCGGCCTGCCAGATGCGGTTGGCGTAGGCGATGTCCTCGTCGCGGAAGGTCTCGGCCGAGCCGACGTCGATGAAGGCCGGCGGCAGGTTCGACAGGTCCGTCTCCCGGGCCGGCGCCGCGTACGGGGACACGTCCGGCCCGCCCCGCGCCGCGCCGAGCAGGGCCGTCCAGCCGGTGTCGTTGGCGGTGCTGTCCCAGATGCCGCGGCCGGCCATCTGACGCGCCGAGTACGAGTCGTTGCGGTCGTCCAGCATCGGGTAGATCAGCATCTGGCCGGCCAGCGCCGGTCCGCCCTTGTCCCGGGCCATCAGGGCCAGCGCCGCGGCCAGCCCGCCGCCCGCGCTGCCACCCGCCACGATCAGCCGGCCGGGCTCGTAGCCCAGCTCGTCGGCGTGGCCGGCGGTCCAGGTCAGCCCGGCGTAGCAGTCGTCGATCGGGCCCGGGTGCGGCGTCTCGGGGGCCAGCCGGTATTCCACCGACACCACGACCAGGCCGAACTCCTCGGCCCAGTCCAGCGCCTCCAGCACGCCGGTGCGGTTGTCGCCGAGGATCATGCCGCCGCCGTGGGTGAAGTAGACACAGCCCAGGGTGCCGGTGGCGGCGGTCGGGCGCAGGATGAGCAGCGAGATGTCCGGGTCGCCGTCGAGGCCGGGGACCGTGCGCTCCTCGAGGGTGAACTTGCCGTCGCGGCGCAGCTCGTCGTCCGTCGGGGCGCCCAGGGGGCCGCCGGTGCGCAGGGCGGGGATCAGGTCCGCGGTCAGCGCGGCGGGCATCATCTCGGTGATGGCCGGCAGAGCCGCGCCGAGCTCCGGGTCGAACGGTGGTGGCGTCATCTCCACGGACAGCGTCATGGGCGGGCCTCCTGATTCGAGGAGATCACAAGCGTGTGATCGCTGTCCTCAGCTTGAGCGGTCGCGGCCCGCGGCGACGAGCGCCAACTGGCGGAAACTGCCCGCCATCCGGCGGGTACGCCGACAGCGAAACCGGCCGCCGCGGGACGGCACCCCGGCCCGGGCGCGACCAGAATCGCGCCATGGCCGACTTCGCGCTCCAGGCTCAGCCCACCGACGCCGCCGACTGGCTCGACCTCGCCCGGCGTGCGGAGGCGGCCGGCTTCGACACGCTGCTCGCCGCCGACCACCCCGGCTCGTGCGCGGCGCCGTTCGTGGCACTGGCCGCGGCGGCCGCCGTCACCACCACCCTCAAGCTGGGGTCGTACGTCTCCAACGCCGCGGTGCGGGAGCCGATCCTGCTGGCGACCGACGTGGCGACGCTGGACGTGGTCTCCGGCGGGCGCACGCTGCTCGGCCTGGGCGCCGGGCACACGCCGGCCGAGTGGGACGCGATCGGCCAGGTCCGCCCGGACGTGCGCGGCCGCGTCGACCGGTGCATCGCCGTCGCCGAGGCGACCACCCGGCTGCTGGCGGGGGAGAAGGTCACCGTGGCCACGCCCGAGCTGACCATGCTCAACGCCCTGCTGGAGCGGCCGCGCCCGGTGCAGGAGCGGATCCCGCTGCTGGTCGGCACGGCGAACTCGCGGCTGCTGCGCTGGGCCGGCGAGCACGCCGACATCGTCGGCCTGACCGGCTTCGGCCGCACCAGGTCCGACGGGCACCAGCACGAGGCCCGCTGGCGGCCGGCCGACATCGACGCGCAGGTCGCGCTGGCCCGGGCGGGCGGCGACGCCACGCTGGAGGCGCTGGTGCAGGTGGTCGAGGTGACCGACGACGCGGCGGGCTTCCTCGCCGAGCACGCCGAGCGGTTGGCGATGAGCGTCGACGAGCTCCGCCAGGTGCCGTTCCTGCTGGTGGGCACGGCCGAGGAGATCGTCGCGGCGGTGCGCCGGCATCGCGAGCGGTGGGGGATCACCCGCTATGCCGTACGCCGGGACGGCCTGGACGTGCTCGGCCCGCTGCTGCCCCGGCTGGCCCAGGCGTAGCCCTACTCCGAGAAGAGGACCTGCTCGACCTTGGCGCGGTATTCGACGTAGATCTGGCGGTAGCGCTGCAGGGCCGCCGCCGAGTCGCCGGACTCCAGATGCTGCAGGATCTCCTCGTGGCCGGTGATCCACACGTCCCAGAGGTTGCTCTCCGCACCCATCGCCAGGATGCGCAGCGTGCGCGCCACCACCAGGTCGACCATCGACTGCAGCTCACGGTTGCCGCTGGCCAGGATGACGATGGTGCTGAAGTCCGCCCCCGCGGCCCCCGCGGCCAGCACGTTGCCCGTGCGCAGCCCCTCGACGAACTCCTTCTGCCGCTGGCGCATCAGGTCGAGGTGATTGCTGGTCAGGTTTTCCACGCCCCACTCGAAGCCCGCGCAGGCCAGCACACCCATCACATCGATGAGCTCCAGCGCGTTCTTCTGCGTCATCTTGGTGACGTGCCGGGTGCGGTTCGGGGCGATGTCGATCAGGCCCTCGACCGAGAGCTGGGCGATGGCCTCGCGCACCGGCGTGATGCTGACGCCGAGCCGGGCGGCCAGCTCCGCGTCCTTGATGAGCGTCCCGGGCGGTAACTCACCGGTGACGATCTCGTTACGGAGCTGTTGGACAACCGCGGCCGTGCGGGTCGGCGGCACCGTGTAAGACATACCGGCAGCCTACCCACAGTGATGACCGACAGCGGACCGTACCCATGGGGGCTTCTGCCCGTCATGCTGAACGCGTGGTTGACGCCGTACCGCTCATAGATCTCGACGCGTCCCCGCGCGCGGAGCCCGGCCCGGCCGCACGGCGGCCCCGGCTCCGGGCGCCGCGCCCGGTCCTGGTCCTCGCCGTGCTGGTCGCCGCCCTGCTCACGCTGGTCGCGGCCACGCCGCCGGCGCGGACCATGGAGCCGATCCTGGCGGCCGGGGGTACGGCGGCCGCCGCGTTCACCCTCGGCCCGGACGCGCTCTACACCGCCAGTTTCGGCGCGAACCCCAACAGTGAGTCCGGCGTCCGCGGGTACGCCCTGCCCGGCGGCGAGCAGCTGTGGGCCACCTCGCTGCCGCAGAACGTGCAGAACCTGACGCTCGACGGCGGCGTGCTGCTGGCCCGCTCCGGCAGCGCCCCCCGGATGTCGTTCCTGGACGCCACCGAGGGCAAGGTGCTGTGGACCCTGAACGAGCCGAACGCCACGGTGGTCACCCTCAGCGGCGGCCGTGCGCTGCTGCGCGTCGACACCGACGACGGGGGTACGGAGCTCCGGCTCGCCTCCGCGCGCACCGGTGCCACGATCTGGAGCCGGATGGTGGCCGGGGTCGGCGAGATCCTCAACGACGACCTGTTCGCCGACCGGCCCGACCGGATCGTGGTCCTCGGGGTCGACGGGCGGGTCACCACGCTGCAGTTCGCCGACGGGTCGGTGCTCGGCCGGGGTGAGCTGGGCGTACGGCTGCCGGCGGAGCTGGACGGCACACCTGCGGCCGACTTCGTCGGTGTCACGGTGTCCGGGGATCAGTTGTACCTGTCGCGGCGTGAGCAGGGGCGGGCTTCGCTGGCCGCGTACCGGTTGCCGCAACTGACCCGGCGGTGGCGCACCGAGGGCGGCCCGACCGGGTTCGTGCACGACTGCGGGCCGGTGCTGTGCATCGCCGACGCCGGCCGGGTGAGCGGGCTCGACCCCAGCGACGGCTCCGTGCGCTGGTCGGACCCGGCCTGGAGCAACGCGTTCCGGGTCGGCGAGGGCGTGCTGCTGGCCTACGACCGCCAGGAGGACCCGGAGTCGGCGATCCTCGACGCGCGCACCGGGGCGGTGCGGCGCAAGCTCGGCCACACGCTCGCGGTCGGCGGGCTGGAGCTGCGCGTGGACAACAAGATCGTCGGCCGGACCTGGGTGGCGGTCACGGATCCCGCGGACGACACGGTGCACACCGTCGGCGCGATGCAGACCGCGGCGCCGTACGGCTGCACGGTCCGCCGCCCGTACCTGGCCTGCCCGACCTCCGCCGGGCCGACCACCGTCTGGCAGATCCCGTGACCGCGGGCTTGCTCCTCACGTAACGGAAGGACCTAGCGTCTCCGCCATGGGCACCTGGAGCGTCGGCGAGCTGGCCACAGCCACCGGCCTCACCGTGCGCACCCTGCACCACTACGACGAGATCGGCCTGGCGCGGCCCTCCCTGCGCAGCCCGGCCGGGCACCGGCGGTACACCGACGCCGATGTCCGCCGGCTGCACCGGATCGTCGCGTTGCGCGGCTTCGGCTTCGCCCTGGCCGAGATCGGGGCGCTGCTGGACGGCTCCGGGCCCGAAGCCCGCGAGCTGGTGCGCAGCCAGCTGGACCAGGTCCGCGACCGGATCGCCCGGGCGATCCGGCTGCGGGACCGGCTCGAGGTGGTGCTGGGACAGTTCGACGCCGCGGGCACCCCGTCGGCGGCGGTCCTGGTGACGTTGATCGAGGAGATGACCGCGGTGGAACACACCTACACACCTGAAGAGCTGCAAGAGATGGCGGCACGGCGGCAGGAGCTGGTTGCTCAGCTCAGCCCCGAGGAGCTGGCCGACATGGCGGAACGCCGAAGGCGGGTGCTCGAGAGCATGACCCCGGAGCAACTGGCCGAGCTGCACCGCAGCCGTCCGCCCTTGCCGCACTGACGGCAGCCGGGCCGGCCGTGGACCTCATGGTCGCTCGGCCGGCCGCGGGCGCGGCGTCAGTGCGTGCAGGGCCGGTTGTAGTTGGCTCGCGACAGGGTGTTCATCGCGGTGAACTGCAGGTCGTACTCGCGGAAGCCCTGCTTGGTCCGGTCCGCCCCGACCACGCTGTTGACCTTGACGTTCAGCCGGTCCAGGTCGCTGCCGCCGTCGCCGCTGGCCTCGAGCACGAACGGATTGATCATCTGCTTGGGCGTGCCGGTGTCCAGCCGGGCCGAGATCAGGTTGTTGGCGACCGCGGAGGCCGGCCCGGAGATGGCGTCCGGCCACGGCCACTGCCGGCGCTTGAGGGTGCCGCCGGCGCGGGGCAGGCTCAGTTGCACGCACTGGTTCTTGCCGGCGTCGTCGATGAAGACGTAGTCGATGTACCAGTTCGTGGTGTCGGAGTAGGCCTCGTTGACGCGGTAGGCGTACCGGACCTCTCGGTCCAGCTTGTTGAACGCCGCCTGCAGCTCGACCTGGGCCGTCGCCGACGCCTCGGCGGTGTCCGTGGTGTGGAACATCTCGTAGAAGCCGGTGCTGGCGATGGCCATGACGACGGACATCACCGCCATGCTGACCAGCACCTCGGCCATCGAGAAGCCGGCGTCGCCGGCGGCCCGGAGCCGGTGGCCGAGCCGGGTCATGATCCGGTCGCCGAGTTGAAGAGCGGCTCGTGCAAGGACGTGCTGATCTGCGTGCTGGTGGCGTACGAGCAGCCGGCGGCGGGGCAGGTGTGGCCCTTCCAGGCGATCTTGATCGTGACGTTGAGCAGGGCGCTGACGGTGACCGTGGACGTCCACTGCCGGGTGTAGCGGATGGAGTTGACCACGACCTCCGGGGTCCCGGACTGGGTGCCGAGCCAGGTGGCGACGTCCGCGGCCGGCACCTGACGCAGCTGCTCCATCGAGTCGGCGGCGACCTGGATCGCCGCCTGCCGGGCCCCCTGCACGTCGATGGTCACCATCGAGCGCACGAAGAACGTGGTCACCGCGCTCAGCACGACGCCGATGACGGCGAGCGAGGTCAGCACCTCCACCAGCGTGAAGCCGTCGTCTCTGGTTGCTGCCATGGCCACTTCCGCTCAGTCCGTGGTGACGGTCGGCGCGCCGGAGCCGACCGGCGGGGCCACGAAGGCCTTGACCGCGAGGCTGACGCTCATCTTGTCCGCCTTATCGGTGGCCGACTCGTCGACTTGAGGGGAAGTGAGGTTGGCCGACTCGATCAGCACCGCGCGCTTCTGGCCGCTGCCCTGCAGCTCCTGCAGGAAGGTGCTCAGGTTCTCGGCCGAGCCCTCGGCGGTGAGCTGGATCGGCAGCGCCCAGACGCCGGGCAGGTTCTCGACCTCGGACGGGGTGCTCACGGTAACGCCGCTGACGTCCACGTCCAGGTCGGTGCCCGCGGCCTGCAACTGGCGCAGGAAGGCCGGCACGCCGGAGTCGGCGGGCAGCGCGTCCTGATAGCCGGTCAGCGTGGCCTTGAGCTTGGCCAGGTTCGCCTTCTGCTTCTTGAGCGTGACGATGCGCTTGCGCATGTCCACGGCCTGGGCGCGCGCCGTCTCGGTCTGGTCCCGGAAATCCGCCGCCTCGGTCTTCTGCGGGTTGATCAGCAGGAACCAGCTCACCACCGCGAGCAGGACGACGACGGCGGCACCGGCGACCATCCAGAGCCGGTCGGCGTGACGGGCACCCATCACTTGCCTCCCGTCTCACACTTGTCGCCGAAGCGGCCGCAGAGGGCGGCGCTGGTGATGTCGACCCGCAGGGTCCAGCTCACGGCGTTCTCCTCCGTGTTGACGTTCGTCACGTACGCGTTGGCCAGCACCGACTGCTGGCCGAGGGCGTCGACGTAGGCCGCGACGGCCCGCTTGTCCGGGCCCGTGCCGGTGACGACGGCCGAGCCGATCGGCGCCGACGTGGTGGTGCTGGGCAGGGTGGTGCCGGACGAGGAGCTGCCGGCCTCCTGCAACGCGCCGTTGATCCCCACCACGGTCACCCCGGCGGACTCGCCGACGTCGCGCAGCTGGTCCAGCAGCGCCGCCCAGTCGAGATCGTTCGCCATGGCCGTCTTGAGCTGCTTGGACAGCGTCGCCGTGTCGTTCTGCACGTCGACCACCTCGCCGTACGCCCGTTGCGAGCGCTGCAGATCGGTGACCTCGGTGTTGGCCGCGTTGAGCTCGTCCTCGGCGGCCCGGGTCTCCTGGCGTTCCAGGACGAACCAGCCGGTGAGCAGGCAGGCGACGAGGATGACGAAGACGATCACCCAGCCCCGGGTACGGCGGGCCCGCCGCGCGGCGATGATCTCCTCGGGCAGCAGGCTCGCCGAGATGGTCAGCAACCGGGTCACCCGCTGCGGGGAGACCGCGGGGTCCAGGGGCATCAGGGTGGTGGCCATCAGGCTGCCGCTCCCAGGGTCAGGCCGATCGACACCGCGGCCGACGGCAGGAAACTGTCGAAGCCGCGCTGGCGGGCCCGGCGGGTGTCGCGCAGCCGGCCGGCGCTGTCGGCGTACATCACCTGGACACCGAGGTGCTGCTGGATGTGCTCGGCCAGGCCGGGCATCAGCGCACTGCCGCCGCACAGCGAGACGCGGGTGACCTGCTTCTGCCGTTCACCCGAGGCGAGATAGGTGAACGAGCTGCGCAGCTCGTTGATCAGCGGGCGGATCGCGTCGGCGGCGGCGGTCTCACCGTCGGGACGGCCGTCGCCGTGCAGGCCGTACCGGCACTTGAGCGCTTCCGCCTCGGGCGCGGTGATGCCCAGCCGGGTGGCGATGCTCTCAGTGATCTCGGCACCGCCGCGGGGCACGGTCCGGACGATCAGCGGCTCGCCGTCGGCGTGCACGACCACGCTGGTGACCTCGGCGCCGATGTCGACGATGGCCTCCACCTGGGCGTCCAGCCGGGACGCGGCCCGCAGCAGGGCGAAGGAGGCCAGGTCGACGTTGACGACGTGCAGACCGGCCTTCTCGACCGCCTGGACCAGCGCCATGACGGCGTCCTTGGGCATGGCGATCAGCAGGCCGCGCACGGTCGGGCTGTCACCGGGCTCCTCGAGCGGCCGGAAGTCGAGCAGCGAGCGGTCCACCGCCAGCGGCAGCATGTCGCGCACCTGGAACGGCAGCGACTTGCGCATCTCCTTGGCGGGCAGGTTGGAGACGGCCATCTCGCGGACCACGAGCTGCGGGTTGGTGACCCCGATCAGCACCTGCTTGGTGTCGAACTTGCAGGCGGCCCAGAGCTGCTTGAGCGCCGAGGTGACCGCCACCGGCTCGGTGAGGATGCCGGCCTGGACGGTGCCCGGCGGCAGCGGCACCTGACCGAAGTTGGTCAAGGTGTACTCGTCCTTCGCGCGGCGCACTTCCACGGCGCGGATGGACGACGAGCCGATGTCCAGCCCGATCGGATTGACGCTAGCCATCGGTTTCCTTCCTCGATCAGGCGGTGGGGATGAGCAGGGCGGTGTACCAGTCGGCGATCGGCGCCGCGGCGAAGACCGCGAGGAAGGCACCGGCCAGCAGGTACGGGCCGAACGGGATCCGGGTCTTGCGGCGGGCCACCCGCAGGGCGATGAGCACCACGCCGACGAGCCCGCCGAGCAGGAACGCCGCGAAGATGCCGACCGCGACCCAGCTCCAGCCGAGCCAGCCGAGGTAGAGGCCGAGCAGCGGGGCCAGCTTGACGTCGCCGCGGCCCATTCCGAACCGGCTGATGATCTCGAACAGGACCCACAGCACGCCGGCGGCGAGCAGGGCCCGGGCGGCGGTGTCCCAGCCGCCCCGGGCGATCATCGCCGGGACGAACAGGGCCGCTGTCACGACGTAGGACGGCAGGACGATCTGGTCGGGCAGGCGCAGCACGTCCAGGTCGATCGCGGCCAGCGCGATCGCGACGGCCGCCAGGTACAGGTACGCCGGCAGTTCCCAGGACCAGCCGAACCGGGCGGCCACGGCGACGAAGAGCGCCGCGGTGCCGGCCTCGACCAGGGGGTACCGCGCACTGATCGGCGCCCGGCAGTCGGCGCACCGGCCGCGCAGCAGCAGCCAGCCGAAGACCGGGATGTTGTGCCGGTTGCGGACCTGGTTACCGCAGTGCGGGCAGTGCGAGCCCGGGTGCACGAGCGACTCGCCGCGGGGGACCCGGTGGATCACGACGTTCAGGAACGATCCGACGGCAAGACCGAGCAGGCCGACGATGCTGAGCAGCAGCGGCTGCGGCATGGCGGGTCCTCCTCGGTCTCTGCGCAACGGTGGGAGCGGGTGGTGCCGCCGTCGGCGACACCACCCGAGGTCGAGCTGGGAAACGCGTCAGGGCTTGCAGGTCTCGATCTTGACCGCCGGCGTCGGCACGCTGACCGAGCCGCCCTTGGTGCTGTCGTACAGGTAGACCTTGCCGCTGCCGCCCGTGTTGGTCGCACAGACCAGGTACGAGCTGGCGGTGCCCACGTACGTCATCACGGTCTTGTCCGAGAGCGTGACCAGGTTGACGGACGTGCCGTCCGGCGTCGCCTTGCCCAGGTTGAAGCTGTCGGCCTGCTTCGCCGTCGACGGCAGGGTGGCGTAGGCGTTGCCGTTGTCGGTGTAGTACTGCTCGATCGCGCTGACCGCGCCGCGCACGTCGGACTGGGCCGACTTGTCGGCCGCGCCCTGGCGGTAGTTCAGGTAGACCGGCACGGCGATCGCGACGAGCACGCCGATGATGACCACGACGACCAGGAGCTCGATGAGGGTGAAGCCCTCGTCCTGCTTCTTGGCGCGCATGCGAGCGATGATGTCCTGCATTGGGGGTGCCTCCAGTGTGGCGTCAGGGGTGGGGCGGGGATGGTGGTTCCGGGCTCGGGTGCCCGACTCCGCGACCGGAGGACCGGCCGTTTCCTGCTCCTGGGCGTCAGTTGCCCTGGATGTTCTGGTAGATGGTGAACATCGGTAGGTACAGACAGATCACCATTCCGCCGACCACGGCTCCCATGACGAGCACCATGATCGGTTCGATCGAAGCGGTCAGGGATTCGGCGGCGCTGTCGACTTCCCTGTCATAGAAATCGGCAACCTTGTCGAGCATCTGACTGATTTGACCGCTTTCTTCGCCCACTTCGATCATCTGAGTGACCATCTCGGGGAAGACCTTGTGGTTGCGCAGGGCGGACGACATGGGCTGGCCGTCGCGTACGGCCGACTGCACGTCGCGCATGGCCGCGTTGATCACCTCGTTGCCCGTGGTCTCGCCGACGACGTGCAGTGCCTGCATGACGGGCACGCCGACGTTGAGCAGCAGGCCGAGGTTGCGCGAGAACCGGCTCATCGCCAGCTTGCGGAAGAGCGGGCCGAACACCGGCATCCGCAGCTTCAACCGGTCCACGGCCAGCCGGAAGTCCTGGCTCTGGCGGATCCGGCGCTTGTAGGCGACCGTCGACGTGATGCCGATGGTCAGCACCAGCGGGCCGATCCACCACATGTTGTGGCTCGCGTCGACCAGGAACTGGGTGATGGCCGGCAGCTCGCCGCCCAGATTCTTGAACATCGCCTCGAAGATCGGGACGATGAAGATCAGCACGGCCGCGATCAGCACGAAGGTGAAGGCCAGCACGATCGCCGGGTAGGTCAGCGCACTCTTGATCTTGCCGCGGAGCGCGGTGTCCTTCTCCAGGCTGTCCGCGATCTGCTCCAGAGCGCGGTCGATCATGCCGCCCGCCTCGCCGGCGCGGATCATGGCGATCATCAGGCGGGGGAAGACCTTGTCGTGCTTGGCCATCGCCGAGGACAGCGACACACCGCCGGCGACATCCGTACGGACCTCGGCGGTCGCCTTCTTCAGCGACGCCGCGGCGGTCTGCTCCTCGAGGATCGACAGCGACCGCAGCAGCGACATGCCCGAGGCGGTCATCGTGGAGAACTGCCGCGCGAAGACCGCCAGGTCCTTGAGCTTGGTCCGGTTGCCCAGGCCCGGGATCTTCAGGTCCCGGTTGAGGCCCTGACCGGCCTGGCTCAGCTCCAGCGGGACCTCGCCCCGCTGGCGCAGCAGGTGTGTCGCCGCGGTCTCGTTGGCGGCCTCCACCGTGCCCTTGGTCTTGCGCCCGTGCGCGTCGATGCTGTTGTAGTGGAACGTCTTCGTCGCCGGCATGTCACATCCGTCCGATCAGGCGCTTGAGCTCTTCTTGCGAGTGGCAGATCTCCAGGGCGGCCTGCATCGAGACCAGCCCCTCCCGGACGCGCTCGGCCAGGTGCTGGTCGAAGGCCAACATCCCGTCGTTGCCACCGGCCTGCATGAAGGACGGGATCTGGTGCGACTTGCCCTCGCGGATCAGGCTCCGGATGGCCGGCGTGGCGGTGAGGATCTCGCAGATCACCATCCGGCCCTTGCCGTCGGCCCGCGGTGCCAGCGCCTGGGTCACGACGCCCTGCAGGCTGGCCGCCAGCTGGGCCCGGATCTGCAGCTGCTGGTGCGGCGGGAAGATGTCGATGACGCGGTCGATGGTCTGGGTGGCGCTCTGCGTGTGCAGGGTGGCCAGCACCAGGTGGCCGGTCTCGGCGGCGGTCAGCGCGGTGGCCGTGGTCTCCAGGTCGCGCAGCTCGCCGACCAGGATGATGTCGGGGTCCTGGCGCAGCGCGTGCTTGAGCGCCTGCGGGAAGGTCTCCGTGTCCGAGCCGACCTCCCGCTGGTTCACCAGGCTGCGCTTGTGCGGGTGCAGGAACTCGATCGGGTCCTCGATGGTGATGATGTGCGCCGAGCGGCTCCGGTTGGCCAGGTCCAGCACCGAGGCCAGGGTGGTGGTCTTGCCGGAACCGGTCGGCCCGGTCACCAGCACCAGGCCGCGGGGCAGGTGGGCGAAGCGGGCCACCGAGTCGGGCATGCCCAGCTCGTCCAGCGGCTTGATGGTGTGCGGGATGGCCCGGAAGACCGCGCCGCACGAGTTGCGCTGGATGTAGAGGTTGCCGCGGAACCGCGAGACGCCGGTGATGCTGTGGGCGAAGTCCATCTCCTGCTCGCGCTCGAACGTCTCCCACTGCTGGGCGGAGACGGCCGCGCGGGCCAGCAGGACGGTGTCGGCCGAGTTGAGCTTGCCGTAGCCGGGCAGCGGCCGCAGCGTGCCGTCGACCCGGATCATCGGCGGGGAGCCGACGGTCAGGTGCAGGTCCGAGCCGCGGGCCTCGACGAGCGAGATCAGCATCTGGTCCAGCACGGCCAGGTCGTCCGGGCCGGAAGCGGCCGGGTCAACCGGTGCCGCCTGGAGCGGTACCTCGTGGTCGAGCGTGTACATGAGCTGCACCGACAATCTCGTCGTGAAGTCTGACGCCCCCTAATTCGGCATCCCGGTGGGCGGGTTTAGGACCAGGTCGGGCGGAAATGTCCGCAGCCGCGGCCGGCGAGGTACCCTGCCGCCGCGCACGCTCAGATGGCGACGCGCGAGACCTCACGCAGCGACGTCAGCCCGCCCGCCGCCTTGGCCAGGCCGTCCGAGCGCAGTTCGTACATGCCCTGCTCCAGGGCGACCTCGCGGATCTCGTTGGAGGAGGCGCGGCGGATGGTCAGCGACTCGATCTCGGGCGAGATCGGCATCACCTCGTGCAGCGCGATCCGGCCCCGGTAGCCGGTGTTGGCGCAGTTGCGGCAGCCCACCGGCCGGTAGAGCGCGTCCGGGATCTTCAGGTCCTGCATCGGCCAGCGGGCGCCCTCGAGCTCCTCCGCGCTCGGCAGGTACGCCTCCTTGCACCAGTCGCACAGCCGCCGGGCGAGCCGCTGGGCCAGCACGCAGTCCAGCGACGAGCCGACCAGGAACGGCTCGATGCCCATCTCGGTGAGCCGGGTGACCGCGCCGGGGGCGTCGTTGGTGTGCAGGGTGGAGAGCACCAGGTGACCGGTGAGTGACGCCTCGACGGCGATCTGGGCGGTGTGGCTGTCCCGGATCTCACCGATCAGCACGACGTCCGGGTCGGAGCGCAGGATCGCCGGGAGCACGGCCGCGAAGGTCAGGCCGGCCTTGGTGTTCACCTGCACCTGGTTGACCCCGCGCAGCCGGTACTCGACCGGGTCCTCGACGGTGATCACGTTGATCTCCGGCTTGCTGATCCGGCCCAGGGTCGCGTACAGGGTGGTGCTCTTGCCGGAACCGGTGGGACCGGTGACCAGGACCATGCCGTGCGGCTTGGTGAACGACTCCGCGAAGCGGGTCAGGTTGTGCTGGGTGAAGCCCAGCTTGTTCATGTCCAGGTCGATGCCGCCGGTGTCGAGCACCCGCAGCACGATCTTCTCGCCCCACACGGTCGGCAGGGTCGCGGTCCGCAGGTCGACCTGGCGGTCGCGGATCAGCGCGGTGATCCGGCCGTTCTGCGGAATCCGCTTCTCGGTGATGTCGACGCCCGACATGATCTTGAGGCGGGAGGTCAGCGCGGCCATCACGCCGCGTGGCACCGTGTCCAGCTCGTGCAGCACGCCGTCGATCCGGTAGCGCACCCGCATGTCGTCCTCGGTCGGCTCCAGGTGCAGGTCGGAGGCGCGGTTCTGGACGGCCTGCTCGATCAGGTTGTTGACGTAGCGCACGATCGGCGCGTCGTCGGCGCTCTGCGCCTGGGCCGTCATCAGCTGGTCGTCCAGCGAGGTGTCGGCCAGGTCGCCCAGGTCGCTGTCCTCGCGCTGGAGCCGCTCGATGATCCGGCGGACCTCGCTGCGGGCCACCACCACCGGGCGGATCGTCATGCCGGTGGACGCGCGGACGTCGTCGAGCGCGACCACGTCGCCGGGGTCGGTGACGCCCACGATCAGTTCGCCGTCGTGCATCGCCAGGCCGAGCACCCGGTGCCGCAGCACTACGGGCAGCGGGATGCGCTTGAGCGCGGCCGGGTCGGGGGAGTAGCCGACCAGGTCCAGGGTGTTGATGCCGAAGGCCGCCGCGGCCGCCTCGGTGAGCTGCTCTTCGGTGACGACCTGGTCGTTGATCAGGACCGCCCGCACCGACCGGCCGCTGCGCTGGGCCTCGTCGGCCGCGGCGTCCACCGCGACCGGGTCGATGCCGATCTGCTTGAGTGCGTCGAGCAGCGGGCGGAAGGTCTGGTCCATGACATCCTCAGGGAAGCGGTACGTACACCGGTACGTCCGTCCCATCGGACACTTCCGACTTTTCCTGAGGCCCTGGTCACGTCTGACGGAATGCCCGCCGGTAGGCCGAGGGCGCGACCCCGATCGTCGCCCGCAGGTGCTGGCGCAGGGCCGTCGCGCTGCCCAGGCCGGCCCGCCGGGCGACCACGTCGATGCTGAGATCGGTCGACTCCAGCAGCAGCCGGGCGTGGGCCACCCGCTGCTGCAGCAGCCACTGCAGGGGGCTGAGCCCGGTCTCGTCGCGGAACCGGCGGGTGAACGTGCGCACGCTCATCCGGGCGTGCCCGGCCAGCTCCTCCAGGCTCAGCTGCTCGGCCAGCCGGCTCAGGGCCCAGGCCCGGGCCGGTTCCGTGCCGGAGCCCGCCACCGCCGGCACGGGCTGCTCGATGTACTGGGCCTGGCCGCCGTCGCGCCACGGGGCCACCACGCAGCGCCGGGCCGCCTGGTTGGCCACCGAGCTGCCGTGGTCCTGGCGGATCACGTGCAGGCACAGGTCAACGCCGGCGGCCACCCCGGCCGAGGTGAGCACGTCGCCGTCGTCCACGAACAGCACGTCGAAGTCCCAGTCGACCTGCGGGTACAGCCGGGTCAGCCGCTTGGCCCAGGCCCAGTGGCTGGCGGCGGTGCGCCCGTCGAGCAGGCCGGCCGCGGCGAGCACCGAGGCGCCGGTGCAGATGGAGATGATCCGGGCGCCGCGCGTGTGGGCGGCCCGCAGGGCCTCGGTGACGGCCGGCGAGACCTTGCCGTCGGTCATCGTGCTGCCGCCGCTGACCCCGGGCACGAGCACGGTGTCGGCGGTGGCCAGCGGGCTCAGGTCGTGGTCCGGGACGATCTGGAAGCCGCCGCGCTCGGGGCGTACCGGGCCGGGGCCGTCGCCGCAGGTGGTCACCGCATAGAGGAAGCGGTTGTCGGGGTCCTGGGCCGCGCCGAAGACCTGCGGAGGGACACCGAGGTCGAAACCGACCACGCCGTCGAGGGCGAGCATCGCCACGGAATGCACCATGGCCCGATTCTTGCGCATCATGGCCTCCCGGCCACTCGTCCGTCCATCCCCACCTCCGCAGAATGATCGGGTGACCCTTCGCCGTCTTCATCCCGCCTGGCTCGTCGCCGCCGTCGCCTTCATCGCCCTGGTCGGCGCGGCCGGCTTCCGCGCCACCCCGTCGGTGATGCTGCAACCGCTGCACGACGAGTTCGGCTGGTCGCTCGGCACGATCTCCGCGGCGGTCTCGGTCAACCTCCTGCTGTACGGCCTCACCGCCCCCTTCGCCGCGGCCCTGATGGAGAAGCTCGGCATCCGCCGGGTGGTGGCCGGCGCCCTGGTGCTGGTCTCGGCGGGCAGCGGGCTGACCGTCTTCATGCAGCAGAGCTGGCAGCTGATCCTCTGCTGGGGCGTGCTGGTCGGGCTCGGCACCGGCTCGATGGCGCTGGGCTTCGTCGCAGTCGTGGCCAACCGCTGGTTCGTGGCCCGGCGCGGGCTGGTCGTGGGCGTACTGACCGCCGGTGGTGCGGCCGGGCAGCTCGTCTTCCTGCCGCTGCTGGCCCGGCTCACCGGCACTCACGGCTGGCGGGTCGCCGCGCTGACCGTGGCGGCGGTCGCGCTGTCGGTGGTGCCGCTGGTCTGGTGGCGGCTGCGGGACCGGCCCACCGACCTCGGGGTGACCGCGTACGGCGCCGGACCCGACGATGTGGCCTCGCTGCCCGCCGCGGCGCCCGGCGGCGCGGTGCGCGTCGCGGTGCGGGCCCTGGGCCAGGCCGCCCGGACCCGGCCGTTCTGGCTGCTCGCGGGCGGCTTCGCGATCTGCGGGGCGACCACCAACGGGCTGATCGGCACCCACTTCATCCCGGCCGCGCACGACCACGGGATGGCCCCGACCACCGCGGCGAGCCTGCTCGCGCTGGTCGGCCTGTTCGACATCATCGGCACCATCGCCTCCGGCTGGCTCACCGACCGGGTGGACAGCCGCTGGCTGCTGGCCGGCTACTACGCGCTGCGCGGGCTGTCCCTGCTGGTGCTGCCGTCACTGTTCGCCGCGACCGCGCACCCCTCGATGGTGGTGTTCATCCTGTTCTACGGGCTGGACTGGGTGGCCACGGTGCCGCCGACGGTCGCCCTGTGCCGGGAGTACTTCGGGGCCAGCGGCGCGGTGGTCTTCGGCTGGGTCTTCGCCTCCCACCAGTTCGGCGCGGCGATCGCGGCCACCTCGGCCGGCCTGGTCCGCGACAAGCTCGGCAACTACGACGCCGCCTGGTACGGCGCGGGCGCGCTGGCCCTGACGGCCTCGCTGCTCTCGCTGATGCTGCTGCTGGGCAAGCGCCGCAAGGATGTCGGCCCGGCCGGTCCCGGCATCGGCCTGGCCTTCCCCGCGGCCACCACCTCGGCCGCGCCGGCCTCGTAGCCATCACACGGCGAGAGGCGGCAACCGGTATGGCCGCCGTGCATCGATAATCGTCTCTTTCTGGCTACGGTGTGGACACCCCGTCCCACACCCCCAGGGAGGACCCCCGATGCTGCGCAAGAGACTGTCCGCCGCGCTGGCAGCCGTCGCGATGCTGGTCGGCCTGCAGGTCACCACCGCCGGGCCGGCCGCCGCGGCACCCCGGATCCTGTACTACGACGCCAGCCAGGCCCAGGAATTCATCTCGGTCGTCAACCAGGGCGCCCAGATCTGGAACAGCCGGGTCACCAACGTCCAGCTCCAGCCGGTGCCGGCCGGCCGCACCCCCAACATCCGGGTGTACGCGGACAACGGCTGGCCCCGCACCTACTCGACCTCACTGGGCAACGGCCGCTGGTACATGGGCCGCGAGGCGGTCAACGAGGGTTACTACACGCCCCGGATCGCCGCCCACGAGTTCGGCCACATCCTCGGGCTGCCGGACCGCCGTACCGGGCTGTGCACCGACCTGATGTCCGGCAGCAGCGCCCCGGTCTCCTGCCGCAACCCCAACCCGAACACCACCGAAGCGACCACGGTGAACAACAACTTCCGCTCGGCGGCGGTCGCGGCGTCGATCCCGGCCCGCGAGTTCGTCTGGGTCGGCTGACCCTGCTCTCCTCGGGCGCGGGCCGTCAGGCTCGCGCCCGCTCCAGCTCCGGGAGCGCGCCACCTTCTGCCCGCGACCGAGGAAGCGACTCCCGAGATCTTGGTGAAAGCTGGCTCCTATGGGCGGTTTCTAGCTGTGGTTGCAATACCCACGTTTTGGCAGGTAGGAGTGAGTTGATGGCGGCCAGGTCATCGATGGTGGAGCGGGAACGGATCGGATTGGGGCGCGCGGCGGGTGAGTCGTTGCGGCAGATCGCTCGGTGTTTGGGGCGGGCGCCGTCGACGGTGTCGCGGGAGGTGGCCCGGTTCGAGAAGTACGGTCAGCGGTATCTGCCGTTGATGGCGGACTGGGCGTGCTGGCTGCGGCATCGCCGGCCGGGGCGCTCAGGCCGCGGGGGCGATCCGTTCGTCATGGCCCTGGCTGGGCTTGAACATCAGTGCCCGCCCGGCTGAGGCCGGGGATCGGGCGGTGCCCCGGGCATGGGGAAGGTGATCTGCTGGAAGGTACCCGTCGTGGTGGTCTGAACTCGGCGATCGCGACGCTGGTGGAACGCTCGACCCGTTTCGTCATCTTGGTGGGCCTGCCCGAGCAAGCTGTCCGAACACGTCGCGGCTCAGCTCGCCGCCGCGATGAGCTGGCTGCCGGCGCGGTTACGGGCGTCGCTGACCTGGGATCAGGGCCCGGAGATGGCGTCCTGGCGGCAGTTCCAGATCGCTACTGACTGCCCGGTCAACTTCTGCGAGGTCGCCGACGAACTCAACCGACGACCCCGACAGACCTTGGGTTGGGCCAACCCGGCTGAGAAGATACCGAGCTACTCGGTGTTGCAACCACCAGTTGAGCCCGCCTATAACGGCCACCGTTTACCAAGATCTCGCCGAGCCGAGCCGGGGGGTGCCCGCTGGGCGGGCGAGGGTGAGTGGTCCCGCACCTGGCAGGGAGCGCAGCGACCGCTCTCGGCGGAAGCGACGGTCAGTTATCCGCACGGACCTACGACCGCGATTCGATCCTGATCACTCGGTCAGGGTGACGACCTCGAGCACCCCGCTCAGCACCAGGATCTGCCGCACCCCGCGGCTCGGATGGGCCAGCTGGAACTCCACGCCCTGGTCCCGGGCTCGCTGGAAGCCGAAGATGATCGCGCCCAGGCCGGTCGAGTCGATGAAGGACAGCTCGGCCAGGTCGACCACGATCGTGCCGGGCCGGCTCTCCAGGGCCTCCACCAGGCAGACGCGGACCTGGTCGACGTTCAGGACGTCGATCTCGCCGTGCAGGCGCACGGTGACCACGTCGGCGTCGCGGTCGAGACTGGTTACGGGTTCCTCGGACACCGGGGCCTTTCCGTTCGGCGCAAGCTTCCGCTGTGGTGATGATTCCACGTACGGTAATCGGCACAACGACAGTAGATGGCCGAGTCACCAGTGGGGAGGGCGGCGTGCCGATCCGGGGTGGGCTGCCGCCGCGCAATCCGCGTTTTGTCGGCCGGGAGGGACTGCTCGCCGACGTTCGCGGGCTGCTCGGCAACGGCCCGGTGGTGCTGCTGCCCGCGGCCGAGCATCAGCTCGGTGGCACCGGGCGCACCCAGCTCGCCGTCGAGTACGCCTACCGGTATGCCGACACCTACGACCTGGTGTGGTGGATCCCGGCCGAGCAGACCGCCGGCATGCGCGCCGCGCTGGTCGGGCTGGCCAGTGAGCTCAAGCTGCCCGAGGCCCGCGACATCAACCGCACGCTGGGCGCGGTCCGGGACGCGCTGAGCCGCGGCGAGCCGTACCGCAACTGGCTGGTCG
This sequence comes from Actinoplanes sp. NPDC004185, assembly GCF_053603475.1. Lineage (NCBI taxonomy): Bacteria > Bacillati > Actinomycetota > Actinomycetes > Micromonosporales > Micromonosporaceae > Actinoplanes > Actinoplanes sp. NPDC004185. The sequence continues at coordinate 165,907 of NZ_JBSGFR010000010.1, read as the reverse complement.
TCTTCGAGAACGCGAACCGGCCCGAGGACATCAAGCCGTACCTGCCCAGCGGCGCCGGGCACGTGCTGGTCACATCCCGGAATCCGCGGTGGACGTCCGAGGTCGCGCAGGCCGTGCCCGTGCCGGTGTTCGACCGTACGGACAGCGTCGACTTCCTGCGCCGGCGGACCGTGGAGCTGTCCGTCGACGACGCCGAGCGGCTGGCCGAACGGCTCGACGACGTGCCCATGGCGCTGGATCTGGCCGCCGCGGTCCGCACGGCGACGGGCTGGAGCGTCGCCGACTATCTGCGGCACTACGACGAGCGGGCCGCCGAGCTCGCCTTCCCGACGCCGATCCGGGCGGCTTGGGGGCTGGCCGCCGACTCGCTGCGGGACGCCTCGCCCGCCGCCTCGGAGCTGCTGGAGCTCTGCGCCTTCCTGGCCAGCTCGCCCGTGTCGTGGGAGCTGTTGTGGGCGGCCCGTGGCCTGGTGTCGCCGGAGCTGGCCCGCACGGTGCGCATCGAACGCCGGCTCAAGGCCGCGCTGCGCCTGATCGGCCGGTACGGGCTGGGCGAGCTCGACCCGCCCGGGGACAGCCTGCTGGTGCATCCACTGGTCCGGGGCATGATCGGCCAGCAGCTCAGCTCGGAGCGGCACGCCGCCCTGCTGCGTACGGTCCGGGCCATGCTCGCGGCCGCCGACCCGGGTGACCCGGACAACCCCGCCCACTGGCCCCGGTACGCGGCCATCGTCCCGCACCTGGTGCACTCCGACGTGCTCGGCGGCGACGCCGAGGAGATCCGCCAGCTGGTGATCAACTGCATCCGTTTCCTGTACGCCCGGGGCGACTGGGACTCCAGCCGGGACCTGGCGGGGCAGGCGGTGGCGCGCTGGCGGGACAGTCTCGGCGAGACCGACGAACAGACCCTGCTGGCCTCGTTCCACCTGGCCAACGCGTTGCGGGCGGTGGGCCGCACGGCGGATGCCCGGGCCCTGAACGCGCAGACCCTGCGCTCGCAGCGGGAGGCGCTGGGCGGCGACGACGAGACGACCCTGGCCACGGCCAACAGCGTCGGCGCCGATCTGCGGATGCAGGGCCACTTCAGCCAGGCCCGCCAGCTCGACGCGGACAACCTGGTCCGCTACCGCCGGTTGTTCGGCGAGAGCTTCCCGACCGCGTTGCGCTGCGCCAACAACCTGGCCGTCGACCTGCGGCTGCTCGGCGACTTCCGCGGGGCGCGGGCGCTGGACGAGCAGGTGCTGCGGCACCGGCAGATGATCTTCGTGGACGGTCATCCCGAGACCCTGTCGTCGCGGGCCGGGCTGGCGTTCGACCTGTTCGGCCTGGGCGACTACGCGGGCGCCTCCGCGCTGCTGTCCAACGGGCACGCCGAAGCGCTGGGCGCCGACCATCCGATGGCGTTGTGGGCCGGGCGGTTCGCGGCCATCGCGGCCCGCCGGCGCGGGCTGCCGCAGGCCCGCGCGCTGGCCGCGACCAACGTGGAGCTTTACCGGCAGAAGTTCGGCGACCTGAACGTGGAGACGCTCGGCGCGCTGGTGTCGCTGGCCAACTGCGCCCGCGAGGACGGCGACCTGGAGGAGGCGCACCGGCTGCTGGAACGCGCCGTGGTCCGCTATCACGCGGTGCTGGGCGACGAGCATCCGTTCACGCTGGCCGCGGCGGCGGACCTGGCCGGGGTCGTGCGGGCCGGCGGCCGGTTCGCCGAGGCCCGCACAATCGACACCGAGGCGCTGGGCGGGCTGCGGCGCAGTGTCGGCGCGGACCACCCGTTCACGCTGAGCTGCGCGAACGGCCTGGCCGCCGACCTGCTGGCCACCGGTGACGCGCAGCAGGCCCGCGAGATCGCCCTGGACACGGTCTCCCGGTCGCGGGCGCTGCGCGGGGCCTCGCATCCGGACACGCTGGCCTGCGCGTTCAACGTGGCGCTGGACGCCGGGGACGAGCCGTCGATGCACGCCGCCGTCGAGGAGCTGCAGAAGGCGTACGGCGAGGGCCACCCGGTCCCGGCCCGGGCGCTGGCCGGGATCCGGCTGGAGACCGAGATCGAGCCCCCGCCGCTGTAGGGCCCTAGGCGGACAGCGCGGACTGCCGGGTCAGCAGCGATGTGAGGTCGTCGGCCGGCATCGGGCGGGCGAAGTGGTACCCCTGGGCCTGCGCGCAGTCCAGCTCGCGCAGTCGGCTGGCCTGGGTGGCGTCCTCGACCCCCTCGGCGACCGGCGCCAGGTTGAAGGTGCGGGCGATCTGCAGCACCGCCTCGGCCACCGACGCGCCGTTGCCCTCCTGCATGGCCTGCACGAACGACTTGTCGATCTTCACCACGTCCACCGGCAGCGTGCCCAGGTGGCTCAGTGACGAGAAGCCGGTGCCGAAGTCGTCCAGCGCGATCCGTACGCCGAGGCTCTTGAGCGCGCCCAGCACCCGGGCCGACTCGATCAGGTCGACCAGCGCGACCGACTCGGTCAGCTCCAGCACGAGCAGTGCGGGCGGCAGGCCGGTGCGCTCCAGCACCGCGCGGACCTCGTCGACCAGCGCGGGATTGCCGAGCTGGCTGGCCGACAGGTTGACGTTGAGCTCGAAGCCGGGCTCCTGCGCCTGCCACACCGCGGCCTGCCGGCAGGCCTCCTCGAGCACCCAGCCGCCGAGCCGGGGGAGCAGGCCCAGCGTCTCGGCCAGGTCCAGGAAGGCGATCGGGGGCAGCAGCCCGCGCTCGGGGTGGTTCCAGCGGACCAGCGCCTCGACGCCGACCGTACGCTCGCCGTCCAGGTCGACGATCGGCTGGTAGTGCACCTCGAACTCGCCGTCGTCGAGCGCGCGGCGCAGGTCCGCCTCCTCCTGCCGGCGCTGCTCGGCCACCGCGAACTGGCCCGGGTCGAAGCGCCGGGCGACGCCCTTGCCCTCGGCCTTGGCCTGGTACAACGCCAGGTCGGCCTCGCGCATCACGTCGTCGACGGCCAGGCCGCTGCCGCGGGTCAGGGCGATGCCGGCGCTGGCCGGGATGGTCAGCACGGTGTCGCCGATGACCAGCGGCTGGCTGAGGTCGCGCAGGATCCGGTTGGCCACGGTGTCGGCGATCCGGTCGTCGACCAGGCGGGGGAGCAGCACCACGAACTCGTCGCCGCCGAGGCGGGACACGGTGTCGTTGGTCCGTACGTTCGCGGTGAGCCGTTCCGCCGCGGTGCGCAGCAGCTCGTCGCCGGTGGCGTGCCCGTACGTGTCGTTGACCTCCTTGAACCCGTCCAGGTCGAACAGGATCACGGCGGTCATCGTGTCGTCGGCGTCCGCGAGGGCGTCGGTGGCGTGGTCCATGAACAGCTTGCGGTTGCCGAGCTCGGTCAGCGGGTCGCGGAACGCCTGCCGGGCGAGCTGGGCGCGCTGACGGGTGAGGTCACGGACCAGACCCTCGTTGGTGCGGGCGCCGAGGAACTGCCGGACCAGGATGATCGCCGCGACGGCGATGACCAGCCCGCTCAGGCCGGGGCTGATGGTGCCGCTGCGGGCGAGTCCGGCGGCGGCTGTCAGCACGGCGGCGGCCGCGGGGGCGTACTGCACCAGCGGCCAGCGGCCGGCCAGCACCAGCACGCCCAGGCCGAGCAGCCCGACCGCGCCGAGGCCGATGAGCACTCCGGCGGCGCCGCGCGCTTGCCCGCCGGCCATCAGCGGCCACGCGAGCAGCAGCAACGACGTGTAGATCATGGTGCCGTCGACCACCCGGCGCACACGATCCATGGTCTTCCCGGTCCGACCCATGCCTCACCTCCGACAGGAGCCCTCATCGGTGGGCGGGGGGAATACCTGAGCGAACCTCAGGAAGAAAGCCAGGCGGCCAGGGCCAGCGGATCGACGCCCGGGTCACCCAGCGTGCGGTGGACGGCGGCGACCACCTCCGGGGCGTCGCGCAGGGCGCCTCCGGTCCCGCTGAGCGCTAGCCCGGTCCAGGCCGCGTCGTCCTCCGGGTCCGTGCCGACCCTTTCCCGGTACGCCCGCAGCGCCGCCGCCTCATCACCCCGCACGTAAGCGAGATCACCGTCGGGCGTACCCGCCGAGGCCGGCTCTCCGCGCAGCGTGGCGTGGATGAGGTCGAGGCGGCTGCTGGCCTCCAGGGCCCGGCGCGGCGCCGGGCGCAGCTCGGACTCGATCCGGGGCGCCGGCCGGCCCTGCGTCCAGGCGTCCGCGAGCAGCCGGGCGTCCCGTGGCTGCACGTGGCGGTTGCGCAGCCGCCAGCGCAGGTAGTGGTCGGAGTTGGCGGCGGTGGCGAGCCGGGCGACCGCCGCCGGGACCTCGTCGGTGAGCCACGACGACACCTCGGCGCGCAGCGCGGTCACGAAGCGGGTGCCGGCCGCGGTCAGCGTGCCGCCGGCGAGCAGCCCGTCCGCCGCGCTCAGCACGGCCGCGCGCCAGCGGGCGAACTCGAACGCCGCCAGCGGCTCCGCGCGCCGGGCCCGCCAGAACCGGGTGACCGTGAGGTAGGCGTAGGCGCCGTGCAGGATGCCGGCGGCGGGGCGGGGGTCGTCCCGCCAGGGGGAGTAGCCCAGGGCGTCCGGCTGGTGGTGCAGGTCGAAGAGGTACTGCACCGCGTTCAGCAGACTGTGCTGGGTCTCGTGCAGCAGGCCGACCGCGAGGGCGGTGGCGTCGGCCGGCTCGGACATGGCCACCGCGCCGAACGCGTCCGCGGAGGTGGCGCTGATCCCGCGGGCGGCCGGATCGGGCTCGACGGGCACGACGCAGTCCAGCACCGTGGCCAGCACTTCGGCGTCCGGGCGCAGCTGCTCGACGAGCCGGCGCCAGGCCTCGGTGAGGAGCCGCTGCCACCGGTCCAGCTCGGCGGGGGTCAGCGGGGGAGCCGGTGGGAGCCCCAGACCGGCACGTAACGGGTCGCTGTCCTCGATCCGTACGGTGATCGACAGGCCGTCGTGGGTGGCGGTGAGCTGCCGGGCGGCCGGTCCGGTGCCGGTCGCCGGCGTGGCCAGATAGTCGAGCGGGGCCTGGGGCGGCCGACCGGCGCGCAGCGCGCTCAGGGAGCGGATGGCCCACACGCCGACCAGCGGGCGGGCCAGCAGGGCGCGGACCCCGGCCGGATCTTCGCGTTCGGCGGCGACCAGTTCGGCGTACCCCGGGACCGGTACGGCCGCGACCAGCTCCCGCAGCAGGAGCAGATGCTTGCTGAGCTGGGACCGGCGCAGCTCGTCGAGGGTGGCGGCGTCCGGGCGGCCCGCGGCGAGCGCGGCGAACGCCGGGTCGCTGAGCCGGTGCACCGGCAGGGTGGCAGTCGGACCCACGGGCTCAGAGGGCCGAGTTGAAGCCGGCGATCGGTTCGCCCGGCCGGGCCAGGTCGTCGGCCAGCCGGCGCAGGCAGTGCGCCAGCACCGAGTCGTCGGTCTCCGCCGGCGGGCCCGCACCGGCGAGCTCCGCCAGGGACAGCCCGGAGACGTCCACCATGGCGGACCGCCACTCGGGTGTCGCACCGGTGGTGCTCGTACCCCCGTCCACGGGCACCTACCCTCACCTCAGGGCCGGCGCTGCTGGCCGACCGGCAACGATCAATGTATTGCCGCCACATTACGGCGGTCGCCGGGTCGGGTGATGTCCGGGCGTTACCGGACGCTGCGCTCGCCGGGGTTGACGCGGCGTGATCTCATAGGACGCCAACACAGCAAAAGTCGGCAACGGAGGACAAACTGTGCTGGGACGGAACGTGGAGGGTGCGACGAGCTCGGAGGACGAGGTGCACGATCAGATCGACGCCGCGGTCGAGGAGGCCGCAGACGCCGAGGGCAGCCCCGAGCAGCCGGACGCGCCGGTGATGCCGGCCCCGCCGTTCCCCACGTTCTCCAGCCGGCCCACCCTGCCGCACCAGGTGCCGGGTGTGGGTTTCGAGAGCGGACGGGACAGCCGTGCCCGCTGAGGACTCCCGGCCGCAGCTGCCGCGCCGTGGCCCCGCGCCGCCCGTCGACCGGATGGACAACGCCGAGCTGGCCCGGCTGGTCGAGGCGGAGCACCCGTACCGGGGCAAGGCGCTGTTCGAGCTCTCGGACCGGATCGCGGTCGACGACGACGCGGCGACCAAGGTGGCGATGCTGAGCCGGCTGACCTCGTTGCGGACCGCGCGGCTCTTCGATCGGGTCTCGCTGGCCTGGTCGGCGATCATCGCGCTGCTGGCGGCCGAGACGCCGCACTCGCGGTCGTCGGCCTACGAGGCGTTCTACGCGCTGGGCGAGGCCGAGCAGCGCGACATGCTGGACTATCTGGAGGTCACCGCGATCGAGGACGCCCATCCCCGGATCGGCTAGAGGGCGCGGACCCCTGGGGAGCCCGCGCCGTTGGGTGATCCTCAGGCCTCGACCTTGACGCCCTTCCAGAAGGCGACCCGGTCCCGTACGGCCTTGGCGTCGGGCTTGGGCTCCGGGTAGAACCAGACCGCGTCCTGCGTGACGTGCTCACCTGACTCGAGCGTGTAGTACGACGCCTTGCCCTTCCAGGGGCAGACGGTGTGCGTGTCTGAGGGGCGCAGCACGTCCTCGCGCACCGAGGAGCGCGGGAAGTAGTAGACGCCCTCGACTACCACGGTGTCGTCGCTCTCAGCGATGATCTCGTCGTTCCAGATGGCCTTCGGCATACCCCGAACGTAGCGCGCCACCGAGGGACTGTCCGATACGCGCGGCTTATTCACCTCCCGTGGGTGAAACGTGGTGAGTCGTCCGCACATTGCCCGGGCGCTGTACGAAGATCTAGAGTCGATCCGCCAGCCCCCCGACGGAAGCGGCCGCCATGACCCGCCTGAGCACGCTGCCGAGCACCCGCGAGCAGGCCCGACGGGCCCTGCTGCTGATCGGCGCCCCGGCCTCGTCCCGGCTCGTCGTCGACGTGCACGGCGCGCTCTTCGACGGCGACCTGACCGTGACGGCGCTGGTGGCGCTGCTGCGCGACGAGGAACGCGCGCGCCCGGCCGACCCGTCCGCGTACCGCATCTGCCCTGCTCTGCAGCCGGACCTGACCGCCGCCCGCGGCCTGCTCACGCTCTCCACCTGGCCGGTCGAGGGCCGGGTGGCGGCCCCGCGGGCCGACCTGTTCGCGGCGATCGTCCGGATCGCCGAATTCATCGCCATGCGTGAGGTCGCCGGAGCGGCCGCGGCCGCCCTGCTGCGCCGCCTCGCCGACGAGGTGCCCGGCGGCCCGGAGGCGTACGCGGTGCAGCACCCCGCCGCCCTGGCCGACGCGGCCCGCACCGCGCTGGCCGCCGTCCCGGTCGCGCCGCTGCCGGCCGGGACCGTGCAGCGCTGGGAAGGCCTCGACGAGCAGCAGCGGCTCTTCGGCCTGCCCCGGCTGCCGCAGCAGCGGGGCCGCGCGTGACCGCGGGACTCGACCGGCTGCGCGGAGCCACCCCGCCCAAGCGGCACAACGCCCGGACGATCGCCGCGCTGACCGGCAATCCGGGCTGCACCCGCCGGGCCGTGCTGGACGCGGCCGGGGTCGACAAGCCCCGGCTGGCCCAGCGGATCGGCTTCCCGGGCAGCTTCGGGCAGTCCCGGTTCGCGCTGGCCCGGGGCAACGGCTTCGAGGCGATGCTCAAGGCCGACGACTGCGCGCTGCTGCGGGAAGTGCTGGCCGGGTGCCTGGGGCTGGACGCCACCGGAGCGTACGACGACCTGGGCGAGGACGCCGACGACACGCTCACGGCCCGGCACGGGCGCACCCGGGAGCTGCTCGCCGAGTCGGCCGGTGCCGCCCTCATCGACCACCCGTTGCTCACCCTCGACGTCGCCGGTCAGCGGGTCTTCCTCGAGCCGGACCTGATCGCGTTCCAGGCCGGGGGGCGCCTGCACGTGGTCGAGATCAAGTCGTTCGCGATCGTGGACGGGCAGGCCGACAGCGCCAAGGTCTCCGCGGCGGCGGTCCAGGCGGCGGTCTACGTGCTGGCCCTGCGCCGGCTGCTGGAGGAGCTCGGTCACGACCCGGCCCTGGTCAGCCACGACGTCGTGCTGGTCTGCACCGAGAACTTCTCGCTCCAGCCGGTCGCGGTGGTTCTCGACGTGCGCAAACAGCTGTCCACCCTCAAACGTCAGCTGACCCGGCTGGCTTCGGTGTCGTCGCTGGCCGCCGAGCTGCCGGAGTCCGTCAGCTTCGACGTCGCGCTCGCGCCGGCCGACCTGATCACCGCGCTGGGTCACGTCGAGGCCCGTTACGCCCCCGAATGCCTCTCGACCTGCGAGCTGGCGGTCTACTGCCGGCACGAGGCGGCCGGCAGCACGGCGGCGCTGGGCCGCCCGGTCCGCGACGCGCTCGGCGGGGTCGACACGGTGGCCGAGGCGCTCGCGCTGGCCGCGGGCACCGCCACGCCCACCGAGGAGCAGGCCGAGGCCGCGGCGCTGCTCCAGGCCGCTGCCCGCCTGCGGGCCGAGATCCTATGAGTACGCTCACCGCCCTCGCCCGGGCGCAGGCCGTCGTCGCGGGCCGGGCCCAGCCCGTCGCCACCGTCCGCCACCTGCACGTGCACCCCCGGCCGTTGGTGCTGATCCCGCTGGCCATGGCCGGTGAGGCGAACGCCCCGCTGGCGGCCATGGTGGGCACCGACCGTTCGGCGCCCCGGCTGCTGGTCGTCGCGCAGCCCCGCAACCGCAGCGACCGTTTCGCCTTCGCCGCCGAGCTGGCCGAGGTCCTCGTGCCCTACGTGGACAGCTTCACCTCCGAGACCGAGGCGGTGGCCGTGGACCGGGGCCGCGACGTGCGGCACCGGTTCACCGACGCGCCGCAGCTGTGGGTGCCGAACACCGGCGGCGTCGACTTCCTGCGCCTGTTCGGCCGGTCCACACGGTTCCGCAGCACCGAGGGGGAGTACGCGGTGCCCCCGTCGGTGCCGCTGCTCGGGCGCTGGCTCACGTTCTTCGCCAACGCCGCCGAGGTGGCCGGGTCGTCGCTGCTGCTCAACGCCGTACAGGCGCTCGGTCTGCACTGGGCGAGCGGGCAGAGCAGCGCGGAGGACGCCCAGCTCGCCGCCCTGCTCGGCTGGATCTCCCCGCCGCCGGGGCGCACCGGCGCCGAGGCGGCGCTGGCGGCCGAGGACCCGCAGCTGTGCCCGCCCGCCGGACCGGCCACCGACCCGGTGTTCGACAACCACGTGCTGGCGCCGCTGCTGTCCACGGCCGACCCGGACGTCGCGGCCCTCACCGTGGTGCTGCGGGCCCAGTTGCGGCCGACCTGGGAGCTGATGTGGCGCACCCTCGACCTGCTGCGTGAGCTGCCGCCCGGCGCCCGGGTGGCCGGCCGCTGGGACAGCGACCGCGACACCTACTCCGGCTTCGTGCAGCACCTCGCCGAGGGCGGGCCGCCCCAGCCCCGCCGTGACGGCGCGGTGGCCGCCGCGGCCCGCCTGCACCGCCTGGAGAACGCGGCCACCCGGTACGCGGTCCAGCGCGCCTTCGACGACCCGCTGGTGATGGCCGAATACCGGCTCACCGGCGCAGCCTTCGTCGGCGACGTGACCCTGGCCAAGGCCGACCGGATCGACGACAGCGGCAAACGCCCGGTGCTGCGCCCGCGGATCATGGTGGTGACCACCGAGACGGTCCGGGTCGAGCCGGGCGCGACGCTGACCTCCCCGCAGCGGCCCGGCCAGAAGGCGCTGGTGATCTCGGTGACCGCGGTCGACGAGAAGACCGAGGTGCTGCTGGAGCTCTCCGGCGGCATGGGTCGCAAGCTGGTGGCCGAGCCCGGCAGCGTGCCCGAGGTGGGTGAGCGGTTGCTGCTGACCACCCTGAGCGAGGCGTACCGGCCGGGCGGCGCCTTCCCGGAGCCGGACCAGACGCCCTGGACCCACGGCGGGCCGCCCGTTGCTTACGAGCCGCCCGACGCCGGCTCAGAGCAGGCGGATCAGCAGTAGGGCGATGTCGTCGGCGCGGCGGCTCGCCGCCTCGATGAGCCGCGTGCACAGCTCGTCCCCGGGCAGGTCCGCGTGGTCCCGCAGCGCCTGCTCGACCAGGGCGATGCCGTCGTCGAGCAGCCGGCCCGGCGTCTCGACCAGCCCGTCGGTGTAGAGCACCAGCGTGGAGCCGGGCGGCACCCGGCGGGTGTGGGTGGCACGGTCATTGCGCGAGACCAGCCCCAGCAGCGGCTCCGGCGTGGTCCACCAGGTCTCCACCGTGCCGTTCGGGAGCAGCAGCAGCGGCGGCGGGTGACCCGCGTTGGAGTACGAGAGCGTGTACATGTCGGCGTCGCGGCGCAACCGGGCCAGCACAACGGTGGCGGCGGCGGGGACACGCAGCCCGCGTAGTGCCTTGTCGAGCTGGCTGAGCAGCAGGCCCGCCTCGTCGTCGCGGCCGAACGCGTCGCCGCGGACCAGATTGCGCAGCTGACCCATGGTCGCGGCGGCCTCGATGTCGTGGCCGGAGACGTCACCGACCGCCAGCATCACCGAGCCGTCGGGCTGGGCGAAGGCGTCGTACCAGTCGCCGCCGACCGCCGCGCCGTCCTGGGCCGGCAGATAGCGGGCGTGCAGCTCGATGCCGTCGATCGTGGGGAGCTCGGTGAGCATGCTCTGCTGGAGCACCTCGGCGACGTGCCGCTGCTGGCGGTAGAGCCGGCTGTTGTCGATGGCCAGCCCGGCCCGGCGGCCGATGTCCGTCCCGGTGCGCTCGTCGGCGTCGGTGAAGGCCGCCCGGGACGGCCCGTTGACCAGCGTGATCGTGCCGAGCACCCGGTGGCTCACCGGCGCGGTGATCGGCACCACCAGGAACGAGGCGTAGCCCAGCCGCTCCGCGATGGTCGCCAGCTCGGTGTCGGTGGTGCGTTCCAGGATGTTGGCCGCGCTCTCACCGTCGCGGCGGATCGGCCGGCCGCTGCCCTGGACGGCGAGCACGATGGACTTGCCGTTCAGCCCGGTGGTCATCAGGTCGGCGAAGCGGTCCACGTCCGCGGCCCGCTCCGGGTCACGGTGGGCGGCCGAGAGGTGCCGGGGCATCCCGTCCGGGCCGATCAGCGAGATCAGGCCCCAGTCGGCCAGCCGTGGGGTCAGCGCCCGGCCCAGCGAGCCCAGCGCCTCGTCGATGTCGGTGTTCGTGGCCAGCGTCTCGGTCAGCTCGGCCAGCATCGCGAGCTGATCGTGCGCGTTCTCGGCGTGCCGGCGGGCCTCCTCGGCGAGCTCCCGGGAGATGCGCAGCCGCAACTCCGAGGAGCAGGCCTCGGACAGGTCGCGCAGCGTCGCCAGCTCCGCCCTGGTCCAGGCCCGCGGCTTGGTGTCGATCGCGCAGAGCGAGCCCAGGGTGCGACCGTCCGCGTCGGTCAGCGGCATGCCCGCGTAGGCCACCACGCCCAGATCGGGGATGGCCAGATTGTCGCGGACCTGCGCGTAGATCCGCGCGTCCGGGAACACCTTGGCCTCGCCCTCGACGACCACGTGCTGGCAGAACGAGTGGGACAGCGGGGTCTCCCGCTTGGTGAGCCACGGCTCGGCCAGACCGACCTGGCCGGGAAAGAACTGGCGTTGGTCGTCGACCAGCGAGACCAGCGCCACCGGGACGTCGAGCAGGCGCTTGACCAGACTCGCGAAGCGGTCGAAGGCCTCGTCCGGCTCGGCGCCGACACAGACGCGCTGCAGCGAGCGCAGGCGCGCGGAATCGGCCAGACTGCCCGCGTGTGCCGCGGCGGCCTCGACGTCCTCGCTCATGCGCCCTCCAACCGTCGGCCCCCGGCGGTCCGACAAGCCAGATTACCCGGCACCGGCCGGGTTGCCAGGGCGGCGCTGTCACCGCTTGATCACGCGACGTTGCGCCGCCCCGGGTCGAGCGGCTGGCGGCGGCCGGCGGTCAGGCCCGAGCGGATCGTGCGGATCGTCTCGGTGCGGCCCAGCCCGGCCCAGCGGGCGGCCGCGGACAGCTCCTCGGTCACCAGCGCGGGCTCCAGCAGCCCCGCCCCGACCAGCCGGCCGAGCGCGAACGCGGCCCGGTTGAGAGTGTCGTTGCGGGTGCCCACCGGCGCGCGGGCCACCCGGTCGGCCTCGGCGGCCAGGGCCACGGACGCGTAACGATCCGGGTGGGCGATCCGCTCCCGGCCGGTGCCGCCGCGCCGGGCCGGTGGCTCCGGGCCGGCGATGAGCTCACGCAGGGCGGGCGGGGCCTCCGGTGGTTCCGCGCCCGGGCCGGTTATCCAGTAGTAGGTGGTGCGGTCGGCGTGCCGGGACGGGGGTGCCACCACGTACCCGCCCGCGCCGCGCCAGTCGACGCCCGGCAGCAGGTGGACGCGGTTGCCGTGCCCCAGCGGGCGGAACCAGAAGTGCCAGCCGCCGCCGCCCGTGCGGACCTGGGGCCCCACCGGCATCGCGTCGCCGAGCAGGTGGCGCAGCCCGTGCCAGCCGCCCGGGGAGTCGACGTCGGCGACGTCCATCACGACGCCGGTGCGCAGTCCGATGTTCGCCGCGGGCCAGCGCGCCCACCACATCTCTATCCGGCGCGGGTCGACGCTGGCGTCGGTCAGGCCGTGCCGCAACCGCGGATGCTTGCCGGGCCGCTCGCAACCGGGCCGCTCGCACGAGCACGAGCCGTCAGCCGCAGGCGAGTGCACCGGCAGGACGGGAATCCCGTGCCGGGCGTACGCGAGAGCGGCGTCGAGCAGCATTGGCACAAGTGTACGAAGAAAGCCGGGACTGCGGCAGTGATCGGCGGCCTCTATGCTGCGCTCGCACCACTCACCACCGTTCGAGGAGATCCACCGCCGTGACGAAGGAGCCGCACGCCGAGTCCGCGCCTGCGGAGATGTCGCCGGCCGAGCAGCCGCCCCCGCCGGCCGACGACACCGTGCCGGCGCAGCTGAAGCCGGTCGTGATCGGGCGCCCGCGCACCCGCGGGGTGCTGTCCCGCAGGCTCGTCACCGCCTACTTCACGGTCGGTCTGGTGCTGCTGCTGGCCGGCACGGCTGCCGTGGTCTACCTGGCGGCCGGCATCTACGACCGGGCGGCGACCGAGCTCAACGCGGCGTCGCCGGCCCCTCGCGCCTCCGGGCGGGTGACCGCGCCGGGGGTGATCGAGCCGTCGGGACCACTGCTGGAACGCATCGGGCCGCAGCGGCTGGCCAACGGCGAGAAGTTCGTCGTCGAGGGCGAGCGCGGGGTGCGCTTCGAGGTCACCGTACGCACCGGCAAGCTCCGCAAGACCGGCTGCGACTCGTACGCCCGCAAGCCGGAGAACGGCCGCTACCTGCCGACCGAGCTGCGGGTGAAGGTGCTGGCCGGCGAGCCGGACGTGACCGACTACGCGTTCCGCTTCCAGCAGCGCGACGGCACCTGGCTGAACTCGGCCTACGGCAGCAACTGCGACAAGAACTACGGCGCGTTCGTCCGCCGGCTCGTCGCGGGCCGCACCTACAAGACGACGATCGTCTTCGACGTGCCCGACACCAAGGGCGACATCGTCTTCGTGTGGCCGACCATCGACGTCATCGCCACCTGGCACCTGGGCTAGGCACCCTCCTGGGGCAGGGCCCGCAGGACGTGGGCGATGTGGTGGGACGTGCTCCAGGCGATCCAGTTGGCCGAGCTGCCGCCGCCGCGCGCGCTGCGGGCCTGCCGGGCGATCTGGGCGTCACCCCAGGAGAAGCGGGCGCCCATGGCCGGCCACTGGGCCGAGCCGACCAGGGTCCGGCACAGGTCGTGGCAGCGGTCGTCGCTGCGGGCGCCGCGCCGGGCCCACCGGTAGATCCACCAGTCGCGATCGGCGGTGTAGCGCAGGGTGGGCAGCTGGCGGTGGTTGATGCCCAGGCGCCGTACCGGTGAGGTCACGCCGTAGTCGGCATAGCCGACGCCGGGTTCCGACAGCCGCGCCCACACCTGGGCGTCCAGGCGCCCGACCGGGATCGCCTCGTCGGTGGGCAGGTCGTCCAGATTCGGCGGCATGGCGCCGGCGGCGACGGTGACCGAGCGCCACGGCGACGACCGCGCCCAGCGCAGCACGTGCCGGGCCCGCTCCTCGAACCTGTTGGCGTGCGCGGCGCAGGCGGTCTCGGCCAGGTCGATGACCAGGTCGACCCGCTCGGCCTCGAGGCCGGCCCCGGCGAGCAGCCGGTCGGTGGTCTCGGTCGCGGTGGCCGGATTGCGGGCGTCGCGGTGCGGCTGCAGCCGCAGCACGGCCCGCCCGAGGTGCATGCGAGCGGCCAGGCCGTGCTCCACCAGCCGGCGACGGCTGTCGTACGCCCGCAGCACCGGCAACATGGCCACCCCGACCTCGGCCAGATCCTCGGCGAGCTCCAGCGGCGGTGAATCGAGCGGGTCCTCGGGCTCGTCGACCGCGCTCAGGTCGACGGCGATGGCGCCGGTCCGGGGTGGCATCTGCCGGACGAGCTGGGGCAGGCGGTCGCCGGGGGAGAGCTCGATGATCGGCATGACCCGGCTGGCGGTGGCGGCGTCCAGGTGGTGCAGGGCGGCGAGTTCGCCGCGCCGGGGCCGCAGGATCGGACGGTATACCCCATCGGTCATTCACTCAAAGTAGCGTCAGATATCCGACGGGTGACAATGTGGAGGCCTTTTCCTCACCCCAGGTGAAGATCCCGGCAGCCGGCGTCACGGGATACGGTGCCTCGGTGACCATGTCCCTGGACTCCCCGGCCGCGGCGGCCGCCCACGTCGTCGACGCGGTGCTGCGGGACCTCGCGACCTCCGAGCAGCGCGGCGTGGTGGTCGACTCACCGCCCGGCGCGGGCAAGAGCACCCTGGTGGTACGCGCGGCCGGCGTCCTCGCCGCGACCGGTGCCTCCCTGATGATCGTGGCGCAGACCAACGAACAGGTGGACGACCTGATCGAGCGCCTCGGCGTGAAACACCCGGCGCTGGGGGTGGGCCGGCTCTCCGCGGTGGACTACACCGCCTCGGAACGGGTCCGCGACCACCCGTCGTGCCGCGTCGGCGCGAAGGTCCCCGACCTGGGCGGCCCGCCCGTCACGATCGGCACGGCGGCCAAATGGGCCACGGTCACCGAAGGCATCTGGCCCTGGGCGATTGTGGACGAGGCGTACCAGATGCGCTCGGACGCCCTGCTGCGCGTGGCCCCCCGCTTCGAACGCGCGCTGTTCGTCGGCGACCCCGGCCAGCTCGACCCGTTCTCGACGGTGGAGGTCGACCGCTGGACCGGCCTGAGCTGGGACCCGATGCAGAGCGCGGTGGCCGTGCTGCTGCGCCACAACCCGACGCTGCCGGTTCACCGCCTTCCGGTGTCCTGGCGCCTGCCGGCCTCGGCGGCGCCGGTGGTCGCGGCCGCGTTCTACCCGTTCACCGGCTTCCGGTCGGGCACCGGCCCCGGCGATCGCCGGCTGACGTTCACCGAACCGGCGTCGACCGACGTGGACCGGGTCCTCGACGTGGCCGCGGCCACCGGCTGGGGCCTGCACGAACTCCCGGCCCGCTTCACGGTCCGCACGGATGCCGAGGCGGCCGCGGCCTGCGCCCTGATCGCGGCCCGGGCGCTGGCCCGCGGCGCGCTGGCCGTGTCGGAGACCGGCGAGACCCCGCTGACGGCGGACCGCATCGCGATCGGCGCGGCCCACCGCGACCAGGTGGCGGCGATCCGGTCGTTCCTGCCGGCCCACGCCCGCGAGATCACGGTGGACACGGCCAACCGCCTGCAAGGCCGCGAGTACGACCTGACGGTGGTCCTGCACCCGCTGTCGGGCCGCCGCGATGCGACCGCGTTCCACTTGGAGTCGGGGCGGCTGTGCGTGCTGACCTCGCGGCACCGGCACGCGTGCGTGGTGGTGGCCCGGGCGGGGATCGCGGAGCTGCTGGACGCTCACCCGTCGACGGAACCGGTTCATCTGGGCGTACCGGTGAAGTTCCCGGACGGGTGGGAGGCGAACCAGTCGATGCTGGCCCACCTGGCCGGCTTGTCTTCCTAATCGGCGGCTTGGTCTTGCGGTTCGGCCTTGACTTGCGCTTCGGCCTCGGCTCGCGCTTTTGCCGCGGAGCCGCGGGCCTGGTCGACCGGGTAGCGGCGGGCCGAATCGGCGAGCTTGTCCAGGGCCGCGGCCACCAGGTCGATGCCCAGCACGTCGGCCAGCCGGACCAGGTAGATGGTGACGTCGCCGAGCTCGGCCCGTACCCGTGGGCCCAGCTCCGGATCCGCCATGACGGCGGCGGACTGCTCGGCCGTGAGCCACTGGAACTCGGCCACCAGCTCACCGACCTCCCCGGTCAAGGCCATGGCCAGGTTCTTGGGAGTGTGGAACTGCTGCCAGTCCCGCTCGTCCGCGAAGGCCCGGACGCGGGCGGTCAGCTCCTGGATCGACGACGTGGTCACCGGCCGAGACTAGAACGCTTTTCTGTCGCACCCCGGCACTACGGTGGATCCATGTTCGAGGGACCGGACCTGGACGCGGCCGAACGCCGCGTCGACGACTGGCAAGCCGGGTTCGAGCAGCGCGCCGCGCAGGCCCGCGAGCTCGCCGCCCGGCTCGCCCAGCTGACCGGCGCGGCCCGCAGCGACGACGGCCTGGTCACGGTGACCGTCGGGGCCGGCGGGTCGCTGACCGGCCTGGAGCTCGAGGAAGGGATAAGCCGGCAGCCGGCGGCGGAAACGGCCCGGCAGATCCTCGCGACCCTGGCCGCGGCTCGGGCTGATCTGACCGCGAAGGCGACGGTGGTCACCGACGAGACCGTCGGCGCCGACTCGGAGACGGGCAAGGCCGTGATCGCCTCGCTCACGCGATGACAGACCAATTCGAGGTACGCCCGCAGGAGCTGGTGACCCACGCCGGCCACGTGGAGGCGGTCGCGGCCCGGGTGACGACGGCGGCGGAGGCCGGGGCGGCGGTCCGGCCGGGCTCCGACGCGTACGGGAAGTTGTGCGTGATGGTCCCGCTGATGCTGGGTGCCCTGCAGGACGCGGTGGTCGACGGGATCGGCGCGGCGGCCGAGTCGCTGGAGGACACGGGCGCGCGCCTGCGGGCCACAGCGGAGTCATACGCGGCCATCGACGCGAGCCGCCGGCAGAGCCTGCTGGAGATCCAGGACGACATGTGACTGACAACCCCCTGATCGCGGCGCCGGTCGACGAAGCGAAGAGCCCGTGGGCGGGCGTCTGGATCGCCGAGGACATCGAGCTGATCACGCAGGGGGTGCAGAACGGCAGTTGGATCGACGGCACACTGGGCACGATCGGCGCCGGCCTGGACGGCCTGGCCCTGATCTCGGACCCGGCGGGGGCGCTGCTGCAGTACGGCATCGCCTGGCTGATCGAGCACGTGAAACCCCTGTCGGAAGCCCTCGACTGGCTGGCCGGCGATCCGGCACAGATAGCTGCCTACGCGACGACCTGGCGCAACGTCGCAGCATCTTTGACCGACAGCGCGGACGGCGTGTCCTACGCGTTCCGCGCAGATGTGGGCGAGTGGTCGGGGGCGGCCGCGACGGCGTACCGGGAGTGGGCCGGCCGCCGCGAGCAGACATTGCGCGCCTTGGCCCGCGCCTCGGAAACAACGGCACTGATCACCGAAGCAGCGGGCGCCCTGATCGGCACGGTCCGCCTACTGGTCCGCGACGCCGTAGCGACGGTGGTGTCCCGGCTGATCGTCTACGCGGGTGAGCTGATCGCCACGGCGGGCCTGGCGACGCCGCTGGTGGTGGAGCAGGTGACGACGCTGTGCGCGGCTTGGGGGGCGCGGATCGCTCGCTGGTTGAGAGCGCTGATCGCCAGCCTCCGCAAACTCGCCGAAGCCACGACCCGCCTCGGCCGCAACATCGAAGACCTCAAGGGCTCATCGCTCGGCAAAGGCGGGGAGCCGGAGGTACCGCACAAGCCGACGCCGGATCCCAAGATCGAAGAGCAGCGCGTGCACGACTTTCCGCCACAGTTCTTCGACCAGCAATGGCCGCAGTTCAGTTATCAGATGGAGCGCCACCTGGATAAGGCCGACTATGTGCCCGTGGACGTCTCACGGTTCACGCCGGACCAGATCGCCCGTGTCGAGAGCTTCATCGCCGAGCGGGGCCTGGGGCCTCGCGTCTTCATCTTGGGACGTTGACCATGGCATCTTTGATTCTGCTGAAGCCCGGGGTGGACTGGGTGGCGTCCGGCGGGTTGTTCGACTTCACGCTGGAATTCCTGATCTCGCGGCTCTCCGACGAGAAGGCTGTCGAGTCGTTGCAGGCTGTCGTGGACAACAACCTGGGCTCCGTCTGGCTGACCGACTTCCCGGCGACGACCCGACAGGAGATCTTCACGTTGTTGCGGACAGGTCTGGTCGCCGAGGGAGAGCGGGCTCTACCGGAGGGCCCGGCGAAGGCCACTGCACTCGATCTCCTGCGGGAATTGGTGGACCTCACGTATCGGGAGGATTGAGGTCCGCGGTGAACCGGATCGGGTCCGGGGGACGTGTTGCTGGCGGATGGGGGTTGTGAGCGCGGGCCTACGGCTGGCGTCGGTGCCCTCGGCAGGGTCCGCGCCCGGGACGAGACGGGGAGGCAGCGATGAGCGACAGCTCCATACACCTGGAAACGGGCGGCCTCGTCGAGTTCGCCGGTGACGTGCGGTTCTATGCCGAGAAAGTCGATCCGATCGATGTGGCGCGGTCCCGGCAGTCGTTCTCCGCGGGCATCACCTTCGGCACCGCCAACGCCAGCGAGGCCGTGTTGCGGGCCAAGGAGAGTTACGCCGAGGCGCTGGCCCATTCGCTGATCAATCTGACGCGCTTCATCGAGGCGGCGCGAATTCTCGCCGATGCCGCCGAGCAGGCGGCCAAGGACTTCCGCGCCGTTGACGATCAGTCGTCCCGCAGCCTGAGCAACATCACCTACATGCTGACGGTCGCCGCGGACCGGGAGCAGGCGGCCCGATATCCCGGTGGTCGGCCGGTGACCGAGGCTCGACATGACGGGGAGGCGCCGTGAGTGACGGCACCTTCCTTCCGAGCGGCGTGACGCCGTGGTCGGCCTATAACACGCCTCGGATCTGGGCGATGGTCGCGAACGAGGACGACCCGGAATCCTGGCGGCAGGTGGCCGCTCTGGGGTCGATGGCCGGTCTGGTCAAGGATCAGCGATCAAGACTTGAGCTGGCCAAGCAGAAGCTGATCGAGGCCTGGCCGCCGGAGAAGAACAAGGCTTCCGCCGCGTTCGTCGAGCTGATCGACAATCTGCTGTTCACCATGCAGAGGAACAAGGACGTCGCTGATGCGAATGCCGGCGCTCTGGGCCGGATCCTGGAAGCGTTGCGTCAGGCGAAGAAGGACGTCGAGCCGCTCTTTCAGCAGTATCTGGAGAAGAGCGATGACTGGTTGCCCGGCTGGTGGGACAACGCCGAGGACGAGCTGGATGAGCAGGCGCGGGCGCGCATGCGTGAGGCCGAGACCGTCATCGCTCATCCCGACAACGCCATCACGTCGCCCGGCCTCTACGAGTTCGCTCCCGGCGCGTTCGTCAGCCGGCCGATCGGCGGCGCCGAGGGCGGCCGCCCCGTGACGACGTCCGGCGAGAGCGGCATCAGCGCTGCAACCGGGTTCGAAGTCCCGCACGATCCGCCGCCGGCATCGCCCGATGCCGGCACATCGGCACCGGCCGGGGGCACATCTGCTGTACCGCTGCCCCCGGGCTCTGCATCCGGTGGCCCCGATCTGGCGGGAGTTGTTTCGCCTGTTCCCGCCAGTCCACCTCCGATCACCCCCGTTGCTCTGCCGGCCCCGGCCGGTTCGTCAGCCGGGCTGCCGGTGCCCGGACTGGTCATCGGTGGTGGTCCTCCAGCGGGTCTCCCGTCATCCGGAGTTCGCGGAGGGCGCGGCAGTGCCGGCCCGTTCGGGGCATTGCCACCGCGCGGCACGTCGGGTGGTCCAGGCGGCCGTGGAAGCCGGCCCGTCGGCAAGCCGGTTCCGCCGTCATGGCTCCCGCCGGCGTCAGGGCTACCACCCCGCGTCAGGTCCGGGGCTTCGGCTCAGCCTGGCCGACCATCGGCCGTCCCGCCGGCCGGTGGAAAACGTCGTTTCCACCAGGACCGCGAGGACGGCATGACTTTCGATCCGGACAGTCGCTGGGTTGCCGCCGAAGGGGTGGCGCCGGTCATCGAGCCTTCCCGGCGCCGAGATCGGCATGATCCCGGGCCGGGGGTCATCGGATGGCGCGGATGAGGATGCGAGCTGCCGCCGGCCGACTCGGCGCCGCCCTGTTGGCGGCGGTGATGTCGCCGTTGATCGCTGTGCCCGCGGCCGGCGCGGACCGGGCTCGTGACGGGCAGTGGTATCTCGGCAGCCTTCGGGTCGCCGAGGCGCAGCGCATCTCCAAGGGGAAAGGCGTCACGGTCGCCGTCATCGACAGCGGGGTATGGGCGGGGCATCCCGATCTCAAGGGTGCCGTCCTGCCCGGATTCAACGCGTTGGGCGACGGGGACGGGCGTAAGGACACTCGGGGGCACGGCACGCAGATGGCAGGCATCATCGCCGCTCGCGGCCGTTCCGGGGACCGGGGCGTGCTGGGCATCGCCCCGGCGGCGAAGATCCTGCCGGCTTCGCCCGCTCTCAGCTCGCCGGTCGTCTCGGATGCGATCGACTGGTCCGTCGAGCACGGCGCGAAGGTGATCAACATGTCGTTCCTGGTGCTGGAGGACGACGAACTTGCCGCGGCCGTGCAGCGCGCTGCCGCGGCCGATGTCGTGCTGGTTGCCGGCTCCGGCAATGACGGTCCGGACCGGCAATCAGACTACGAATACCCCGCTGCCTATCCCGAGGTCCTGGCTGTGGGCGCCACGGACAGAGCGGGCAAGGCCGCTCGGTTCTCCCATGCGGGGCCGCAGCTGGATCTGGTTGCTCCGGGTGCTGATGTCACCGTGACCAACGGCGATCCTGACGACGAATACCTGCGGGTGGAGGGCACCAGCGTCGCCACGGCGATCGTGTCCGGGGCGGCTGCTCTGATCAGGTCCAAGTATCCGAAGCTGTCGGCCGCCGAGGTCGTGTCCGTTCTCGAGTCGACGGCCACGGACAAGGGCGCCCCCGGGCGGGATGACACCTACGGACATGGCGAGCTCAATCTGGTCGCCGCGCTGAAGGCCGCTGCCCGGCCTGCTCGGCCCGCGCGGCCGTCGCCGGCGGCCTCGGCCGAGGTCATAGCCGGTACGGGTGACGACGATGACCGCCTGCCCGTCCTGGCGATCGGTGGGGCCGGCATCCTCGCTCTCGCCGGTGCCGTCATCGCGCTGGTGGTCAGGATGCGGCGGCGCCGGGTTTGAGCCACGACAAGATCTTCGGCCGGCACGTTTCCTGCGCCTGCTCCCACGGCACACCCAGCGCCCCCTCGGCCGCCTCGGCCGGCGGTTCGCCTCGGCGGGCCACCTCCGTGAAGAACGCCAGCAGTTTCGGTTCGCCGTACGTCTCGGCCAGGCAGCGCATCGCCAGGAAGCCCATCGCGTAGTAGCCGAACCTCTCCGTCGGTTCGGCCGACCACGTCAGGTCCAGCCGGCCGTTCCAGCCCGACTCCGCCACGTGCCGGCGCGCGTCCGCGATCAGTTCGTACGACTGCACCGGCGCACCCGCGTACGCGATGTGTTCGGCCATGCCCTCGATGGCCCATTCGTCCTGGTTGTCCAGGGTGCCGAGCAGGGTCGCTATGTGGCCCAGCTCGTGGCGGAGCAGGCGTTCGTCGGACGGGTCCGCGTCCAGGGCTGTCGCGTCGATGATGGCGAAGGCCGTCTGCTCACTGGTCCGGTCCACGAAGGCCGCCGCTTCGCGGTCCTCGCCCAGGGTCTCGCGCCAGTGCTTCTCGTCCGCCAGGAAGACCACATAGGTGCCCGGCCGGGTCAGGGCGTACCGGTCGGCCACTTGCGCCGCGCGTTCCGCTGCGGCCAGCCAGACCTCCGGCTTCGTACCGGGCAGGCGCTGCGCGGCCGCCACCACCACCCGCCGGCCCGGGGCGAAGCTCAGCGTCCCGTGTTTCCACGGCACCGAGCCGTCCGTCCCGGTCTGCTGGAAAGCCGTCAGGACGACCCGGTCACCGGCGATCAGCCATTCGGTACGGGCCGAGATGACATCACCCGCCGGCACGTACGTCTCGGGCGTCCGCGGGCACACCGGCGCCGAGAAGCACACCCGGATCTGGATGTCCGCCGTCCACCGCGGTCCCGTCCGCACGTTGCGGGTACGGGGCAGCCAGCCCGAGACGCGCAGCCCGCGCAGGTTCGCGTACAGGCGGGTCAGGTCGCCGGACAGTGCCGGGTCGACGCCGCTCAGCCATCCGCTCCGGTCCCCGCGCAGCAGCGCGGCGCCCTGCCGGTCGAGGGTCGCGCGGATCGCCCGCTCGGCCTGCTGCACCCGGCCGGCGGTGACCCGGCTGCGCGCCACGCTGAGGACGAAGACGCCGCCGCACACCAGGGCCAGCACGCCGACCAGGGCCAGCCAGCGGTCCGTCCGCCGGGGCGGCGGCGCTGGGGTGCCGGCCGGGTCGATCACAGCCGGGCACGTTACCGGTTCCGCGAGCCGTGGACGAGCCTTGATCACTGTCGGTTGATGTTCGCGTGACGGTCATCGGCTCGAAATATGGGAGGAGTTCACTGTCAAATAGAGGACTGATTCGCGAGCCGGCATGCAACTTGCACAGCGGTTCGCCATGCAAGTTGCATGTTTCGCGAGTCGCGGACCTGCTGCTCCAACGTCGCCGCAACGGTTTGACCGTCCTGCCGGTTTTCATTCATGGATGTTTTTGAGATCGGCGATGATTGGTCTTCCAGTCGATCTCCGTGAGTGGAACTGTTCTACCCAGACGTAGCGCCAGCGACACGGACGGTGGTGGTACCGCATGCGCCCAGACGTTCTCGTCGGTCCCAGTGAGTGGGTGGTCGAGCAGTTCGGCGACAAGGTTGCCGCGGAACTGTGGACCCGAGTTCCCGAAGCTTTGAGCACGGCGATCGACCGCGAGGTCCATGCTCATCCCGCTATGACGACGACCACGGAACGAGTGCTCACCAATCCTCGGTGGCCCCTGCCGTACGAGGAGCTGGTCCTCTTTCTCGGCACGCTGCCGGGAGCCGAGATCATCAGCGTCCCCCGGTCCGTCTACCAGCTCGTGGTCATCAACGGTCACGTCGTGGTGCCCTGGTGCTACGGCCAGTCGGCGCGGATGTCCATGGCGGACGCCGAGGTCGGCCGCTCCTTCGGCCGGCTGGCCCGCGAGTTGCTGCGCCGGTTCGGGCCGCCGTGGCGCCGCTCGCAGGCGGAGGCGCCACTGCCGCTCGACGCGGTCGACGAGCGCGAGGTGTCGAAGATCTGCGCGGCCATCGCGCAGCTCGATCCGACACCCGAGGTGGTCATCGCCGGCTATGCCGGCGCGCCGAACCTCGGCCTGCTGCGGGCCTGCCTGGGTGAGATCAAGTCGACGGACAACGGCTCGCTCAACTGGAGTCACCTGGCCGACCTGCCGCTCCCGCCCCCGGTGATCCCGCGGCCGCGCCGCATGCAGTTCCCCTAGAGCACGTCCCCCTCCGTCCGCCGTCCTGCACCGCAGGCGGCGGACGTTTGTGTATCCCCGGCGGGTACCGCCGGCCGGGTTCGGACGTTAGAGTCCATCGATCTTGCTCACGGGGGAGTCTCATGCGTCATTCCTGGGTTGTCGCCACCGTCGCCACCGGCGGCCTGCTGGTCGCCGGTACCGGCATCGGTGTGGCCGAGGGCGGCACGGTCGCCGCTCACCAGGTGACCGCGAAGGTCGCCGCCCCGCAGACGACAGCGAAGGCCGCCGCCCCGCAGACGACAGCAAAGGTCGCCGCCCCGCAGACGACCGCGAAGGGCGCCCTCCGGATCGGCGTGAGCGCCCCCCAGTACGACAGCCCGGGCGGCACCGTGCCCACCATCGTGACCGTCTATGAGGTGCCCAAGTCCTCGAAGGTGTCCATCTCCGCCACCGGCGCCGGTGGCAGCACGGTCACCTGCACCGGTTCCGTATGGCAGAACCCGGTCCGGCACACCGCCAGCCGGACCTGCTATCTGCAGCTGCCCAACGCCAAGGGCAGCTACGCCGTGCGGGGTAAGGCTGTGGTCACGACGGGCTCGGTGGTCCGCACCGCCTCGGGGAAGGGCGCCCGGCCTGTGGCCGCCGACGGGGTGGCTTCACCGAGGCCGATGACCGCGGCTGTCATCCAGCAGATCGAACGCTGCGGCAACCCGACCGACGACGTCTGGCTGACCTTCGACGACGGCGGCAGCAAGGCCCAGGTCACGTCGATCCTGGCCACGCTCAAGCGCAACAATGTCAAGGGGCACTTCTTCTTCCGCGGCGACTGGGCGCGCAGCAATCCCGCGCTGTTCAAGAAGATCAAGGCCGCCGGGCACGTCATCGGCAACCACACGTCGAGCCACCCGGCGCTGAGCCGCATGGGCAAGACGAAGGTGGTCAAGCAGATCACCGATGGCACGGCGGCGACCGGCACGCCGAAGCTGCTGCGGCCCCCGTTCGGCGCCGGCGCTTTCACCACCCGGCTGCAGAGCCACGCCCAGGACCAGGGTTACCAGCTCTGCCGGTGGACCACGGACACCTACGATTGGGACGGCCCGTCCACGGCGCTGATGACCGAGCGGATCCGGTACGGCGACCACCGCTCGGCGCCGATCAGCGCCGGCGGCGTGATCCTCATGCACGGCCACGGAAAGAACACCGCGTCCGGACTGCAGAAGATCATCAACACCGTACGGGCGAAGAAGCTGAAGCTGCAGCCGCTGAAGTAGCGGGAAACACGCCGATAACGCGGTACGCATAGGTTCGGAGGCCACATCCTCGGTACGAGGAGGGGGCCATGCCCAACCCGCGCGTCCGTTCCGTGCTGCTGTCCCGGCTGGCCGGCCATCCGCACGGCAGTTCGCAGAGCGAGATCCTCGACGAGTTGCGCCGCTGCATCCTCGACGGCGAGGTGCCGCCGGGCTCGCCGATCCCGGTGGACGGCGTGGCCGCCTCCTTCGGGGTGAGCCGCATCCCCGTCCGCGAGGCGCTGATGACCCTGATCGGCGAAGGGCTGGTCGACCACCGCGCCCGCACCGGGTACCGCGTGGCGCGCCTGACCGTGGCTGAGTTCGGCGAGATCTACCTGGTCCGGGAGGCGCTGGAGACCGCGGCGCTGCGGGCCGCCGTAACGCTGGCCGACGCCGACGACGACGAGCAGGCCCGCGCCGCGCACGCCGCGCTGGAGGCCGCGGTTGTCGCGGGAGACAGCCGGGCCCACCACCGGGAGAGCCGGCGTTTCCACCTTGCGCTGATCCGGCCGTGCCGGATGCGTCGGCTGCTGCACATGCTCGGCACGGCGTGGAACATGACCGAACCGTTGCAGCCGATGTCGCACCTCGACGCGGTCGAGCGTGCGTTGCTGCATCAGGACCATGCGGGGATGCTGGCAGCCTTCACCGCCCGGGACATCGAAGCGCTGATGTCCGTCTGTGCCGCCCACCACCAGCGGCTGCAGACCTGCATTGCCCGGTTGCCGCAGGACCTGGGCCTGTTCGCGGATTGACAGATATATCTCTCCGCTCATCACCGCGAAACAGCCCGTTCCTAGCGTGAGCGCAACGAAGCCGCTCGACCCCAGGAGTGGGCATGGCCGAGACCACTGTCGCCAAGAGTTCGGATCTCGTCGAAGCCGCCGGCATGCCGGTCGGCTCGGGAGAGATCAAGCCCGGGTACGACCCCCGGCTCACCAACGAGGACCTCGCCCCGCTGCGCAAGCAGAGCTGGGGCTCGTACAACATCTTCGCGTTCTGGATGTCCGATGTGCACAGCGTCGGCGGGTACGTCACCGCGGGCAGCCTCTTCGCGCTGGGTCTGTCCAGCTGGCAGGTGCTCGTCTCGTTGCTGGTCGGCATCTCGATCGTCTACTTCTTCTGCAACCTGGTGGCCAAGCCGTCGCAGCTGACCGGGGTGCCGTACCCGGTGATCTGCCGCACGGTCTTCGGGGTCCTGGGCGCGAACGTGCCGGCCATCATCCGCGGCGCGATCGCCGTCGCCTGGTACGGCATCCAGACCTACCTCGCCTCGGCGGCGCTGGACGTCGTGGTGCTCAAGCTGTTCCCCGATCTGATGCCGTACGCGGACGTCAACCAGTACGGCTTCCTCGGGCTGCCGCTGCTCGGCTGGTGCACGTACGCCGTGCTCTGGGTCCTGCAGGCGGCGGTGTTCTGGACCGGCATGGAGACGATCCGCAAGTTCATCGACTTCTGCGGGCCGGCCGTCTACGTCGTCATGATCGTGCTGACCGGCTACCTCATCCACCAGGCCGGCTGGGGCGCCATCAACCTGAACCTCGGCGAGGTCAAGTACAGCGGGGCCGCCGCCATCCCGGTCATGCTGGGGGCGATCGCCCTGGTGGTCTCCTACTTCTCCGGGCCGATGCTCAACTTCGGCGACTTCTCCCGGTACGGCCGCTCGTTCCGGGCGGTCAAGCGGGGCAACCTGCTCGGCCTGCCGGTGAACTTCCTGGCCTTCTCGATCCTGGTCGTGGTCACCTCGTCGCTGACCATCCCGGTCTTCGGCGAGCTCATCACCGACCCGGTGGCCACCGTGGCCCGCATCGACAGCACCTTCGCCATCGTGCTGGGCGCGCTGACCTTCACGATCGCCACCATCGGCATCAACATCGTCGCGAACTTCATCTCGCCGGCGTTCGATTTCTCCAACGTCAGCCCGCAGCGGATCAGCTGGCGCGCCGGCGGCATGATCGCCGCCGTCGGCTCGGTGCTGATCACGCCGTGGAACCTCTACAACAACCCCGAGGTCATCCACTACACGCTGGAGACGCTGGGCGCCTTCATCGGCCCGCTGTTCGGGGTGCTGATCGCCGACTTCTACCTGGTCCGCAAGCAGCACGTGGTGGTCGACGACATGTTCACCATGGCGCCCGAGGGCCGCTACTTCTACCACAAGGGCTACAACCCGCCGGCCGTCATCGCGACGGCGATCGGCGCGGTCGTGGCCATGGTGCCGGTGCTGTGGACCGGCGGGCCGGGCATGCACACCACCGCCCAGTACAGCTGGTTCATCGGGATGGCCCTGGGCTTCCTGGTCTACCTGGCCCTGGCCCGGCGGATGCGGGTGCGGGAACGCAGCCGGGTCCTCGACGAGGTCGCCTGACCATGCACATCCGGGTCATCAACCCCAACACCACCGTGGCGATGACCGAGAAGATCGAGCTGAGTGCCCGGGCCGTCACCGGCCCGGGCACCCGCCTCGACGCGGTCACCCCCACACTGGGCCCGGCGTCGATCGAGAGCCACTACGACGAGGCACTCAGCGTCCCCGGCATCCTGACCGAGATCGCCGCCGGGGAGCGGGCGGGCGTCGACGGGTACGTCATCGCCTGCTTCGGCGATCCCGGCCTGGATGCGGCGCGGGAGCTGGCGGCCGGGCCGGTGGTCGGCATCGCCGAGGCCGCGATGCACGCGGCGGCGCTGCTCGGCCGCGGTTTCAGCGTGGTGACCACGCTGGACCGGACCCGCGGCCGGGCCTGGGAGCTGGCCGCGCGCTACGGCGCGGGACGGGCCTGCCGAGGCGTGTACGGGTGTGCCATCCCGGTCCTGGAGCTCGACACGCACCCGGACACCGTCGAACGGGTGATCGCCGTGGGCCGGGCCGCCCTGGAACGCGACGACTCGGACGTCATCGTGCTGGGCTGCGCCGGCATGGCCGACCTCTGCGCACGGGTGTCCGCCGAACTGGGCGTCCCGGTGGTGGACGGCGTGGCCGCCGCGACGGTGTTCGTGCAGTCACTGGTGACGCTGGGCCTGCGGACGTCACCGCGGGGCGAATACGCGCCGCCGCCGCCGAAGCACTACACCGGCATTCTCTCCGGGTACACCCGGCCTGACCTGGCAGGATGGTCGGCAGGACCCGACTGAGGAGCTGCCATGCCGCTGGACGACTTCGACCGGTACCCGCTGCTGTTCGGGCCCTCGCCCG
This sequence comes from Actinoplanes sp. NPDC004185, assembly GCF_053603475.1. NCBI lineage: Bacteria > Bacillati > Actinomycetota > Actinomycetes > Micromonosporales > Micromonosporaceae > Actinoplanes > Actinoplanes sp. NPDC004185. Next base: position 138,024 of record NZ_JBSGFR010000010.1, on the reverse strand, counting down.
TGCACCGCCTGGACCGGCTCACCCGGCACCTCGGCGGCGCCGCCGTCTGGGCCAAGCGCGAGGACTGCAACTCCGGCATCGCGTACGGCGGCAACAAGACCCGCAAGCTCGAGTACCTCGTCGCCGACGCGCTGACCCAGGGCTGCGACACGCTCGTCTCGATCGGCGGCGTGCAGTCCAACCACACCCGGCAGGTCGCCGCCGTGGCCGCGTACGCGGGACTGAAGTGCGTGCTGATCCAGGAGAGCTGGGTCGACTGGCCGGACAGCGTCTACGACAAGGTCGGCAACATCCTGCTCAGCCGGCTCGCCGGGGCCGACGTGCGGCTGGTCAAGGCCGGCTTCGGCATCGGCTTCAAGGAGAGCTGGGACCAGGCCATCGCGGAGGTGGAGGCGCGCGGCGGGAAGCCGTACGCGATCCCGGCCGGCGCCTCGGACCACCGGCTCGGCGGTCTCGGCTTCGCCAACTGGGCCCGCGAGGTGGCCGACCAGGAGGCCCAGCTCGGGATCTTCTTCGACACGGTGGTGGTCTGCTCGGTGACCGGAAGCACCCAGGCCGGGATGATCGCGGGCTTCGCGGCGCTGGGCGACGACCGGCCGCGGCGGGTGCTGGGCATCGACGGCTCGGCCAAGCCGGCGGAGACCTGGGACCAGGTGGCCCGGATCGCCCGCAACACGGCCGAGCTGATCGGCCTGGGCCGCGAGCTGCGCGACGACGAGATCCTGCTGGACGACCGCTACCACGCCGGCATCTACGGCATCCCGGACGAGACGACCCTGGAAGCGATGCGGCTGGCGGCCCGGACCGAAGGCATGATCACCGACCCGGTGTACGAGGGCAAGTCGATGGCCGGCCTGATCGACCTGGTCACCCGGGGAGAGATCGGCCGGGACGCGACGGTCCTGTACGCCCACCTCGGCGGCCAGCCGGCGCTGAACGCGTACAGCGCCATCGTCTGAAATTCAGCGGACGGCCGGCCGCGCCGGGGCCCACACTGCCTGGCGATGACTTTCTACGAATCGGCCCGGACCATCGCCGGGCAGCTGCAACGCGGCCTCGGCCGAGGCGCCCTCGAGGCGACCGACGCCGGGACCGTGTACGCCTGCGTGCGCCGTGACTACCGCTGGTGGTGGGCGATCGACGAGCGCGCCGTGTACCTGGCCCGGCTGATCCGTGACCTCGGGCTCAGCGCCGAGCCTCTCACCGGCCGGTTGCACGCCGCCGATCTCGACGAGGAGAACAACGAGTTCACCAACACGCTGGAGGTTCTCGAAGTCCTGGGCCGGGCGGGTGTGGACGGCGTGGTGGACGAGGTGCGCCGCTACGTGACCGAAGGCCCCCGCGGGCAGGAGGTGCTGCAGGTCGTGTCGCGGGAGTGGCCCGTCGAACACTGGGAGGACCTGCGACCGCCGGTGGACGGCCCGGCCGCGCGGGAACCGGCGGTCCCGCCGGACGATGAGAAGCGGGAGCCGGCCGACCCGGACCGCTGGAACAGGCTGCTCTTCGCCACGGCCCACGGCGATGAGTCCGATGTGCCGCTGCTGCTCGACGGCATCGCTTGGCTCGATACCCGCGCCGGCGATCGTTGCGGCTACGACCGTCTCGTCGACGGACTGGCGCGCATCGGCGGACCGGGCACGGCCGGCGTCCCGAAGCTGCTGCGCCGGTTGTGGTTCACCCCGCACAGCTACGAACGCGCGAGCTATCTGCGTGCCTATCTCGCGCTGGATCCGGACGGCGCCGAGAGCGGCCTGCGGGAAGGGCTGTGGGACTGCGAGGCGGACGTCCGCGTGCTGGCCGTGCAGCGGGTACGGCTCTCCTCATGGATCCGGGAACGTGTGGTCTACCTGCGCGATGATCCGATCGAGACCCCCGAGGTCCGTGACGCGGCGGCGGCGCGGCTGGCGCCGTGATGGACTACGACTCGCCGGACACCGTCGCCGGGCAGGTGCAGCGGGGCCTCGGCCGGGGCGCCCGCGCGGTCCGGGATCCGGTCGTCGTCGAGGCCTGTCTGCGGTGGCAGTACGCCTGGGACCGGCAGGTCGATTCCCGGGATGTCTATCTGGCCCGGCTCGTCCGGGACCTCGGTATGCCGGTCCAGCCGATCGTGGCGCGGTTGGACGCCGCCGAGCCGGAGTTCACTGTGGTTCTCGGTGTGCTGACCTGTCTGGGCGCGGCCGGATTCGAGGAGGTCGTTGCCGGCGTCCGCGACTACATCGGGCGCGGGCGGCGCGGACCGGAGGTGCTCGAACACGTGGCGTCCTGCTGGCCAAGCCTGTTGGGGGAGTACCGGGAGCCACCGTCGCGGCCTTCTTCGCATCCGGCGCAGTCCACTGGTGAACTGCTCTCCGTGCTGCGCGACCCCACGCGCAAGCGGCTGCACCGGTCGGCGCTGCGTGAACTGGCCCGGCGCCCGGGTGAGCCGGAACTACTTGATGTGATCAGCACCATGGACACCGCCGGGCTGGGAGACGCTGTCGCCCGGTCCATCGCATCGCTGGGGAGGGCAGCGGTGCCGGCCGCCCGGCGCTGGGCCGCAGCCGATGGCCCGCGGCGCGCGCCCGGCTGGAAAGCTGAGGGCATGGCTTCCTACGTGGTGACCGGCGGTGGACGCGGCGTCGGCCGGGCCGTGGTCGAGCGGCTGGCCGGCGAGCACGACACCGTGGCCGTGCTCGAATTCGACCCGGCGGCGCTGGACTGGATCGGTGATCATCCGGCCGCCGGGCGGATCCTGCCGGTCATCGGTGACGCCGCCGACCCGGCGGTTGCCGAGCAGGCCGCCGCCGTCGCCGCAGCGGCCGGACCGCTCGTCGGCTGGGTCAACAACGCCGCCGTGTTCCGCGACGCCTGGCTGCACGAGGCGCCGCCGGCGGAACTGCTCGCGCTGATCGGCCGCAACCTCGGCCCGGTGGTGACCGGCAGCGCGGCGGCGGTTCGGCACTTCCTGCCGCAGGGCACCGGATCGATCGTCAACGTCTCGTCCCACCAGGCCCAACGCCCGGTCCGGGGCGCGCTGGCCTACGCCACCGCCAAGGCCGCGATCGAGGGACTGACCCGGGCATTGGCCGTCGACTACGGACCCCGGGGAATCCGGGCGAACGCGGTCGCGCTGGGCTCGATCGCCACCGAACGGTCCGACGCCTACGTGGCCGGGCTGGACGAGGCCGGGGCCGAGCACTTCGCGCGGGAGATCCGGCTGCTGCATCCGGTCGGGCGGCTCGGCCGGGTGACCGAGGTCGCCGACGCGGTGGCGTTCCTGCTGTCGCCCGCGGCCTCTTTCGTCAACGGGGTGGTGCTGCCGGTCGACGGGGGCCGCGCCGCTCAGGGGCGCGACCCGGAGGAGGCCTGATCAGGCGGCGCCGGGCAGCAGGCTCGCGGTGGTGAACGGTTCCTTGCGGGCGCGCATGTCGGCGTACGTGGTCACCAGCAGCGGGGCCAGGATCATGTAGCTCACCATGGAGTAGACCGCCTGCAGCAGCGTGTTGATCACTGTGGCCGTGTTGTCCGGGGTGGTGTAGCTGCCGCCGATCGTCACGTCGACCAGCGTGTTCATCAGGGTCAGGAGGACGCTCGCGCCCACGCTCAGGCCGAAGATCGTGGCGATGCGGGCTACCGAGACGCCGATGCTCGCGTGGAACAGCTGGAAGCAGCGGCCGATGCCGTTGCCGCGTTCCAGCAGGACCACCACCGACAGCACCGTCAGGGCGGCGCCCACGTAGAGCACCGGGAAGAAGCACAGCACCGTCGCGACGATCAGCACCGGAACTGCCAGCAGATACCAGCCGATCAGCGCCGGGAGGCGTTTGGCCGCGGCCAGGAACGCCGGGCCCACCAGGTTGCCGGTGCGGCCGGTGGCGGTGAACACCACCACCTGCTGGTTGGCCAGCTGGCCCAGCATGTAGAAGAGGCCGGCCACGAGGGCGGCCGGCAGCAGCACGGTCAGCCCGGCGAAGAACAGGGAGAAGTCCGGCCGGGTGCCGGCGTCGACCGACGCCTGCAGGCTCTCCTGCGCCACCCGCTGCTCGTCCTGGTAGGCCAGCATGGCCGGGAGCAGCAGCACCAGCGCCGGGACGGAGACGATCAGCTGGATCACCGCCATCGGCCGCCAGGCCGCCTTGAGCAGCCGGAAGCTGCGGTGCCACCAGCCGCCGACTTCGATGCTGATCAGCGGGTCGGCCGGATCGAAGCCCGCCTGCTGCGGGTACGGGTACGGATAGGGGTACGGGTACGGCTGGGGCTGCGCGTTCCACTCCTGCGACATGATCTCCCCCGAAGCGTCGAGCCGGCCGCGAAACCATAGCGGTGCCGGCGCCCTCCGCGCCGCCCCTTGTGGCTGCGCACATCGGATAACCTGCGAAGAATGTCCGCGCCGCATGCTGAGTCGCCCACCGTCATCCGGGACCGGGCCGTCTCCGTCGCGGATTACCTGCTCGCCGTCCGCGCGCACATGGAACGCCCCGCGCGGACGCTGCCCGCTGACGCGTACCGGATGGATGCCTTGCCGGAGCACCCGGCGTGCTCGATCGGTCCGGCCGCGGACGGCCCCGGCTGGCTGCGGGTCGGCCTGCCGGACCCGCCGGCTCCGGTCGCGGTGCCCGCCGAGCTGCGCCGCCGGCTCAACGAGATCAGCCCGACCGACGAGCCCAAGGCCGACGGCGAGGAGTTCGAGACCTGGCGGGACGAGGTGTGGCGGCCCTGGTCGATCGCCAGCGCCGAGGCCGAACGGGCCCGGGTGCTGCACCGGCAGCTGTTCGACCTCATGCACCAGGTCGACATGGCCGCCGCCGGCACCGAGCTGGTCTGGGGCCACGGCATCCTGGACACCGTCATCGACGGCCACCGGGTGCGGTATCCGCTGGTCGCGACGCCGGTGCTGATCGAGTACGACCCCGACCGCTCGCTGATCACCGTCTCGCCGCAGGGGCCGTCCCGGTTGCAGACCGACGCGCTGGCCGGGCTGGACGAGCGCTACCTCCGTCAGCTCCTGGGCCTGGCCGGGCCGGCCGGCACCCTGGAGGCCGACCTCTGGGACGACCTGGAGCGTCGTGAGCTGTTCGAGCGGGCCCTGGGCCGGCTCGGCTACGACCGGCGGGTCGTCGCGCCGGGCGAGGCCGCCACCGGCCCGCACATCGTCGACACCGGGGTGCTGTTCGCCCGGCCGCGGCAGCGGCTGTTGCGCGGCTTCCTGGAGAGCCTGCGCGACCGGCTGCTCGCCGGCGACACCGCCAGCATCGGCGCGCTGGCCGCGATCGTCGCGCACGAGCCCAGCAAGCTGCGGATGCCCGACGACCGGCCCGAGGAGTGGCACCGGGTGGGGGAGCGGCTGCTCATGCCGTTGCCGACCAACGAGGCCCAGGAGTCGATCGCCCGCCGGCTCGCGCTGCACCGCAACGTGGCCGTGCAGGGCCCGCCCGGCACCGGCAAGACCCACACGATCCGCAACCTGATCTGTCATCTGATGGCCAACGGCAAGCGGGTGCTGGTCGTCGCCCAGAAGGAGGACCCGCTGCGGGTGCTCCGCGACGGGTTGCCGGCCGAGGTGCAGGCGCTCTGCCTGGCCGTGCTGGGCCGCACCACGGACCAGCTCGTGCAGCTCCAGCTGGCCGCCCGGGAGCTGTCCGACCGGGGCGCCACCCTGGACCAGCAGGCCGAGGCGGGCCGGGTGCAACGGCTCACCCGGCGGCTCGAGGACGCCGAGCAGGATTTGGCGGCAGCGCTGGGCGGGCTGCGGGCGATCGCGGAGAACGAGGCTGCGACGTACCGGATCGACGACGTGCGGCTCTCGCCGGCCGAGGTCGGCGCCTGGCTGCGGGAGCGGGCCGCCGCCCACGGCGGCATCCCCGACCCGGTCTCGCCGGCCGATCGGCCGCCGCTGACCGCGGACGACTTCGCCGCCCTGCTGCAGCTCGCCGCGCGGATCTCGCCGGCCGACCGGGCGGCCGCGCTGCGCCCGTTGCCGGAGGTCGCGGCGCTGCCGGACGCGGCGACCGCGAGGCAGGCGCGGGCCCAGCGGGAGTCGGCCGCCGACCGCGTCGCCCGCCTGGAGGCGGCCGGGGTCGACACCGATGCGGTACGCGCCCAGGGCGCGAGTGCCATCGCGGAGCTGCTCGACGGCCTGCGTGACGCGGTGGCGTGGCTGCACCGCCGGGAGGGCACGTGGACGGACCGGCTCGGCCGGCTGCTGTCCGACCCGCACTGGGCGACCCTGTGGACCGACCACGTCACCGCGACCGAGGAGCTGCAGCGCACCCTGGCCGAGCTGGCCCGCGCCCTCGGCGGGCACCGGGTCACCGCCGTGGAGGCGCTGGCCGCGGAGCCGAAGAGGCTGCTGATCGGCCTCGGCGAGCTGCGTGAACGGTTCGCCGCGGGCCGGGGTGTCAACCGGATCCTGCAGGGCGGCCTGTGGCGGGTCGCCGACGAGGTCCGGGTCGACGGCGAGGCCCTGCGCACGGTCGAGGACGTCGACCTGGCCGCCGCGTGGGTGCGGCGGGGGCAGGCCCGGCGGCGGCTCGGCGAGCACTGGGCCGAGTGGATCCAGCGGCTGGCCGTCCCGGAACGCCCCGGCGACCCGGAGGTGTGGGCGGGCACGCTGCTGGCCGAGGCCGCCCAGTCGCTGGGCTGGGACGCCCGGCAGTGGCCCGAGCTGTCCGCGCGGCTGCGGGTGCTCGTACCCCAGGAGGAGCTGGACCTCGACGCGGCACGGCTGGCCGAGGTCGCGGCCCTGCTCGACGACCCGTCCGACCATCCCGCCGCCGCCCTCGACCGGACCGGAGGCGGCGTCCTGGCCGTTTTTGAGCTCGATGAGCTCGACGCCGCCGACCGCGCGGTCGCGGACGCCCTGGTGCCGTGGCCGCCGCTGGCCGCGGCCTGGTTCGCGCCCGGCCTGGAGGAATGGGACGCGCTGGTCGCCGAGGCGCGCCGGCTCACGGCACTGCGGCCCGACGTGCAGCGGTACGTGGACCTGCGCGACCAGCTGGCCGAGGTGGCCCCGGAGTGGGCCGCCCAGGTCGACGCCGGGCTGGTGCCGGCCGTGTCCGGGCAGCTCTGCCTGCGGGCCTGGCAGTGGCGGCAGGCGCAGACCTGGTTCGACCAGGTCGTCGGCAGCGTCGACCCGGCCGTGCTGAACCGCCGGGTCGAGCTGGCCCGCGACAAGATCCGGCGGCTCACCGGTGACCTCGTCGTCGCGTCCGCGTGGCTCGAGGTCTCCCGCGCCCTCGACGACCGGCGGCGGGCCGCGCTGGCCGACTGGACCACCGCTCTGCGCAAGATCGGCAAGGGTACGGGCCGCAGCGCGGCAGCCTGGCAGGCGCACGCCCAGCGGGCCATGGAGTCCGCCGTCGAGGCCGTGCCGGTCTGGGTCATGTCGGTGGACCGCGCGATCGAGCAGTTCGCCGGGGGCGCCCACTTCGACGTGGTGATCGTGGACGAGGCGTCACAGGCCGACCTGTTCGCGTTGCCGGTGCTGTCACTGGCCGAGCGGGCCGTGGTGGTCGGCGACGATCAGCAGATCGGCCCGCAGCTCGGCTTCGTCGGCTCGGTCGCCGGGCTCATCCACAGCCACCTGGACGACGTGCCGTCGGCCGAGCACTTCGACCCGGAGTCGTCGCTCTACGACCACGCGGTACGGCGCTCGCCGGAACGGATCCTGCTCACCGAGCACTTCCGCTGCGTGCCGCAGATCATCGAGTTCTCGTCCCGGCACTACTACGACGGCAAGATCCAGCCGCTGCGCGCGGACCGGGCGGTGCATGCACCGGTGCGGCCGGTGTTCGTCCCGGACGGGACCCGGCAGCCGCTGCCGCCCTACGGAGACGTCAACGTCGCCGAGGCCGACGCCCTGGTGGCGCAGGTGTCCGCTCTGGTGGCCGATCCGTCGTATGCCGGTAAGACGATCGGGGTCATCAGCCTGCTGAGCTCCAGCGGGCAGGCGACCTACCTGTTGGCGGGCCTGCGCGAGGCGATCGGCGAGGACGAGATGGAGGCCCGGCGGCTGCGGGTCGGCGACGCGTACACCTTCCAGGGCGACGAACGCGACGTCGTGCTGGTGTCCATGGTGGTCTCCGACAACGACGGCCGGCCCTCGGCGTTCACCAAGCGCGAGTACCACCGCCGGATCAACGTGGCCGCCTCCCGCGCCCGGGACCAGCTCTGGATCTTCTACTCGGTCCGGCCGTCGTCGCTGCTGGCCGACGACGCGCGGGCGCTGCTGCTGAACTACGCCCTGAACCTGCCGGTGCAGACCACCGCACCGGATCTGGAGCTGCTCTGCGAGAGCGACTTCGAACGCGAGGTGCTGCGCCGGCTGGTCAAGCGCGGCTACCGGCCCACCCCGCAGTTCCGGATCGGCGGCTACCGCATCGACTTCGTGCTCAACGCGCCGGACGGCCGCCGCCTGGCCATCGAATGCGACGGGGACGCGTACCACGGACCCGAGCAGTGGGAGAGCGACATGCGCCGGCAGGCGGTGCTGGAAAGGGTCGGCAACTGCGTCTTCGTCCGGATCCGCGGCAGCATCTTCGCCCGCGAGCCGGAAGCAGCCCTGCGCCCCCTCTGGCAGCGCATCGAGGAGCTCAACGTGGCACCGTTCCGAAGCGACGGCGGTACTCCGTCGGGGTCAGACCCGTCTCCCGGCGCAGCAGAGCCCGCAGGTTAGTCGCGGTGCCCAGGCCCGTGCGCCGGGCCACCACCTCGGGGCGGGACTCGCCGCGTTCGATCAGCCGGCAGGCCAGGGCGACGCGTTCGCCGGTCAGCCAGGCCAGCGGCGTCGTGCCCAGTTCGGTGCGGAACCGGCGGTGCAGGGTCGCCTGGCTGATCGCCGCGTGCCCGGCCAGATCGGCCACGGTCAGCGGCCGGTCCAGGTGCTCCTGCACCCAGGCCAGCAGGGGCGCGAGGGACTCGTCGCGTACCGCGGGCACCGGGCGTTCCACGAACTGGCGCTGGCCGCCGTCGCGGTGGGCGGCGAAGACCAGGCGGCGGCTGACCGCGTTGGCGACCTCCGCGCCGAAGTCGCGCCGGACGACGTGCAGGCCCAGGTCCAGCGCCGCCGCGCTGCCCGCGGCCGTGAGGATGTCACCGTCGTCGACGAACAGGACGTCCGGCTCGAGGGTCACCGCCGGGAAGCGGGCGCGGAAGTCGTCCGCCCACTGCCAGTGCGCGGTGGCCCGGCGGCCGTCCAGCACGCCCGCCTCGGCCAGCGTGAAGGCCCCGCTGCAGAAGCCGATCAGGCGGGCGCCGCGGGCGTGGGCGCGGCGGATCGCCGCCAGCACCGCCGGGCGCCGGGGGACTTCGACGTCGGGGCGGTTCGGGACGATCAAGGTGTCGGCCTGCTCGGTCGCCTCCAGCCCGGCCACGCCGGTCAGCGTGTAGAAGCCGTCGCGCATCGGCGTGCGCGGGGTGGGCGAGCAGAGGCGGAAGTCGTACAGGTCGCGGCCCAGCTCGGGGCGGCGCAGGCCGAAGATCTCGGTCGCGCAGCCCAGCTCGAACGGGTTGGAGTTGTCGTCGACGACGACCACGACCCGGTGCAAGGATTCTTGCGTCATCTGCGATTCCTAGCACTCCCCGGCCCGGCCCGCCAGCGACGAGGATGACCTGATGAGCGACGAACCGATCTCCCTGAGCACGGCCCTGGCCTCCTTCGACGCGCTGTGGAGCCCGCGCATCGTGACCCGCGTCAACGACTACGACGTACGCGTCGCCAAGGTCCAGGGCGAGCATCTCTGGCACACCCACGACAACACCGACGAGTTCTTCCTTGTGCTGGACGGCGAGCTGCAGATCGCCCTGCGGGACCGTACGGTCGTGCTGCGCCAGGGTGACGTCTTCACCGTGCCGCGGGGCACCGAGCACAAGCCGAGCTCACCCGGCGGCGCCCAGATCATGATGTTCGAACCGACCGGTACGCCGACCGTCGGCGACCGGCACGAGGAGATCCCCGACCACGTGGACGCCACCACCGGCCACCACCTGGGCGGTTAGACCGGCTCGATGCGGGCCTTCACCCCCGAGTGCTCGGCCAGCAGGTTGAGCAGGGCGGAGCCGTCCAGCAGCTCGACCGGGCGGCCCGCCACCGCCTCGTACGCCTCGACCTCGTACCCGTCGACGGCGACCAGGATGCCCTTGGTCGCGCCGGCCGCCGCGACCTCCTCGGCGAGGCCGGCGGCCGTGGCCGCGCTGACCGGCTTGCCGCGTACGGCATAGATCACGACCGCGCCCCCGAACAGCGGCCGGGGATCGGTGGCCAGCCAGCGCGGGCCCTCGGCCGCCTGGCCCATCTCCAGTCCCATGTTGCCGAACAGGTCGCTGAGCAGCTGCTCGTACTCGGCCGCGGGCAGGGTGGCGAGGTTGGGCCGTTCGTCGATGTCGGCCAGCACGTTGAACTCGCCGGTGAAGTCCTGCCCGGCCTCCCGATCGAAGTCGATCATCGGGGTCACGCCCTCGAGCTGGTCCGGCTGGGCCGAGAGGCCGGCCGGCAGGTGCTTGACGCAGGCGACCGGGTCGACCCGGCGCAGCTTGATCGCGGCGAAGGTGTCCCGCCCGGCCCGCACCGACACCAGGCAGGGCCGCACGAACTGGCCGGTACGCCGGTCGATCGTGTCGACGATGCCGTTGAACAGCACCTCACCCACCAGGGCCCCGCGGTCGGCCTCGATGATCTCGTGGATGGTCCGCAGCGCCACCATCGAGATGATCTCCGTGTACCGGCGGCGGATCTCACCGTCGTCGCGCGGCACCGCCACCAGGTCGTCCCGGACCCGGTCGTAGCGGTACTCCTTGACCACCGGGATCACCTCGACCGGCGGCAGGTGGTACTCGACCAGCAGCCGGCGCTGCTTGTCCTGGTATGCCAGCCGGAAATGCTGCGGGAAGTCGTCCGGATACACCGAGTTGCCCAGCACCATCGCGAAGTACTCGACCACGGACGCCGGATCGGCGCCCGCCACAGCGGCCGCGAAGCGGTCCACCTCGGCGTTGTAGGAGATCAGCTTCGCCTCGTAGCGGCTGCGGTTCTCCTCGTACTGAAGCTCCCGGGCGGCGAGCTGGCGCAGCCGGCGGGTCTCCGCGTCGATCCAGCGGGCCCGCGCGTCCTGGTACGCCCGTTTCGCCGCTTCCACTTGCTGCTGATGAATCCGCTCACCACCGAGGATCTTGCCCACCCCGCGCGGCTCCGGCGGGGCGAAACTCTCCCACGCCGGCTCCGGCAGCGGCCGGCCGAGCTTGCCCGGGTCGAACGGCGGCACCCGCAGCGGCTTCTTGAACCGGTCCAGGTCGATGTGGTCGTCGACATCCAGAGTGGACAGCAGCAGCGAGTCGAGCTCGGACAGCCGGGCCCGGATGTCCGCGTTCGCCGCTGCCGCCTCGGCCGTGCGGGCCTCCGCGTACAACCGGCGGTGCTCGCGTTGCTGCTCCGCGTCGGCGGCTGCCCGCTGGGCGGCCGCGGCCGCCAGGTCGGCGTTGCGCCTGATCAGCTGGCGCTGCTGCTCGGCGGCAGTCTGTGCCCGCTGCTCGGCGGCAGTCTGGGTCGCGTGCGCCCGCTGCATGTCCCGAATGATGCCCATGCGTCGTCGTCCTCGCTCACGTGTCCGAACAGCCACCATATCCACCGTCTCTCGATCTCGTTACGCGGCGCATGCCTGTGGCGTCGTTGCGTGCATGTTGATCGTGGAGAGCGGGTAGGGGTCGCACAAGGTTCCACAGTCAGCACAGCAAGTAACTGTCTGTCATGGATCTGATGGTGACCGGGCTCTCGCCGAGCGCGGCGGCCGGGTCGACCGATCGGCCAAATTACGGCCCTGAACGGTGGAGAACGTGCAGTTCGTTGTTTTGTTGGGCCAGCTGCGAAAACATTGTCGTGGGTGCCCACTGTTACATCGACCTGTGACGGGTCGTAATAGGTCAGGGCAACGGTTGACCTGGGAGGGAGGTAGCGACGGCGCATGACGGCACCCGAAGAACGCTTTCCGCGTCCCCGCGCGTTGCGCGACCGCCTCTCCCGCCGCCCCCGGCTCACCCCCAACCAGGGCCACCAGCTGCCGCTGCCCGAGCCTCGCACGGCCCCCGACGACGAGGCCTGGTTCACCTACCTGGCCGCCGGCGAGGAGATCGTCTGGTCCGACGCGCTCGCCGGCCTGCTCGGCCGGCCGCCGGGCGGCCACGAGCTGACCCAGCAGATCCTCGCCCGGCACGTGCACGTCGACGACCACGCCAAGGCCCTCGGTGCGATCACCCGCGCCTGGACGGCGCGCGAGCCGGTCCGCACGACGGTACGGCTGATGCGCGACGACGGTGGCTGGTTCGACGTGGACTGCCGGCTCGAACCGATCATCGGCCCGGACAACGCCGTGGTCGGTGTGCACGGGTCCCTGCGTGACGTCTCCGCCCGCGAACGCGCCCGCCGTGAAGTGGCCCGGCTGAGCCGCCGCGGCGAGACCGTGCAGGCGTCGGTCGTCGAGAAGGACCCGGCCACTGGCCTGCTGACCCGCGCGCGTTTCGCCGACGAGGTGGACCGGGCGCAGCGCCGTGGGGGCGGGGCGGTGCTGGTCGTCCGGGTCGAGCCGGATCGGGCCGAGGGGGTCAGCGCCGACCGGCACGCCGATCTGCTGCAGCGGGCTGGGCGCGTACTCGAAGGTCTGGCCCGTCCCGACGACCTGCTGGGCCGGGCCGGCCCGAACGAGATCGCCGTCCTGCTGCCCGGCGCCTCCTGGGTGATGGCCCGCCGCCAGGCCGACCTGTTCGTCGAAGCGCTGCGCTCGCAGCCGTTCGTGCTGCCGGACGCCTGGCTGCGCGCCCGGGTGTGGGGCGGCCTCGTGCGGTTCCGCGCCGAGAGCGAGGCGGACAGCCAGGACCTGCTGATCGACGCCGAGCAGGCGTGGCGGCAGGCCCGCGACGCGGAACGGCCGCTGACCCTGGTCTCCGATCCGGTGCCCGCCCGCGACCGGCAGGACACCTACCGCGACCGGGTCGCCGACGCGCTGGGCACCGACCGGTTCACGCTGTTCGCCCAGCCGATCCTGGAGCTGCAGACCAACCGGGTGCTGCGGCACGAGCTGCTGCTGCGCGTGCTCGATGAGGCCGACGACCCGCAGTCGCCGGAGCAGGTGCTGCAGACCGCCGAACGCCTCGACACGATCTACGACATCGACCTGTGGGTGGTCGAGCGGGCGATGCAGCTGGCGGCCGAACGCGCGGACCTCTGCCTGCAGATCAACCTCTCCGGCCGGTCGGTGGGCGACCCCCGGCTGACCGCCGAGGTCGAAGCCCTGATCGAGCGGTACGCGGTGAACCCCGAGCAGCTGACGTTCGAGATCACCGAGACGGCCCTGATCGGCAACCTCAGCGAGGCCCGCCACTTCGCCGACCGGATCCGCGACCTGGGCTGCCAACTGGCCCTGGACGACTTCGGCTCGGGCTACGCGTCGTTCCGCTACCTGCGGCTCTTCCCGATCGATCTGGTCAAGATCGACGGCGAGTACGTGGTCGACCTGGTCCGCAACCCGGAGGACCAGGTGCTGGTCCGGGCCCTGGTGCAGGTCTGCCAGGCGTACGGCATCCACACGGTGGCCGAGTATGTGCAGGACGAGGCGACACTGCGGATGCTGCGCGAGATGGGCGTCGACTTCGTGCAGGGCTACCTGATCGGCCGGCCGGCGCCGGTGGAGGAGTTGCGTCCGGCCACCCGGCTGCGGCGTTCAAACTTCCAGTGATCCGGGTACGTGGGTGGCATGGAGCACTACACGATCGCCACTGTTGCCGAAAAGAACCCGGACTTCCGCCGCGTGCTGTGGACGGGCAAACACACCCAGCTCGTGATCATGACGATCCCGCCGGGCGGCGAGATCGGTGAGGAGGTCCACGAGGTGGACCAGATCCTCACCTTCGTGAGCGGCGTGGGTGAAGCCAAGGTCAGCGGCCAGACCCGCAAGGTCAGCCAGGGTGACCTGGTGGTGGTGCCGGCCGGGCACAAGCACAACTTCACCAACGAGGGCCCGAACCCGCTGGTGCTGTACACGGTCTACGGGCCGGCCGAGCACGCCGAGCGTGCGGTCCACAAGACCAAGGAAGAGGCGGACGCGCTGGAAGAGGCCGGTAAGGACGAGCCGCCGGCCTCCTGAGCCCGCCGCCCTCCGGGGCGGGGTGCTCGTGCATCGGGTGCAGAGACGGCCGCGCTGGGCGTGACGCGCAGGCCGTCTCTTGCCATGCCTATGATCAGGTTTTCCGACGGCCTGACGGAACGGCTGGTCAGGAGCAGGGGCCCATGGGCAGATACCGGTGGCGGACCACGCTTCGCTCGATCCTGCCGGCTTGGTGCATGACCTTGCTGCCCAAGGGAAGCCGCGACTGCGGCGACCATGAGTGGTACAGGGCCGGCGGCCGGGGCGACACAGCGCCGGGGCCGGCCGAGGCCCCCAGCCAGCCGGTCCCGGCGCCGTGCCGGAAGGGTAAAGTCTCCGCGCACCTTACCCTTGAGGCTTCAAGGAAGTCGATCGACCTGCCCGAATGTTCTCGCCTTGTTTCCCGAAGGTTGGTGCGCGACGGGCCGCCGATCCAGGCCCCGGGCGAGCCCGCTGCGAACCCCGTTAACTAATCTGCTGCCATGGACGAGCCACGGTGGTTGACCGACGAGGAACAGCAGGCGTGGCGCCGGTTCATCGAGGTGCTGGTCAAGCTGCCGGCCGCGCTCGAGGGTCAGCTGCAGCGGGATGCGGGCCTGACCCATATGGGATATCTGGTGCTCGCCACACTGTCCGAGCGGGACGACCGCCGTCTGGCGATGAGCCGCCTGGCGCGCAAGGCCAGCGCCTCACTGTCCCGCCTGTCGCACGTGGTCGCCCGCCTGGAGGCGCAGGGGCTGGTGCGCCGCGAACGTGACCCCGAGGACGGCCGCGTCCAGATCGCGGTGCTGACCGAGGAAGGCTTCGCGAAGATCGTGGGGGCGGCGCCCGGTCACGTGGACGCTGTGCGGCATCTGGTCTTCGACCGGCTGTCCCCGGCCCAGATCCGTCAGCTCAGCAAACTTTGCGACGCCCTCCTGGAGACCCCGGCCCCCGCCGAGAAGCCCTGCTCCTGAGCCGAGATCCACCCGGCCGAAGTCGTCAGAAGCGTCCGCCGCCGCCTCGGCGACCACCGCCGCCACCTCCGCCGCCGGATCGCCGGCCCCGGCTGGCGCTGCCGCCGAAGCCGCCGCCACCCCAGCCGCCCCCGCCGAAGCCACCCCCACCGCCCCGCCCGAAGCCGCCGCCGAAGCCCCCACCGCCGCCGGACAGGATCCCGCCGAGCACCGCGCCCGCGAACGCCTCGTCGAAGCCGCCGCGACTGCCGTAACCGCCGCCCCAGCTCTGCACATCCGCCCGAGCCGCCTGCCCGGCACTCGCCGCCAACTGCTGCGCCTGCTGGGCCTCACCCAGCGCCGCCACCGGATCGGACCCGGCCAGGCTTTCGGCCAACGCCAGATGCCGCTGAGCCTCCGACAGTGACGCTCGCGCCCCCGCATCGACCGCCCCGCGCCGGGTTGTGATGAAGTCGCCCGCCGCGGCAACCTCGGCTCGCGCCACCGGCAACGCCTGGGCCAGCAGACCCCGCGCCCGTGCCGCGCGCTCGGCGGCGTCCTGCGCCTCCGCCAGCGCCCGATCCAGCGCTGCGTCGGCGGCCTGCAGCGTCGCGACCGCAGTCACGGGGTCGGTCTTCGAGCCGGAAAGCTGCCGGCGCACCTCGGCCACAGCCTGCTCCGCGCCCGTCACCGCAACTTCGAGCCCAGCCGGCACCGCACTGCCGCCGGCCAGCGCCGCCCGCCCGGCCGCGATCTCGGCGTCCAGCTCCACGATCAGGGCGTCCGCCGCCGTACGCGCGGTCGCCAGCTCGGCCCCGGCCCGCTGAACAGCCGCGACCAGTTGCTCAGCCTGCCCGACAGCCTGCTCACCGGCCCGCAGAGCCAGGGCGGCCTCAGCCCTGCCCCCGCCCACCGGCGAGGACCCGGCGGCCGGACTCCCCGCCAGGGCAGCGCGAGCCCGCTCCACCGCCTCGCCCGTGAACCGGACCCGCTCCCGGGCCTGATCCAGATTCGCCGAGATCCCGGTGACCGTCGGTCCCGCGTACCGGTGGGTCAGGTCCTGCAGTGACTCGGCCGCCGCCGGCAGGGCGGACTCGACCGCCGCCCGGCGCCGGCTCACCTCGTCGGCCACCTGCTCGGCCCGGCCCTCCAGGTCGCGCAGCCGGTCGAAGGCCTCGGACTCCGCGTCCAGCCGCTCGTCGGCGGCCCGGCACTTCGCGATGATCTCGCCGAGCGTGCGACGGCGGGTCTCCTCGTCCGGCGCCGGCTCCTCCTCGAGCGTCATCCGCAGCCGGAACGCCTCAGCGACGTCCTGCCGGGACGCGTCCAGCGCAGCCCGGAAGGGCGCCGTCGCCTCCGGGCCGTACTGCGCGGCAGCCAGCGCCAGCTCGCTCTCGCTGGCGCGCAGGTCGTCGTCGAGCTCGATGAGCAGGGCGTTGGCCGTGGCCGTCAGCTGCTCGGTCGGCGGGCCGGTGACCTGCGGCCGTGCCGGCCGGGCGCGACGGCGGCGGCGCAGCAGCACCCAGATCAGCGCGCCCGCGATGATCACCGCGAGCAGGATGAGCACCCAGATCAGTGACCCGCTCGAGCCCGCCGCCGCGTCCGAATAGCCCTCGGTGGCGGCGATCACCGCGCCTGACCAGTCGCCCCGGGACAACGCCGGCTCGATGTCGTTCTCGGCCACGTCGGCGAGCTCCGCGTCGGAGAACCGGGAGTCGCCGGGGAACGAATACGCGTACGAGCGGTCGCGGGTCGCCACCGCGAGCAGCGCGTCCCGCTCGCCCAGGTCGCTCAGCCGGGCTGTCTCGTCTGTCCAGGTCTGGGCCGGCGTGCCGTCGAACGACTCCACGAACACCACGAAGAGCTGCACGCCGGTGCCGGACTGCAGCCGGGCCAGGGCCGTGTCGACCGCGCCCGCGCGGCTGCCCAGCGCGCCCGCCTCGTCGGTCACCTGGGTGGGCACCCGCATCGGTGCGTCCGCCCAGGCCGGCGCGGGCACCAGGAGCAGGGCCAGGACGACGAGCAACATGCGGCGCAGGACGGTCACCACCTCAACTTAGATCCTGGGTCCGACAACCCGCGCGGCGAGCGGGAGGTGAGAAGGTGGGAACCATGAGTCAGCGAGTCAACGGAGTCATCGCCCGGGCCAAGGGCGCGCCGGTCGAGGTGGCCACGATCATCGTGCCGGATCCCGGTCCCGGCGAGGCCGTGGTCAAGATCCAGGCCTGCGGGGTCTGTCACACGGACCTGCACTACCGCGAGGGCGGCATCAACGACGACTTCCCGTTCCTGCTCGGCCACGAGGCCGCCGGGATCGTGGAGTCCGTCGGCGCCGGGGTCACCGACGTCGTCCCGGGTGACTTCGTCGTGCTCAACTGGCGGGCCGTCTGCGGCGACTGCCGGGCCTGCCGCAAGGGCAAGCCGTGGTACTGCTTCAACACCCACAACGCGACGCAGAAGATGACGCTGGAGGACGGCACCGAGCTGTCCCCGGCGCTGGGCATCGGTGCGTTCGTGGAGAAGACCCTCGTGCACGCCGGTCAGTGCACCAAGGTCGACCCGCGGGCCCGGCCCGCCGCTGTCGGCCTGCTCGGCTGCGGCGTGATGGCCGGCATCGGCGCGGCGATCAACACCGGCGGGGTCACCCGCGGCGACTCGGTGGCCGTGATCGGCTGTGGCGGGGTCGGCGACGGCGCGATCGTCGGTTCCGCGCTGGCCGGGGCGACGACGATCATCGCGGTCGACACCGACCCGCAGAAGCTGGAGTGGGCCCGCAAGTTCGGCGCGACGCACACCGTCAACGCGCGCGAGCAGGACGTGGTCACCGCCGTGCAGGAGCTGACCGGCGGCAACGGGGCCGACGTCGTGGTCGAGGCGGTGGGCCGCCCGGAGACCTACAAGCAGGCGTTCTACGCCCGTGACCTGGCCGGGACCGTGGTCCTGGTCGGCGTGCCGACCCCGGAGATGACCGTCGAGCTGCCGCTGCTGGACATCTTCGGCCGCGGTGGGGCGCTCAAGAGCAGCTGGTACGGCGACTGCCTGCCGACCCGCGACTTCCCCATGCTCACCGAGCTCTACCTGCAGGGCCGGCTCGACCTGGACGCGTTCGTGACCGAGGAGATCCGCCTCGACCAGGTCGAGGACGCGTTCACCAAGATGCACCAGGGCGGCGTGCTGCGTTCGGTGGTGCTCTTCTCATGAGGGTCGACCACGCGGTGACGCACGGCACGTTCTCCCTGGACGGGGAGACGTTCGACGTCGACAACAACGTCTGGGTGGTCGGCGACGACGAGGAGTGCGTGGTGATCGACGCTCCGCACGACGTCCGGACCATCCTCGACACGGCCGGAGGCCGGCGGATCGTCGCGATCGTGCTCACCCACGCGCACGACGACCACGTCCGGGTCGCTCCCGAGCTGGCCCGGCAGACCGGCGCCCCGCTGCTGCTGCATCCGGCGGAGGAGGTGCTCTGGAAGCTGGTGCACCCCAGCGAGCCGATGCCCGCGCCGTTGGCCGACGGCGACGAGATCGCCGTCGCCGGTGAGGTGCTGCGGGTGCTGCACACGCCGGGACACAGCCCCGGCGCCGTCTGCCTCTATGCGCCGGCGCTCGGCTGCGTCTTCACCGGGGACACCCTGTTCCAGGGCGGTCCGGGCGCGACCGGCCGCTCGCACAGCGACCGGCCGACGATCGAGCGTTCGATCCGCGAGCGGCTGCTCACCCTGCCGCCGGAGACGGTCGTGCACACGGGCCACGGCGGGGACACGACCGTACGGGCGGAGGAGTTCTGAGCGCTCAGGCGGCCCGGGCGTAGGCGGGCACGCTGCGGTCGGCGAGCAGGTCGAGGGCGAGGGCGGCGGTCCAGCTGAACATCGGGGCGCCGATCCCCGCCCCGGTCCGCGGGTGGTAGTACTCGAAGTGCCCGGAGGTGTGCACCAGCCGGATCATCGCCTGCCGCAGGTCCTCGGCCTCGTCGAGATGGCCGTGCACGAGCATGCCGCGCCGGAGCAGCCAGTTGATGTTGATCCAGACCGGTCCGCGCCAGTACCGCAGCGGGTCGAAATCGGGCGCGGTCCGGTCGTAGCTGGGCACCGGTAGCCCCGTCTGCGCGGGCAGGCCGAAGCGCGGCGACGCGGCCTCGGCCATGATGGCCTCGACCTGCCCGGTGGGCAGGTCGGGCAGCAGCAGCGGCACCAGGCCGTTGACACACCGGGCCGGGCTGAGGGTACGGGTACGCACGTCACGCGACCGGAACGTGCGGGTCTCCGGGTCGAACAGGTGCTCGGAGATCGCCCGGGTGATCCGCTTCGCGCGCCGGCGGTGCCGCACGGGATCCGCCCCGACCACCGCGGCGATGTGCGCCAGGGCCAGCTCGGCTGCCGCCAGGATCGTGTTGAACGACGGGCACTCGACCACGAACCCGTGCCGGTGGGCCAGCTCGACATCCGAGTAGCCGCCGTCGCGATAGTCGACCACCAGGCCCACGTACCGGGCGTAGTCGGCGTCGGTGGGCCGGTGCGCGGCGTCCGCGTTCTCGATGTCCCGCCGCCGGAAGCGCTGCAGCAGCGTCAGGTCGGCCGGCACGGCCGCCAGGGCGGCGTCCCAGGACGGGCTGTTGTCCAGGCCCGACTCCCACGGGTGCACGATGCTGGCCAGTCCGTCACCGCCGGCGTCGCGGTGCCGGGTCAGGTATTGCTGCTGCGCGACCAGCCGCGGATAGAGCCAGGCGAGCTGGTCGCCGGCCTCGCGGGCGCAGGCCACGCCGTGCGACGCGGCGCGCCGGTAGACCTCCCAGGCGGCGAGCGCGTGCAGCGGTGGCTGCACCAGGCCGGTGCTGCCGCGGGCCGGGCGGCCACCGTACGCGGGCACGTCCCAGAAGCCCGGCCCCGGGAAGTAGTCGTCCTCCGCGGTGCGCGGGTCGAAGACGATGTGCGGCACCCGGCCGTCGGGCCACTGCGCCTCGAACAGGCTCCGCAGGTCGCGCCAGGCGCGGGTCGGGTTGACGTAGGCCAGCCCCACAGCGATGAACGCGGCGTCCCAGCTCCACTGGTGGGGGTAGAGGCCACGCGAGGGGACCATGTGATCGGTGGACCAGTTGGTGTCGAGGACGCGAGCGGCGGAGTTCCAGAGATCAGCAGACATATCCGAATCCACAGCGGTGGGCGGCTCGAGCTTCGGGCAACGCATGCAGGTATAGCCCTTTCCGTCGCCGGGACCGGTAAACCTCTCATCGGGTGAGCCCGGCTCGGATCAAGGAAAAACTGGAGCGCTCAGCCGGCGTCGATGGCCAGCCACAACCGGCTGCGCCGGCCCGGCAGGTACGGCGAGTCGAGGCGCTTGCCGACGACGCCGGTCAGCCCCTGGGCCCGGGCGGTGTCGAGGGCGAACGTGCCGCCACCCGGAAAGTACGGCGGGGTCTGCCAGTTGTCGCCGCTCACGTTGAGCCCGTCGAGCAGTTCCCGCCGTTCCGCATAACGCACCAGCTCCACCGTGGAATGGCCCTCCAGCCACAGCAGGTCGTAGGCCAGGAACTGCACCGGCGTCCGTTCCGCGGCGCGGCGGGCGGCCGCTGAGTCGCGCGGTGCCTTGCGGCGTTCCAGCAGCTCGGGCGCGATCCGGGGCCCGTCGAAGGCCACGATCTCCCCGTCCAGGACGGCCTCCAGCGGGGCCAGCGCCTCGCCCAGCGGGCGCAACTCCGGATACCACGAGGTCACGTCCGTGCCGTCCGCCGTGGCGAGCCGGACCCGGCCACCGGAGACGTACATCAGGGTGCGGCGGCCGGACCAGCTCAGCTCGTACCCCCAGTCCTCGTCGTCGGGCGGCAGCCCGGCGGCCCGGGCAGCGAGCATGGGCTCGACGGCCTCGGGCATGCTCTGCCAGCCCGGTTCGGCCGGGTCCATCCGGCGGACCATCCAGTCGTTGCCGCCGGTCTGGAAGAAGACGTAGCGGCCGCTGGTTCGCTCGCCGTGAAAAGTGACGCCTATCTCGTCGTCGCGCCACTTGTCGGTCTCGTAGGTGCCGTGATCATGGACCGACATCCGGCCGCCGCCGTACTCGCCGGCCGGGATCTCACCGGCGAAGGTGAGGTATTCCAGCGGGTGGTCCTCGGTGTGTTTGGCCAGGTTGTTGCGGCCGCGGTCGCGGGGCAGCCCGCGCGGGACGGCGAAGGAGACCAGCACGCCGTCGCGTTCGAGCCGCACGTCCCAGTGCAGGCTGCGGGCGTGGTGCTGCTGGATCACAAACCTGTTTCCGCTGGTCGGCCGGGGCCGGCCGCGGGGCACGGGCTCGGGGGTACGGCGGGCATCGCGCTTGCGCCGGTATTCGTCCAGCTGGTCGGTCACCACCCAATTGTCCGCCGGAGTTACACGGTTGTCATTCGGAGAACTTGTCGCACCCCCGTGCCAAGGTCGAGCGCATGTACGTCGAATGGGCCGCGAAGCTTCCGCACGTGATCGCGTGGCGCAGCGCGGTCCCGCCGGGCCGCCCGCCGACGCGGATCCTGCCGGACGGCTGCATGGACCTGATCTGGCACGACGGTGCCGTCTTCATCGCCGGCCCGGACACCACCGCCCAGCTCGGCACAGCCGCTCCCGGCAGCCGCTTCTTCGCCCTGCGCTTCGCCGTCGGCACCGGCCCCGGCGTGCTGGGCGTCCCGGCCGACGAGCTCACCGATCAGCAGGTGCCGCTCGGCGCGGTGTGCCCCGCGACCGAGCAGCGCCGGCTGTCCGAGGCCGCCGACCCGATCGCCGCGCTCGAGGACTTCGCGCGGCGTCGCTGGCAGGAGCCGGATCCGGCGATGGTCGCGGTGGCGGCCGGCGCCCGGGCCGGGCGCCCCGTCGGCGCGATCGCCGACCGGTGCGGCCTGAGCCCGCGCCACCTGCAGCGACGATGCCGCAGCACCTTCGGGTACGGCCCCAAGACGCTCGCCCGGATCCTGCGGTTGCAGACGGCGGTGGCGCTGGCCCGGGCCGGCCGTCCGTTCGCCGATGTCTCCGTGTCCGCGGGCTACGCCGACCAGGCCCATCTCTCCCGGGACGTCAAGGCGCTGGCGGGTGTGTCCCTGCGCGAGCTGGTGGCCTGACGTGCCGGCCCGCCCGCTCCGCTGTCTCCCACAAAACGGACACAAGCATGATCGTGGCTTTCGCGCTCCAGTGGCGGCCTGTAGTGTCTTGGCTCCGACGCGTATCGACCACCCCTCGGAGGCGTTGTTGCGATGACCTTGCGCATCCTCGTCGTGGGCGCCGGCATCAGCGGCCTCGCGGCGGCCCGAGGGCTCAGAGTCGCCGGCTTCCGGCCCGACGTGGTCGAGGAGCTGCCGGCCAGCACCGTCCCGGGTGCCGGCATCTTCCTGCCCGGCAACGCGTCCCGCGCGATGCGGCAGCTCGGCCTCGACGCACCGCTGCGCCCGCTCGGCGACCTCATTTTCCGGCAGTTCTTCCACGACTCCAGCGGTGACCAGCTCTTCGAGGTCGACCTCGCCGCGCTGTGGGCGGGCGTCGGCGAGAGCCGCGCGCTGTCCCGCGCCGACCTGCAGCAGGTGCTGCTCACCAGCGTCGGCGGCGAGGTGCGCTACGAGACCGCCGTGCGCGACCTGGAGATCGTCGACGGCGGGGCCAAGGTCGAGTTCGGCAACGGCGCCATCGCCGAGTACGACCTGGTCGTCGCCGCCGATGGCCGGCGCTCCATGATCCGGGCCAAGGCCGGGCTCGGCGGCGCCGCGATCCCGACCGGCCAGATCGTCTACCGCAGCGTGGTCAGCGGCGGCCCGTCGCTCAGCGACTGGACCTGCCTGCTCGGCGAGCGCTCCCAGTTCGTCGTGATGCCGATGGGTGGCCGGCGGCTCTACGTCCACGCGGACGAGACGGTCGAGGAGGGCACACCCAACCCCGAAGACCCGCGGGCCCGCGTCCGTGAGCTGTTCGGCGACTTCGGCGGGCCGGTCCCGGCCGTCCTCGCCGCGCTGGAGAAGGTCCAGGTCGCGCGCACCGACGAGGTCGTGCTGGACGGCTGGACGAAGGGCCCGGTGCTGCTGGTCGGTGACGCGGCTCACGCGACCGCACCGACCCTGGCCCAGGGCGCCGCGATGGCGCTCGAGGACGCCGTGGTGCTCGGCGAAGTGCTCAAGGCCACCCCGCACGACGTGCCGGCCGCGCTGCGGGCCTTTGAGCAGCGCAGACACGATCGCTGCGCCCAGGTCCGCGAGCACACCCGCCAGCGTGACCAGACCCGTGACGTCGCCCCGGCGGAGCGCGACCCTATGCTGCGAAGGCGGGGTCAACGGATCTTCGCCGATCAGTACCGTGGACTCGTCGAGCCGTTCTGAGACCTGGGTGCTCTTTGGTCACCCCGCGCCCGCCGGGGGTCGGCGGGGGACTATTCTGCCTGCGAGGTACGCCTTTGAACTCGGGTGTACGCAGTGGGACGAACGAGACACCGGAGGCTATCCGTGACGACCGTTGCGCCTAAGCCGATCGTGACCCGGCCCTGGCCGGTGCGACAGCAGGTCAAGGGCTCGGCCTTCGCGCGGGTCCTGCGGACGACGGACGCGAAGCAGATCGGGATCATGTACATGATCACCGCCTTCGTGTTCTACATCCTCGGCGGCTTCATGGCCCTGCTCATGCGATCGGAGCTGGCCCGCCCGGGCATGCAGATCCTGTCGCCGGAGCAGTACAACCAGCTGTTCACGATGCACGGCACGATCATGCTGCTGTTCTTCGCGACGCCGATCGTGTTCGCCTTCGCGAACTTCGTGGTGCCGATCCAGATCGGCGCGCCCGACGTGTCGTTCCCGCGGCTCAACGCCTTCGCGTACTGGCTGTACCTGTTCGGCGGCACGATCGCGATCGGCGGGTTCCTGACCCCGGGTGGTGCGGCCGACTTCGGCTGGTTCGCGTACACCCCGCTCAGCAACTCGCTGCACTCGCCGGGCATCGGCGGCAACATGTGGGTCGTCGGCCTGGCGCTCTCCGGCCTCGGCACGATCCTCGGTGGCGTCAACATCATCACCACGATCATCACGCTGCGCGCCCCCGGCATGACGATGTTCCGGATGCCGATCTTCACGTGGAACATCCTGGTCACCAGCCTCCTGGTGATCATGGTCTTCCCGTTCCTGGCCGCGGCGCTGTTCGCGCTGGCCGCCGACCGCGTGCTCGGTGCGCACGTCTTCGACGTGGACACCGGCGGCCCGATGCTGTGGCAGCACCTGTTCTGGTTCTTCGGCCACCCCGAGGTCTACATCGTGGCGCTGCCGTTCTTCGGCATCATCACGGAGGTCATCCCGGTCTTCAGCCGCAAGCCGGTCTTCGGCTACAAGGGCCTGGTCGGCGCGACCCTGCTGATCGCGGCGCTGTCGATGAGCGTGTGGGCCCACCACATGTTCGTCACCGGCCAGGTGCTGCTGCCGTTCTTCAGCTTCCTGAGCTTCCTGATCGCGGTCCCGACGGGCATGAAGTTCTTCGTCTGGATCGGCACGATGTGGCGCGGGCAGATCAGCTTCGAGACGCCGATGATGTTCGCCATCGGCTTCCTCGTGACGTTCCTGTTCGGTGGCCTGTCCGGCGTGCTGCTGGCGGCCCCGCCGATCGACTTCCACGTCTCGGACTCGTACTTCGTCATCGCGCACTTCCACTACGTGCTGTTCGGCACGATCGTGTTCGCGGTGTTCTCGGGCATCTACTTCTGGTTCCCGAAGATGTTCGGCCGGATGCTCGACGACCGCCTCGGAAAGATCCACTTCTGGCTGACCTTCCTCGGCTTCCACGCCACATTCCTGGTCCAGCACTGGCTGGGTGCCGAGGGCATGCCCCGCCGGTACGCGGACTACCTGCCGAGCGACGGCTTCACCTTCCTGAACACGTTCTCGACGATCGGCTCGTTCGTCCTGGGCGCCTCGACCCTGCCGTTCATCTACAACGTGTGGAAGTCCTACAAGGTCGGCCAGCTGGTGACCGTCGACGACCCCTGGGGCGCCGGCAACTCCCTGGAATGGGCGACCTCGTCGCCGCCCCCGCTGCGCAACTTCGACAAGATGCCCCGGATCCGCTCCGAGCGCCCGGCCTTCGACGCGAAGTTCCCGGAACTCGCAGCCGGCGCCCAGTCCCTGGCTGGCCCGCCAGAAGGCGGCGCCCGCCCCCTGACCAGCGAATCCGACGGCGGCGCGACATACCAGGAAGACGCCAGCGACCGTAAGCACTGACCGGCATCCGCCGAGCGGCCCGTCCCCTCCTGGGGGCGGGCCGCTTGCTTTTGCGGGGCGGTCCGTCACGGGCTGTTTGCTTGGGGAGCTCGACCGGGTGGCTAAGCCGCTGATCTGAGCGCGCGCTTCCGGGAGGCATGCGTCGGGGTGGTGCGCCGGTCGTCGCCGGTCGTCGCTGAAGCCGCTGCTGGCGCACAGGCCTGCTGGCCACGGTCGGCTGGCCCGGTCGGCTGGCCATGATTTGGTGGCCACGGTCTCGTGGCCAGGTCTGCCGCAGGCGGTCGCGATCGCTTGGCGTGCGGCTGCGCCGCTTCCCTCAGTCGCCATCAGCAGACCGCCGATTGCGGCCTTGCCGTCGGCAACGGAGGCAGGCGCTTGCGCCGCTGGTCGGGCTTGCGCCGCTGGTCGGGCTTGCGCCGCTGGTCGCGCTTGCGCGCTGCCTGGGTCTGCTTCCGCCTTGCGCTTGCGCTGTCTTTGCTGCCGGCTCCCTACGCTGCCGCGCTGGCAGCGGTGTCTCCGCCTGCTTCTCCATGCGTGCTCGCGCCTGCGCGGTCTGCTTTCGCGCTTCCCACGCGCTATCTGCTGCCTACTTCTGGGGTGATCGCGCCCCGCGCCTGTGGCTGCGCTGCCCGTTTCTGTGCTGTCCGCGCCCGTGTTGGCCGCGCTGCTCGCGGTGCCTGCGCCGGTGCTGCCCGCGCTGCCCTGGCCGCCCGCGCTGCTTGACTGCTTGCGCCGCTCGCGGTGGCTGTGTCCTGGCTGCTCGCGCTGCTCGCGGTGCTGGACTGCTCGCGCCGCTCGCGGTGGCTGTGTCCTAGGTGCCAGCGCTGCTCGCGGTGCTGGACTGCTCGCGCGCTCGGGTGGCTGCGTTCTGGCTGTCAGCGCTGCTCGCGGTGCTGGACTGCTCGTGCCGCTCGCGGTGGCTGCCCACGCTGCTCGGGGTGGCTGCCCACGCTGCTCGCGGTGGCTGCCCACGCTGCTCGCGGTGCTTGAGCCTTGGCTACTCGCGCTGCTCGCCCTGCCCGCGCTGCCCGCGGTGCTTGACTGCTCGCGGTGCCCGCGCTGCTCGCGCTTCTCGCGGTGCTTGACTGCTCGCGCTGTCCGCGGTGCTTGACTGCTCGCGCTGTCCGCGGTGCTTGACTGCTCGCGCTGTCCGCGGTGCTTGACTGCTCGCGCTGCCCGCGGTGCTTGCTGCTCGCGGTGCTTACGCCCTGGCTGCTCGCGGTGCTTGCGGCCGTGGCTACCCCCGCTATCTGCGCCTCGGCCTGCCCGGCTGCCGCAATACCTGCACCCGGGCCGCCTGTACCCCCCAATCGGCGGCTCACCCTGCCCTGCATCAGCCCCCGCCCCAAACCAAGCGAGACGGCACGGCCAGCATCCGACCCGCCACCTCGGCGCGCTCAGATCAAACTAAGGCCCCAAGACCGGCCCCGGCCCGGATCACCGACCGCCCGGCTGCGTCCGAAGCCCAGCCCCACAGGGGAGTGAGCCCCGCGAGATCAACAGGGCCCGCGAAGGACCCCCGCCTCAGCGACGAGGCGCCGCAGCGTCAGACGCCGCAGCATCAGGCGCCGGGAACTCCGTCGCCGGCCCCGCCACACCCGACCCCAGCGAATCCCCAGACCCCTGCCCGACCTCGCTGTCCACCCCGCCATCAGCCTCCTGAGACACCTCCCGCCGGCGGCGCAGCTCGGCCGGCAGGGCCAGCACAGCCACCACCACCCCCACCCCGCCCACCGCGGCAAACCCCCAAGCCGGCGACCACGTGTCCATCACCACACCAGCCAGCGGCGCCCCCAGCGCCACCCCGACAGTCAGCGACGAATTGTGCAAGCCCATCGCCTCGCCTCGGGCTGACGCCGGTGTCATCCGGCTCACCGCGTCCGCCGTCGCCGTGATTGTCGGGGCGCACAGTGCTCCCGCCGGCAGGAGCAGCAGTGCGAGCAGCCACCAGTGGCCACCCGCCAGCCCGACCGGGATCGTCAGCAGAGCCATCGGCGCCAGCAACGCCAGCGGCGACAACCCCTGCTTCACCGTGCCGTACGCGAACCCGCCCAGCAGCGAGTAAGCCGCCCACAGGCCCAGCACCGCCCCGGTCCACTCGACCTCCCCGGAGCTCTGCAGCACCGCCACCACCGCCACGTCCGTGCCGCTCAGGACGATCGTTGCCGCGCTCGTGATGGCCAGGACGGCCACCAGGCGGGGCTTGAGCCAGGTGCTGCGGGGGACGCGTTCGCCCGCTGAGATCGGCTTTTCGTCCTTGCCGCGGATCGGCGGGTTCAGCAGATACAGCCCTGTGCCGGACAGCAGGATGCCCGTGCCGACCGCCAGCATCGCCACCCGGGGGCCCGCTGTCGTGCTGATCAGGACGCCCAGTGCCGGGCCGGCCATGAAGGACAGCTCCGTCGTGATCGAGTCCAGGGCGAAGGCCGGCAGGCGGTGCGACTCCGGCGCCAGCGCGGCGATCGACTGCCGGGCCACCGCGAACGCCGGCAGGGTCAGGAAGCCGCCCACCAGGGCCGCCACCAGCAGCGCCCAGTACGGCATGGCCTGCGCCGTCGTCCAGAACGTCACCTCGGCCACCGTCGTCAGCACCAGCACCGGGCGCAAGCCCTTGCGGTCGGTGACCCGCCCCAGCACCGGCGCGCCCAGGGAGCTGCCGACGGTGAAGGCCGCCCCGACCAGGCCCGCGGCGCCGTAGCCGAGGTGCAGGTCCTGGGTCACGTGCAGGGTCAGGGTGACCGTGCCGGCCGTGATCGGGATGCGGGCGAGCGTCGCCACGATGAGCAGCGAACGGATCCCGCGCAGCGCGAGGGTCTCCCGGTAAGGCGTGAGTGTCATGGCGGTCCTAACCTCCGCCGGACAGTCAACCGCAGGGGTACGACAACTCCCAGTCGATTAGACGGAGGTCACCACCGGCGTCCCGGTCGTCGCCACCGAAGCCTCCTCGAACTGCGCCAGCGCCGCGGTGGTCGTCGCCGCGGCCACCCCGGCCGTCAGGTCCAGCAGCACCGTCGTGGCGAAACCCGCCTGCTTCGCGTCGAGCGCTGTGGCCCGTACGCAATGGTCCGTGGCGATGCCCACCACCTCGACCTCCGTCACCGACCGGGCCCGCAGCCAGTCGGCCAGCCCTTCGCCCTCGCGGGTGTGTCCCTCGAAGCCCGAGTACGCCGCCTTGTGCTCGCCCTTGTGGAACACCGCCTCGACCCGTTCCGTCTCCAGCGCCGGGTGGAAGGACGCGCCGTCCGTGCCGACCACGCAGTGGGCCGGCCACGAGTCGACGAAGTCGGGGTGCTCGCTGAAGTGGGCGCCCGGGTCGATGTGGTAGTCCTTCGTCGCCACGACGTGGTCCCAGCTGCCCGACTTCAGGGCGGCCGAGATGCCCGCGGCCACGCCCGCGCCGCCCGGCACGGCCAGTGAGCCGCCCTCGCAGAAGTCGTTCTGGACGTCGACGATGATCAGTGCGCGCGACATGGTCACACCTTTCAGGCGGTGGGGACGACGGTGACCGGGATCGCCGGGTCGCCGGCGGAGAGCTTCAGGCCCTCCCACGGGATCGAGATCAGGCACTGGCGCAGGTGGTCGCGGGACTCGGCCAGGGTCGGCAGCGGTGCCACCTCGCCGCCCACGACGAACGAGCGCTGCAGCAGCCGGTCGTTGGTGTTGTGGTCCGGCACACCCTGAGACACGATGATCTCCTCGGTGGCCGTACCCGTGGGCTTGTGCCGCCGGACGGCGGTCTTGCGGCCACCGACCGTCGCTTTGTTCTCCGAGCGCTTCACCACGGCCCGGCCTTCGACCTCGACCAGCTTGTAGACCAGGCCCGCCGTCGGCGCGCCGGAGCCGGTGACCACCGCCGTGCCCGCGCCGTACATGTCGACCGGCTCCGCGGCCAGCGTCGCGATCGAATACTCGTCCATGTCACCGGAGACGATGATCTTCGTCTCCGTGGCGCCGAGGGAGTCGAGCAGCTCGCGGGAGTGCTGCGCCAGCACCGACAGGTCGCCCGAGTCGATCCGGATCGCGCGCAGGTCGGGCCCGGCCACGGCGATCGCGTTGCGGATGCCCTGGGCGATGTCGTAGGTGTCCACCAGCAGCGTCGTGTTCTTGCCGAGCGCCGCCACCTGCGAGGCGAACGCGGCCGGCTCGTCGTCGTGCAGCAGCGTGAACGCGTGCGCCGACGTTCCGGTGGTGGGGATGCCGTAGCGGCCGCCGGCCGCGAGATTCGAGGTCGAGGCGAAACCGGCGAGATAGGCCGCGCGGGCCGCGGCCACGGCGGCTTCCTCATGGGTACGGCGGGAGCCCATCTCGATGATCGGCCGGCCCCGGGCGGCGGTGACCATCCGGGCCGCTCCCGCCGCGATCGCGCAGTCGTGGTTGAGCACCGACAGGATCAGCGTCTCCAGCACCACGCATTCGGCGAAGCTGCCGGACACGGTCAGGATCGGTGAGCCGGGGAAGAACAGCTCGCCCTCGGCGTACCCGTCGATGTCGCCGGTGAAGCGGTAGTCCGCGAGCCACGCCGCGGTGGCCTCGTCGACGACCCCGGAGCGGCGCAGGAAGTCGACGTCGGCGTCGGTGAAGCAGAAGTCGCGGATGAGCTCCATGAGCCGGCCCTGACCGGCGGCGACGCCGTAGCGGCGCCCGGACGGCAAGCGCCGGGCGAACACCTCGAAGACGCTGCGGCGGTTCGCCGTACCGTCCTTGAGGGCGGCACTGACCATGGTCAGCTCGTACTGGTCGGTCAGCAGCGCAGGCGCGAAGTCGGTCACAGATCCACCTTAGGCGTCCCCTCCCGGCCCTCGCTGCGCTCGGTGCAGTCGGTCACGCCGCGCTTCCTTATTGCGGGAGCAGGCGCAGTGCCGGAGCAAGCTCGAGCCTGCCGTTGACTCCCAGCTTGGTGTAGACGCGCTGTAGATGGTTCTCCACCGTGCGTGGCGAGAGATAGAGCCGGTCGGCGATCTCCCGGCTGCGGACCCCCTCGGCGGCCAGCTCGGCCACCTGGCGTTCGCGGACCGTCAGCGCCGGCTGGACCGCCAGCAGCGCCGGTGTCCGCAGCGGACCGCAGCGGCTCAGCACATCGGCCATCAGCGTGCTGGCCGCCAGCGCCTGCGGGTCCCGGGCTGTGCGGAAGACCCGGACCGCGCCGGCCGCGGCCTCGGCGGCGAAGAGCTGATAGCCCAGCACGGCGAACTCGCGGGCCACCGCGAACAGCTCCTCGCCGGCCTCGGCCGCGGCGGCCGCGGCATGCCGGACCATCAGCGCCGTCGCCGGGCCGCCGACCAGCGGCGCCAGCTCCCCGAGCCGGGCCGCGGCCAGCTGCGGCTGCCCGAGCCGGACCAGGTCGTAGAGGGCGAGCAGCTCCTGACCGTGCAGGTGGTCGGCCCGCAGCCGGGTCAGCGCGCGTTGCACGACCCGTACGGCGGCAGCCGGGTCGCCCTGGCACATCAGCGTCCACGCCCGGGCCTGCTCCTGCCACGGGTAGTAGAGGCTGACGGCGGTGCCCGCGGCCGCCTCGGCGGTGGCCAGGGACTCGGTGGCGATCGTGCTCTCGCCGCGCAGCGCCGCCACGTTGGCCCGGGCGAAGTGGGCGCTGCCGTCGTACACCCGGGCCGGGGCCAGCGACGCGCAGGCCTGCTCGGTGGCGTGCAGGGCCTCGTCGGTCTGCCCGCGCAGCAGGCTGGCCTGGGCCTGCAACAGCGACACCCAGCCGGAGCCGAAGCCGAAGCCGCCCGCCTGGGCCAGGTGGGCGAACTCCGCGGCCAGGATCCGGTCGATGGCGGGCAGGTCGAGGGCCACGCTGACCCGGGTGCCCTCGGCCATCTGCAGGGCGTACTGCAGGGTCGGGGTGTCGCGCCGCCAAGCCGCCGTGTCGGCCTCGACCGCCGCGATCAGCTTGGCGCTGCCGTCCGGGTCGCCGCCGGCGGCCAGCAGGTAGGCGAGCACGCAGCGGGCCAGCGCCCGGGTGGCGATCCCGGCCGCCGGCTCGTCGAGCACGCCGTGGGCCAGGCTCCGGGCCGCCGGCAGCTCGTCGAGCTGGAGGCGGATGAAGGCCTCGAACGCCCGCACCCGGGCCCGCTCCGCCGGATCGGCCGGCTGCGCCGCCGCCAGTGTGTCGGCCGCCTCGGCCCGGCCCAGCCCGAAGAACTCCACGGCGGCCCGCGCGGTGAGCCGGCGGGCGCTGTCGTCCGGATCCGCGCCCAGGACCGTCAGCGCCTCCTCCGGGCAGTCGGCGAAGAGCAGCACGGTGGCCAGCAGCTCGGCGGCGGCCCAGCCGGCTCCGGCGTCGCGTGCCGCTGCGGCCAGGCGCCGGGCGAGGTCGATGTCGAAGCGGTTGAACGCCTGGCGGGCCGCGTCCAGCAGCAGCGTGCCGTCCTGCGCCGTACCGGAGTCGAGCCGCCAGACCGCGACCCGCAGCAGGTCGTCCCGGCGCCGGGCGCCGGCCCCCTCGACCAGGTCGGCGAGCGTGGCGAGCAGCCGCCGGGACCGGGTGACCGGGCAGCCGCGGCGGACCACCTCGCCGTAGAGGGGGTGGGCCAGGCGCACGTCGCGGCGGCGCTCGTCGCTGACGATCCGGATCAGACCGCGTTCCTCGGCGGCTTCCACGTCGGCGGCCGCGGCCGCCCGCATCAGCAGCGTCAGGCCGACCGGCTCGCCGAACGAGACCATCTCGAGCACATCGCGCACGCCCGGGGTGAGCCCGCCGATCCGGGCGCCGACCAGGTCGGCCAGGCTGGGGGCCAGGGTGAGCCGGCCGGTCCAGCGCCAGAAGCCGTACGTCTCGGTCAGCTCGCCGCCGCTCAGCGCCGCGAGCACCAGCTCGCGCAGCAGCAGCGGGTTGCCGCCGCCCAAGCGGATGAGCCGCTGCGCGGAGCCCGGCTCGACCGGGCCGCGTACCAGCGCGGTCAGCAGCTGGCGCGACTCGTCGTCGGTCAGCGGATCGAGCTCGGCGTGGCTGAGCAGCCCCTCCGTCCACAGCGCGCTGATCGGCGACGGCACCGGCTCGGCCGTGCGCAGCGTGCCGAGCAGGGTGGCGCCCTCGCGGACCAGCAGGTGGGTCAGCGCGGCGGACGGCGGATCCAGCAGGTGGGCGTCGTCGATGGCCAGCACCATCGGCCGGTCGCCGGACCCGGCGTGCAGCCCGTCGACCGCCCAGCGCAGCAGCCCGGCGGGGGACAGCCCGGCCGGCGGATCGGTGGGCAGGATCTGGGCCAGGCCCCCGAACGGCAGTCCGGAACTGGCTATGTTCGCCGAGGCGCAGTGGACGGCGTAGTGCTCGTCCGGCAGCGCCGCGACGGCCTCGTGCAGCAGGCGGCTCTTGCCGATCCCGGCGCTGCCGCTCAGGATGAGTCCCCGGTCGGAATCCCGGGTGGCGACGGTCGTGAGCCGGGTCAACTCGTCGGCGCGACCGACGAATCCCCAGTGCTCCACCGACTCAGCATATCGAGATCCGTCACCTTCACATCACCGCCCGTACCACGTTCGAGAATGAGTAAGAGTGCATGAAACGGTGAGTAATCAGGCATCTGTCCGCCCCCGCCGCCGTCCCATACGGTTCGGCGGTGCCGGCGTGACTGCCCGGGCCCAGCCTGGCGGGGCGGGTCCGGGCGCCCCGCCGGTTCCACCGGCTGTTCGCGCTGGTGAGCGGTGTTCACCGCGGGCGCGGCGCAGGCTCGGGGCTGCGCCATCCCACCCCTCCCGGCGCGCCTGGCGTGCTCGGTTCGACTCCTGCCCGAATCGGCGTGGCACGATGGGGGGCATGGCGTTGCCTCAGGTCGCTCCCGCAGAGACGCCGCAGATCGAGGAGGTACCGGCTGATGACCGGCCGTGGGTGACCATCGTCTGGGACGATCCGGTCAATCTCATGTCGTACGTGACCTGGGTCTTCCAGAAGATCTTCGGGTACAGCCACGACAAGGCCGAGCAGCTGATGATGGACGTGCACAACAAGGGCAAGGCGGTCGTGTCCAGCGGCGCGCGTGAACGGATGGAAATGGACGCTGCGCAACTCCACGGCTACGGCCTGTGGGCGACGGTGGACCGCGGTTGAGTGGGCGGGTGAGCTGAACGATGTTCCGACGCAACGGGAACCAGTGCGTGGCCACCTTCGCCATCGACGAGGTGCGCGTGCTGCGCAAGGTCGCCGGTGAGGTCGTGGGCCTGCTCATGGACGGCTTCGACCACACCGATCCGGTGGTCGGCCGGCTCTTCCCGGACATCTACCCGGACCGGCCCGACGACTCGGCCGAATTCCGCCTCTACACCGAGGGTGACCTCAAGACGGGCAAGATCGACCAGGCCGGGGCCATCCTGGCCGCGCTGCCCGACGACGGCCCCGGCGAGGTGCGCCTGGACGGCGAGGAGGCCGAGGCCTGGCTGCGGGCGATCAACGACGCCCGGCTGGCCATGGGGACCCGGCTCGACATCCAGGGCGACACCGACCTCGGTGACGAGCTCGACGAGGCCGTGGTGCGCGACCCCGCGTCGAGCCGGGTCTTCCAGCTCTCCGTCTACGCCTACCTCGGCTACCTCCAGGAGTCGCTGCTCAACGCCCTCCCGGAGATCGAGGAACGGCCCTAGGCGGCCTGGTCCAGCCGGGCCAGCTCCTCGTCGGTCAGGGTCAGCTCGGCCGCCCGGACCGAGTCGGTGATCGACTCGGGACGGCTCGCGCCGGGGATCGGGATCACGTGCTCGCTCTTGGCCAGCTCCCAGGCCAGGGTGACCTGCTGCGGGCTGACCCCGTGGGCCTCGCCCACCTGGGCGAACTCGGCGAAGTGACTGCCCAGCTCGCCGGCCTTGGCGATGCCGCCCAGCGGCGACCACGGCAGGAAGGCGATACCGAGCTCGTCGCAGAGTCGCAGCTCGTCCTCCGAGGAGCGGAACGCGGGCGAGAACTGGTTCTGCACCGACACCAGCCGGCCGCCGAGGATCTCCTGGGCCTGGCGGATCTGCTCGACGTTCGCGTTGGAGATGCCGGCCAGCCGGATCTTGCCCTCGTCGAGCAGCTCGCGCAGGGTGCCGACGGAGTCCGCGTACGGGACCTTGGGGTCGGGCCGGTGGAACTGGTAGAGGCCGATGGCGTCGACGCCGAGGCGCTTGAGCGAGCCCTCGACAGCATCGCGCAGGTGCGCGGGGGAGCCGTCGACGGTCCACGAGCCGTCGCCGGGACGCAGGTGGCCGCCCTTGGTGGCGACCAGCACGCCGGAGGTGTCACCGCTCCAGCTCGCCAGCGCCTGGGCGATCAGGGTCTCGTTGTGCCCCACCTCGTCGGCGTGCAGGTGGTATGCGTCGGCCGTGTCGATCAGGGTCACGCCGGCGTCGAGCGCGGCATGGATGGTGCGGACCGAGCGGTCGGTGTCGGGCCGCCCTTCGATGGACATCGGCATGCCGCCGAGCCCGATGGCGCTGACCTGGACATTTCCGATTGATCGCTGCTTCATGTCTTCACCCCTACCCCAGGTGGTGATCCGTACGCGCGTGAGCACTGCCACGCCCGGTCCGGCGCCGAGCCACGGTAATGTGAACAACGTGCTGACCATCGACAGCGCGATCGTCGAAGCGATCGTCGCCCACGCCCGCCGGGACCACCCCGACGAGGCCTGCGGTGTCGTCGCCGGGCCCATCGGCAGCGACCTGCCGACGCGGCACATCGCGATGGACAACGCGGCCCGGTCCATGACGTTCTACGAGTTCGACTCGATGGAGCAGTTGCGGGTCTGGCGCGAGATGGACGACAACGACGAGGAACCCGTCGTCATCTACCACTCGCACACCGCGACCGAGGCCTATCCGTCCCGCACCGACATCTCGTTCGCGGGGGAGCCGGGCGCGCATTACATGCTGGTCTCGACCCGCGAGCCGGATTCCGAGGAGATTCGCTCGTTCCGTATCGTGGACGGTGTGGTGACCGAAGAAGAGGTCAACATCGTGGATGCGACGGTGGACGCGTGAGTGGGAGTGCGGACGGCTACGCCGTCCAGTCGTACATGTTCGGGCAGAGCCCCGCGTCGGTCTATTACGAGTGTCGCTGACGCGCGACCTCAGCAGACCCTGCCCTCGAACTCTCTCGACTTCTCTTTTCCTAGGAGCATCACAGTCATGGCTATCGAAGTTCGCGTTCCCACCATCCTGCGCAGCTACACCGGCGGCTCCAAGGTCGTCGAGGGCTCCGGTGCGACGCTCTCCGGCCTGATCGACGACCTGGACACCAAGCACTCGGGTCTCAAGGGCCGGCTGCTCACGCCCGAGGGTGGCCTGCACCGCTTCGTCAACGTCTACGTCAACGACGAGGACGTCCGCTTCCTCGGCGCGCTCGACGCCCCGCTGAACGACGGCGACTCCGTCACCATCCTGCCGGCCGTGGCCGGCGGCGCGCTCGGCTTCGCCGCCGCAGCGGCCCTGCTGGGGCGCTAACTCCATGGCTCGCTACGAGAGCCTGCTGGATGCTTGCGGGGGCACGCCGCTGGTCGGCCTGCCCCGGCTGTCGCCGACGGTGCCCGAGGGGGCGCCGCCGGTGCGGCTCTGGGCCAAGCTGGAGGACCGCAACCCGACCGGCAGCATCAAGGACCGCCCGGCGCTGTACATGGTGCGGGAGGCGGAGGAGTCCGGGCGCCTGCGCCCCGGCGACACCATTCTCGAGCCGACCAGCGGCAACACCGGCATCTCGCTCGCCATGGTGGCCAAGCTGCGCGGCTACCGCCTGGTCTGCGTGATGCCGGAGAACGTCTCCTCCGAGCGGGTGCAGCTGCTCCGGATGTACGGCGCGGAGATCATCTTCTCGCCGGCCGCCGGTGGCTCCAACCAGGCGGTCGCGACGGCCAAGCAGATCGCGGCCGAGCACCCCGACTGGGTCATGCTGTTCCAGTACGGCAACGCGGGCAACGCCCGGGCCCACTACGAGACGACCGGGCCGGAGCTGCTGCACGACCTGCCGACGATCACCCACTTCGTGGCGGGCCTGGGCACCACCGGCACGCTGATGGGCACGGGCCGCTACCTGCGGGAAAAGGTCGAGGGCATCCAGATCGTCGCCGCCGAGCCGCGCTACGGCGAGCTGGTCTACGGCCTGCGCAACATCGACGAGGGCTACGTCCCGGAGCTCTACGACGCGACCGTGCTGAGCCGGCGCTTCTCGGTCGGCACCCGCGACGCGGTGCTGCGCACCCGGCAGCTCGTCGAGGTCGAAGGCATCTTCGCCGGCTTCTCCAGCGGCGCGATCCTGCACGCGGCGCTGGCCGTGGCGCACGAGGCGGTCAAGGCCGGTCAGCGCGCCGACGTGGCCTTCGTGGTGTGCGACGGCGGCTGGAAATACCTCTCCACCGGTGCCTACGGCGGCACCCTGGCCGAGGCCGAGGACGCCCTCGAGGGTCAGCTCTGGGCTTGAGCAAGCGGCGGGGCGGCAGTGCCGCCCCGCCTGCTCTCGGCTGTAGTCGGCTCAGTAGGCCACGGCGAGCATGATGTCCACGATCAGCGGCAGGGCCGCGGCCAGCAGTAGCAACCACGGCAGCACCCGCCGGTGGATGGAGAGAAACG
Organism: Actinoplanes sp. NPDC004185; assembly: GCF_053603475.1. Taxonomy (NCBI): domain Bacteria; kingdom Bacillati; phylum Actinomycetota; class Actinomycetes; order Micromonosporales; family Micromonosporaceae; genus Actinoplanes; species Actinoplanes sp. NPDC004185. Next base: position 101,251 of record NZ_JBSGFR010000010.1, on the reverse strand, counting down.
CGCCGACCGACAGGGCCACGCTGACCATGCCGAAGAAGGCCAGCACGGGCACGTACCAGCCGGGCACCCCGCCGCTGATCTGCGAGACCAGGCCGCGGATGCCGATGCCGACGCCGGCCAGGCCGAGCAGCGACGCGTACAGGGACATGGCCAGCAGCCGTCGGGGGCCCGGCGCCGGGTCGTCCGGGGTGGGGAAGCGGAAGTAGACCTCGCCGTCGATGTCGTCCATCTGGTCGGCCGGACCGGGTTCCCACCCGAACGGGACCAGGTCCGGCGCCGGAGAGTCCTGCACCGGGACACGAGTCCGTCTCGGCTCCTGCACGCCCGTCGTCGCCACTGCGTTCCTCCGTCTGGCCCCTGGTGGTCCTTCACGGTGTGCAACGAATGCGACTCACGTGGCGTAACGGATGGGATAATGATGCAGGTCACGACCGGTGTGACCTGCGTTGTCGATTTCGCGACAAATGCATCAGACATTTAGCCGACGTGCTGGTCCCGGCGTAGGCTGCGCAGCGTGATTGACTGGTCTGCCGTTTCGACCAAGGACCGATCCCTGGGGGCAAAGGACTTTCAAGGAGCTTGGGCCTTGGCCGAGTGGACGACCGAGCGTGAACCAGAGGAACCCGCATGCGACTGACCGTTCTCGGCTGCGCCGGCAGTTTTCCCGGCCCCGAGTCGGCTTGTTCGGCCTACCTCGTGGAGGCGGAGGGGTTCCGGCTGCTGATCGACTTCGGGTCCGGCTCCCTGTCGGCCCTGCAGCGGTACGCGGGCATCGGGGCCGTCGACGCGATCATGCTGACCCACCTGCACTGCGATCACATGCTGGACGCCTGCACCTACGTGGTGGTGCGTCGCTACGCCCCGGGCGGCCCGCTCCCGCCGCTGCCCGTGTACGCCCCGATGGGCGCCGCCGAGCGCATCTCAGCTGCCTACAGTGCCGAGAACGAGCCGGTCGACGACGTGTACACGTTCTACGGTCTGCAGCCCGGCACGTTCCCGATCGGCCCGTTCACCGTGACCGCCGACCGCGTCAACCACCCGATCGAGACGTACGGCGTCCGCGTCGAGCACAACGGGCGGGTGCTGGCGTACTCGTCGGACACCGCGCCGTGCGACGCCCTGCTGCGCCTGGCCCAGGGCGCGGACCTGTTCCTGTGTGAGGCGAGTTACCTCGACGGCGTGGTCAACCCGCCCGACCTGCACCTCACCGGCGGCGAGGCGGGAGAGGCGGCGACCAAGGCGGACGTCGGCAAACTGCTGCTGACCCATCTGGTTCCCGCCTGGGGCAGCGAGGCCTCTACTGTGGAGGCCGCGTCGGCCGCGTTCGCGGGTCCGGTGGAGGTCGTGCGACCCGGTTCCCGCTACGATCTCTGAGCTTGCCGAGGGGACGGCACGAGCGGACCACCGACCTCGAAGTGACCTTGGAGTGCCCTGCATGACCGGTCGATCAGTGGGTGAACGCAAGCTGCGTATCGTCCGACTGGCGAACTTCGTCTCACCTCGTTCGGGCGGGTTGCGCACCGCGCTGCGCAATCTCGGCGAGGGCTATCTGCGGGCCGGCCACGAGCCGATCCTGATCGTGCCGGGGCGGGAGCGCTCCGACGAGATGACCCCGCAGGGCCGGGTCATCACGCTGCCGGGCCACCGGGTGCCGCGCACCGGCGGCTACCGCGTGCTGGCCGGGCGGCGCGAGCTGACCGGGCTGCTGGACGGCCTGCAGCCGGACCGCATCGAGGTCTCCGACCGGGCCACGCTGCGCTGGACCGGCCGCTGGGCCCGGGAGCGCGGGGTGGGCTCGATGATGGTCTCCCACGAGTCCCTGGCCGGCCTGCTGGGCGTCTGGGGCATGCCGCAGCGCGACCGGCTGGCCGACCGGCTCAACCGCCGTACCGCCGAGGTCTTCGACCAGATCGTCTGCACGACCGCCTTCGCGGCGGCGGAGTTCCGCCGCCTCGGCGTGCCGAACCTCGTCGAGGTGCCGCTCGGCGTCAACCTGCGTCAGTTCCACCCGAGCCGGGCCGACGCCGCCGTCCGCGCCCGTTATGCCCGCCCGGAAGAGCTGCTGGTCGTCTACTGCAGCCGGCTGTCCGCCGACAAGCGCCCCGAGCTGGCCGTCGACACCATCGCCGCGTTGCGCGCGGCCCGGGTGCCCGCCGTGCTGGCGCTGGCCGGCGACGGCTCCCGCCGGGCCGCGCTGGCCTATCGGGCGGCCCGCCTGCCGGTGCGGTTCGCCGGGCACATCTCCGACCGCGACGATGTCGCCGCCCTGCTGGCCAGCGCGGACGTGGCCGTGGCGCCCGGCCCGGTGGAGACCTTCGGGCTCGCCGCGCTGGAGGCGCTGGCCTGCGGCACGCCCGTGGTGGTCAACGCGGCCAGCGCGCTGCCCGAGGTCGTCGGGGACGCCGGTGTGGCCGTGCGCGGCACCCCGGAGGCGTTCGCCGAGGGCGTGCGCGGCCTGATGGAGCGTCCCGAGGACGAGCGCCGGGCGGCCGCCCGGGCCCGCGCCGAGCTGTTCGGCTGGCCGCAGGCTGTCGACGGTTTCCTGCGGGCCCACGGCGCAATGCCGCAGGCGCGCAGCTCAGCGGTCGTGGCCCGGCAGCCGATGCCGGAGCGGTCGCTGCGACCGGCCGTGCCGGCGGTCGCCGCGGTCGCCTCCAGTGCCTGGGCGACGGCACCCGGCGACGCGCTGTAGCGGCGATCAGCCTAGGCTCTTGGCATGGCGCGACCCGACGGCCGAGAGCCCGGCCAACTCCGACCCGTGACCCTCACCCGCCGGTGGAGCATTCATCCGGAGGGATCGGTGCTCGTCGAATTCGGCGACACCCGGGTGCTCTGCACCGCCAGCGTGACCGAGGGTGTGCCGCGCTGGCGCAAGGGCTCCGGCCTGGGCTGGGTGACCGCCGAATACGCGATGCTGCCCCGCGCGACGAACACCCGCGGCGACCGGGAGAGCGTCAAGGGCAAGGTCGGTGGCCGCACCCAGGAGATCTCCCGGCTGATCGGGCGCAGCCTGCGGGCCTGCATCGACCTCAAGGCCCTGGGTGAGAATTCCATCGTGCTCGACTGTGACGTGCTGCAGGCCGACGGCGGCACCCGTACGGCGGCCATCACCGGCGCCTACGTCGCGCTGCACGACGCGGTCAACTGGCTGGCCGACCGCAAGTCGCTGGCCGGCAAGGTCGAGAAGGTGATGCACCGCTCGATCCAGGCGGTCAGCGTCGGCGTCATCGACGGCGAGCCGCGCCTCGACCTGATGTATCTCGAGGACGTCGCCGCGGAGGTGGACATGAACGTGGTCTGCACCGGCGACGGCGACTTCGTGGAGGTGCAGGGCACCGGCGAGGCCAACGTGTTCCGCCGGGACCAGCTCGACCAGCTGCTCGACCTGGGCGTGCTGGGTTGCGCGGAGCTGGCGGCGGCCCAGCAGAAAGCACTGGCGTCATGAGCGCCCGCCTGCTGCTCGCCACGGCGAACCCGAAGAAGCTGGTGGAGCTCCAGCGCATCCTCGACAACGCGCTCGGCTCCGGCGGCGTCGAGCTGGTCGGGCTGGGTGACTTCCCGGACTATCCGGATGTGCCCGAGACCGGCCTCACCTTCGGCGAGAACGCGCTGATCAAGGCCCGCGAGGGTGCTTCGCGCACCGGCCTGCCGACGGTGGCGGACGACTCCGGGCTGGCCGTGGACGCGCTCAACGGCATGCCCGGCGTCTTCAGCGCCCGCTGGGCCGGTGGCCACGGCGACGACCAGGCCAACCTCGATCTGGTGCTCGCGCAGATCGGCGACGTCCCGGACGAGCACCGCGGCGGCGCCTTCGTCTGCGCGGCCGTGCTGGTGCTGCCCAACGGCCGTGAGCACCTGGTCGAGGGTAAGCAGCGCGGCCAGATCCTGCGCTCGCGGCGCGGCACCGGCGGTTTCGGCTACGACCCGATCTTCCTCGGGGAGGGCCAGAGCCGCACCAACGCGGAGCTGAGCGCCGACGAGAAGGACGCGATCAGCCATCGCGGCAAGGCGTTCCGTGAGCTGGCCAAGGTCATCGCCAAGGAGCTTCCCCGCTAGGGCCGTGGCCACGAAACGTTCAGGGTGTGGAGCGGGCGCAACCCTTGCGCCCGCTCTCGAACCACTGCGTACCGTGGACCGGCACCGGCACCATTTCCCGGACCTGCTCGTCCCCTGTCTCCACGCTGATGGCAGCAATGAGTTCCGCGGGCGGATCCACGGCGCAGTTCCACTCGACCACCACGTCGACGGGCAACGTCATACCCGGCGCGACCGGACGTTCTTTCTCGGGACTGCGTACGGTGACGCCCGGCTGGTCGACGCGGACGGCACGGACGGCACGGACGTCGATCGTCTCCGGACCGGCATTGACCACCGTGACCTGGGCTTCGATGCGTACCCGCCGCTGCTCGTCCACCGTCGTCAGGCCGTCCTCAGCGAAGAGCAGCACTGAGACCGTGGACCAGGCGGCCTGATCCGTCCGTTCCACCGAAGCCGCCAACGGCCGATACCACCCGATGTAGGTCGCGACACCGCCCAGTACCAGGCCGGCCAGAAACGACCCCACCACGACCGCGACCAGCGTCCGCACGGTGGCGAGCCGGCGCCAGCGACCTGCCGGAGCGCCGTTCTGAGCCGGCTGGTCCAAATCGATCACTGCATGCCCCTTCCTGGTGCAGCCCTCTACTATGCCGCCGTGACCAAATGGGGGATGGGTGTCGCGGCCGCACTGCTACTGGCCGCTGCCGGGTGCACGCCGGGCGGCACGTCGGCACAGACAGTGGAGCTGGTGGCCGGCGGCGGCGAGGCCGACGGTGGCCCGGCCGCGGACGCGTTCATCGACGGCCGGCTGGTGGACATGACGGTCGACCGGGCCGGGACGCTGCGGGTGCTGACCGAGTACAACGCGGTCGCCACCATGTGGACGGTGCAGGACGGCAAGCTGTCCCATGTGCCGGTGCCCGGCTTCAGAGCCGAGTACGTGAGCCAGATGACGGCCGGTCCGGACGGGGCCGTCTACGTCGCGCTGTGGAACGGCGAGGGCGGCGTCTGGCAGATCACGCCGGAGGGCAAGGCCACCCGGCGGCTCGGCATCGACCGGAACACCTACCGGGGCGACCGCAAGCCGCCGGCCGACGGTGCCGCGGCGGACGGTGCCTACCTGCGGTATCTGCACGGTGTCGCGGTCGGGCCGGACAACCGGATGTACTTCGCCGAGGAACGCAACGACCCGACGACCCACCAGCTGATCCGTACGGTCGACGGCGGCACGGTCAGAACAGTGCTGGGGCGGGACCTGGCCGGGCTCACCGCGCGGCAGTGGCGCTCCGCGCGTACCCGGGAGGGCGGTTTCCCGGACGGCACCCCGGCCACGCAGATCGCCCTGGAGGGCGGCCTGAACGACCCGATCGCGATCGGCGCCGACGGCACCCTGTACGCCGGCCCGGGCCGGCGCAGCGTCGTCGCGGTCCGCGCGGACGGTTCCGCGCACGAGGTGATCGGCAACGTCGCCGCCGGCGGCCTCGACGGGGCCGTCGACGATCCGGAGAAGCCGTTCGCCGACCGCGGCCGAGCGGCGCAGGCGTCGGTCTGGCTCCGGGGCAGCCGCACCGGCCAGCGCGGCGAGAGCAACGCCAGCCTGGTGACCGACGACCGCGGCAACGTGTACGTGACCAGCTACCGCACCGGCGCGGACGACCTGCCGAGAAGGTTCGACTGGACCGGCGACGCCACCGGCCGGCAGCGTGACCTGCTCGTCCAGTCAAGGAAGCGGCGGGACGCCGCCACCGGCACGACCGAGGTGCTGCAGATCCGGCCGGACGGGTCGCTGGCCACCGCGGCCGGTCACGCCGACGCGGCCGCGGTGCACGGCGACTGGCTTTACCTGGCGCGGGCGTTCACCGACGACGAGCGCACCGACCGGGTGCTGGTGGTCCGCACGGCCATCCCGCGCTAGGCGCCGCGCCGGCCGCCGTGCCTCAGGGCCTGAATGACCACGCCCGGGCGCAGCAACTCGCTCGGCGGCATGAGCAGTTGTTGCACGCCGAGGTAGATCCGGCTGAGCTCGGCCGACGACTGCGAGGCGACGGCGAGCCGCTTGGAATACCAGTTGGTGAGGCGGACCCCGGGCGGTCGCGGCCCGGCGGTCTGCGGATACGCGAAGTCGTTGCCGACCGCGAACCGCCACGGGACCGCGATCAACTCCGCGGCGGTCCGGTAGTACTCGCGGGCGGCAGCGGTCGTCGCGGCGCCGTGCCGGTCCAGGGTCTCGCCGAGCGCGCCGGCCGCCATCGCGGCGACCGTCATGCCCTGCCCGTAGATCGGGTTGAAGCTGCACACGGCGTCGCCCACGGTCAGGTATCCGGCCGGGACCCGGTCCAGCTCCTCGAAGAGCCGGCGGCGGCTGGACCGGAACCGGAACGGGAGCGGCTCACCGAGCGGCTCGGCCTGCGCGATCAGGTCGGCGATGATCGGGTCGGGCAGGCTCCGGGCGTACGCCTCGAAGCTCGCCACGTCGCTGGGCACCGGGTCGACGTGCCAGCCGCCGACCGCGACCAGCCACCGGTCGTCCTCGATGGGCAGCACCAGCCCGGCCTTCTTCTCGTGCGGCGGCTCGGGCAGCACCAGCGCCGCCTCCCAGCCCTCCAGCTGGCCGGGCCCGCGCCGATAGACCCGGGTGGTGTACGCGACGCCGATCTCCACCTCGAGCTGTCGTGGTGCCGGCAGGCCGAGCTCGCCGAGCCACCGGTCCGAGCGGCTGTTGCGTCCGGAGCAGTCGACGACGAGGTCGGCGGCCATGCTCTCGCCGGTGTCCAGCACCACCCCGGTGACCGCGTCGGCGGCCCCGAGCAGGGCGGTCACCGTCACGCCCTCGCGGATGGTCACGGCCGGCTCGGTGGCGACCCGCTCGCGGATGACCGCCTCCAGCAGGGGCCGGCTCACCGAGGTCAGGTCCTGGCCGGCCGGTGCGGGGGTGCGGCGGCGGCCGAACCGGTAGTTGCACAGGCCGGTCCCGAGGTCGAAGCGCCGGGCGCCGCGGGAGATCAGCTCCTCTCCCAGGCCGGGGAACAGCTCGGTCAGCACCCGCAACCCGGAGATCAGCAGGATGTGCCCGTGCGCGCTCTGCGGCACCCCGCGCCGCGGCACCCCGCCGGCCGGTAGCGTGTCCCGGTCGAGGACCGTGACCTGCGCGTACCGCCGGCTCAGCACCCGCGCGACGGCGAGCCCGCCGATGCCGGCCCCGATGACCACTGCTCTACCGTCCATGATGGAGAGCCTAGAGCAGCGGCCCGATCGCCTCCTCGATCGCGGCGCGCAGGGCCCGGTCCGCGACGACTGCCCGGGTCTGCTCGATGACCGGGGCCAGGAAGACGTCCGGCCCCGGTTCGCCGGCGAAGCCTTCCAGGGCGGCGACCGCCGCGCGGCCGGCCGGTGACGGGCTCAGCGGCGCGCGCAGCTGCAGGCCCCGCGTCGCGGCCAGGAGCTCGACGGCGAGCAGGCTGGTCAGGTTGTCCAGGACCGTGCGCAGCTTCTTCGTCGCGGCCCAGCCCATCGACACGTGGTCCTCCTGCATGCCGCTGGTCGGCAGGGAGTCGACCGAGGCGGGCGCCGCGAGCCGCCGGTTCTCCGCGACGATCCCGGCCGCCGTGTACTGGGCGATCATCAGGCCCGAGTTCACTCCGGCGTCCGGGGTCAGGAACGGCGGCAGCGTGCGGTTGCGGGTCACGTCGAGCAGCCGGTCGACCCGGCGTTCGGCGATGGCCCCGACCTCGGCGGCGGCGATGGCGAGGAAGTCGGCGGCGAAGCCGAGCGGTGCGCCGTGGAAGTTGCCGGTGGACTCGACCCGGCCGTCCGGCAGCACGACCGGGTTGTCGACCACGGACCGCAGCTCGCGGCCGGCGGTGGTCCACGCGAACTCCAGCGTGTCGCGGGCGGCCCCGGCGACCTGCGGCGCGCAGCGCATCGAGTACGCGTCCTGCACGGCGTGGGCCAGGTCGTCGCGGTGCGAGTCCATGATCGCCGAGTCCTGCAGCAGCCGGTGGATGTTGGCCGCCGAGTCGGACTGGCCGGGGTGCGGCCGGATCGCGTGCAGCTCCGGCAGGAACGGCCGCTCGGAGCCGAGCATCGCCTCGATCGCCAGCGCGGCCGTCACGTCCGCCATGGTGAACAGGTGCCGGGCGTCCTCGATGGCCAGCAGCAGCATCCCCAGCATGCCGTCGGTGCCGTTGATCAGCGCCAGGCCTTCCTTGGCGGCCAGCGTCAACGGCTGCAGACCGGTGCCGTGCAGGGCGTCGGCGGCAGCCATCCGCGAGCCGTCCTTGCCCAGCACCCAGCCCTCGCCGAGCAGCACCAGCGCGCAGTGGGCCAGCGGCGCCAGGTCACCGGAGGCGCCCAGCGAGCCGTGCTCGGGGACCCAGGGGGTGATGTCGTTGTTGAGCAGGTCGACGAGTCCCTGCGCGAGCACCGGCCGTACCCCGGACAGGCCCAGGGCCAGCGAGCGCACCCGCAGCAGCATCATCGCCCGCACCACCTCGCGGGGCATGGGCGCGCCGACGCCGGCGGCGTGCGAGCGGATCAACGCGTGCTGCAGCTCGGCCCGGCGTTCCGGGGCGATGGAGGTGTTGGCCAGCGCGCCGAAGCCGGTCGAGACGCCGTACACGGGCCGGCCGGAGGCCTCGATGCTGTCGACGATGGCCCGGCTGCGGGCCATGGCCGCGTAGGTGGCCTCGGAGATCTCGACGCGGGCGTCGTGCCGGGCGACGGCGAGGACATCGGCGGGGGTGATGCCGGTGGGTTCGACTGAGACGGTCATTGGGGCACTCCGTTGTGCAGCACTGTGCTGATGAGCGGAACACCCGGCCGGTAGGCCAGGTGCAGATACGAGGGCGCGTCGAGGACGGCCAGGTCGGCGCGGGCGCCGGGCCGCAGCACGCCGACGTCGTCGCGGCGCAGGGCCCGGGCGCCGCCCGCGGTCGCGGCCCAGAGGGCCTCGGCGGGCGTCATGCGCATTTCCCGTACGGCGAGAGCCAGGCAGAAAGGCATCGACGACGTGAACGACGACCCGGGGTTGCAGTCCGTCGCCAGCGCCACGGTCACCCCGGCGTCGAGCAGCCGGCGGGCATCCGGGTACGGCGACCGGGTCGAGAACTCGGCCCCGGGCAGCAGCGTCGCCACTGTGCCGGAGCCGGCCAGGGCGTCCACGTCCGCGTCGCTGAGATGGGTGCAGTGGTCGGCGCTGGCGGCCCCGAGCTCGACCGCCAGCCGTACGCCCGGTCCGGCGGTGAGCTGGTTGGCGTGCACGCGCAGCCCCAGCCCGGCCTTCGCCCCGGCGGTCAGGACCTCCCGGGTCTGGTCCCCGTCGAAGGCCCCCCGGTCGCAGAACACGTCGATCCATCGGGCATGCGGTGCGGCAGCCGTCAGCATCGCCCCGGCGACCAGCGCCACGTAACCGTCGGGGTCGTCGCGGTACTCGGCCGGGACGACGTGGGCACCCAGGAACGTGGTCTCCTCGGTGAGCTGCCGGGCGATCCGCAGGCTCCGGGCCTCCTCGGCGACGCTGAGGCCGTAACCGCTCTTGATCTCGATGGTCGTCGTGCCCTGGCGCCGCGCCTCACCGACCAGCCGGCTCGCCGCGGCCAGCAACTCCTCGTCGCTCGCCGCCCGGGTCGCGGCCACGGTCGTGCGGATCCCCCCGCCGGTGTAGGGCTCGCCGTTCATCCGGGCCGCGAACTCCGCGGCCCGGTCACCCGCGAAGACCAGGTGGGCGTGGCTGTCCACGAAGCCCGGGATGACCGCGGCGCCACCGGTGTCGAGGCGTGCGTCGGCCGCGGGCGCGTCGCGGGCCGGGCCGACCCAGGCGATCCGGTCGCCCTCGACGACCACGGCCGCGTCGGTCAGGACACCCAGCTCGGGATCGTTGGTGACGAGCTCACCGATGCCGCCGATCAACAGGCTCATGTCAGGGCCTCCCGCAGCGCCGCCGGGACGTCGAACGCGGTGTGCCGTCCGCCGTCGACGATGAGGCGGCCGTCCGCGACGACGTGGGTCACGTCGGCCGCGGTGGCCGCGAAGACCAGGCCGGCCAGGTCGACGCCCGCGGTACGCACGCTGTCCAGCGACACCGCCACCAGGTCGGCGCGCCGGCCGGCGGCGATCGTGCCGGCGTCGTCCCAGCCCAGCGCCGCGTGACCGGTGGCCGTCGCCGCGGTCAGCAGCTCGGCGGCGGTGAAGTGACCGCGCCGCTCGGTCGCGAGCCGCTCGTCCAGCTCGACGCCGCGGGCCTCCTCGAAGAGGTCGATGACCGCCTGGCTGTCGCTGCCCAAGCTGAGCCGGGCGCCCGCGTCGGCCAGCGCCCGGGCCGGCCCGATGCCGTCGGCCAGATCGCGTTCGGTGCTCGGGCACAGGCAGACGTGCTGGTCGCCGAGGATCTCCAGGTCGGCGGGGGACAGGTGGGTGGCGTGCACCGCGGTCGTCATGGGCTGCCAGACGCCCATGCTGTCGAGCAGCTCGGCCGGCGAGCAGCCGTGCACGGCCTGACACTGCTCGTTCTCGGCGCGCTGCTCCGAGAGGTGGACGTGCACCGGCAGCCCGTCGGTGCGGTGCGCGAACGTCGCCATCCCGTCGACGGGCACCGCGCGCACCGAGTGGAGAGCCGCGCCGATCTTCACGCCCGCGGACGCGCGCAGCCCGTCGAAACGTGCGGCCCAGCCGTCGTAGTCGCCGTCGCCGAAGCGGCGCTGCACACCTTCGAGCGGCTCACCGTCCACACCGGACGTCAAATAGACAGCGTCGAGCAGCGTGATGCGGATGCCGGCTTCCCGGGCCGCCTCGATCAACGCGTGACCCATCGCGTTCGGGTCGGCGTAGGGCGTGCCGTCCGGGCCGTGGTGCAGGTAGTGGAACTCGCCCACGCAGGTGATCCCGGCCAGGGCCATCTCGCCGTAGACCGCCCGGGCCAGGGTGAAGTAGCTGTCCGGGTCGAGCCGCCCGGCCACCTCGTACATCCGCTCGCGCCAGGTCCAGAAACTGCCGCGGTCACCGTGGGTGCGACCGCGCAGAGCCCGGTGGAACGCGTGCGAGTGCGCGTTGGCCAGCCCGGGCAGCACGAGACCGGGCAGCAGAGTGCCGGTGGGCGCCGCGCCGGGCGTGACGGCGGTGAAGCGCCCGTCCTCGATCTCGATGCGGACATCGCGCGCGACCGTCCCGCCGACCCAGGCGTACTGCGCGAAGTACGTCATGCCGCGAGCTCCCCGAGCACGGTGGCCAGCGCCTCGACGCCGGCCGTGCAGTCGGCGTCGGTGGCGTGCTCGGCCGGCGAGTGCGAGACGCCGGTCGGGTTGCGGACGAAGAGCATCGCGGTCGGCACGTGCGCCGACAGCACCCCGGCGTCGTGACCGGCGCCGGTCGGCAGGATCGGTGCGTCACCCAGCAACGTGGACAGCCGGGACGCCAGCGTGGTGTCGAACGCGACCTCGGGGGAGGCTGATTCCGGTTCGACGCTGACCTGCGTACCGTCGCCGGCCGCGCGCTCGACCGCCCGCTTGACGATGGTCTCGACCAGCCGGTCCATGGTGCCTGTGTCCGCCGCCCGGGCGTCGAGCCAGGCCCGTACGAGCGACGGGATCGCGTTGGTGGCGTTGGGCTGCACCGAGACGCGGGCGATGGTGGCCAGCGCCCCGGCCAGCCGGGCCTCCTCGTTGGCCGCGAGCACGGTGGCCGCGAAGGTCAGCATCGGGTCGTGCCGGTCGGCCATCCGGGTGGTGCCGGCGTGGTCGCCGTGGCCGGTGAAGTCCAGCCGCCAGCGGCCGTGCGGCCAGATCGCGCTCGCGACACCGACCGGCACCTCCAGCGCCCGGCCCTGCTCGATGTGCAGCTCCACGACGGCGCCGACCCGGCTCGCCAGCGCGGGCAGCGCCCCGGCCGGGCGGCCCCCCAGCGCCTCGCCGAAGGTCACCCCGTCGGCGTCGCACAGCGCGGCGGCCGCGTCCGGGTCGATCGCGCCGGTCAGCAGCCGCGAACCGAGGCAGGGCAGGCCGAAGCGGCCACCCTCCTCCTCGACGAACGCGGCCACGCCGATCGGTCGCGCCGGGGTGACGCCCGCGGCCCGGAGCCGGTCGACGGCCAGGAACGCGCTGACGATGCCGAGCGGGCCGTCGTAGCCGCCGCCGTGCGGGACCGAGTCGAAGTGCGAGCCGGTCAGCACGGTGCCGGGGCCCCACTGCCGTCCCCACCAGGCGAACAGGTTGCCGTTGCCGTCGTCGGTGACCGTCATGTCGCGGCGGTCGGCCTGGTTGCGGAACCAGTCGCGCAGGATCAGCTCGGGGTCGCTCAGGGCGTACCGCAGATAACCGCCGCTGCGGTCCAGGCCGATGGGCGCGATCTCGGCCCAGAGCCGCGGGAAGGCCGCGGTCATTGCTTGTCCTTGTTCTGCATGGGGATGTGCACGGAGGCCGCGGCGGCGGACTCGTAGCCCGCGTCGACGTGCCGGATCACGCCCATGCCCGGGTCGTTGGTGAGGACCCGCTCGATCTTCTGCCCGGCCAGGGCGGTGCCGTCGGCCACGCAGACCTGCCCGGCGTGGATCGACCGGCCGATGCCGACGCCACCGCCGTGATGGATGGACACCCAGCTCGCCCCGCTCGCCGTGTTGATCATCGCGTTCAACAGCGGCCAGTCGGCGATCGCGTCCGAGCCGTCCAGCATCGCCTCGGTCTCCCGGTACGGCGAGGCCACCGACCCCGCGTCGAGGTGGTCGCGCCCGATGACCAGCGGTGCGGAGACCTCGCCGCGCGCCACCATGTCGTTGAACCGCACCCCGGCCTTGTCGCGCTCGCCGTAGCCGAGCCAGCAGATCCGGGCCGGCAGCCCCTGGAACGCGACCCGCTCGCCGGCCAGCCGGATCCACCGGGCCAGCGGCTCGTTGTCCGGGAACAGCTCCAGCACGGCCCGGTCGGTGGCGGCGATGTCGGCCGGGTCGCCGGACAGCGCGGCCCAGCGGAACGGCCCCTTGCCCTCGGCGAACAACGGCCGGATGTACGCGGGCACGAACCCGGGGAACGCGAACGCCCGGTCGTACCCGCCGAGCTGCGCCTCGCCGCGAATGGAGTTGCCGTAGTCGAACACCTCGGCGCCGGCGTCGAGGAAGCCGACCATCGCCTCGACGTGCCGCGCCATGCTCTCCCGGGCCCGATCGGTGAACTCCTCCGGCTTGGCCGCCGCATAGTCGGCGGCGTCGCCGGGGTCGATGCCGATCGGCACGTAGCTCAGCGGGTCGTGCGCGCTGGTCTGGTCGGTGACGATGTCGATCGCCACGCCCCGGAGCAGCAGCTCGGGGAACACCTCGGCGGCGTTGCCGACGACCCCGATGCTGACCGCCTGCCGGTCCCGCCTGGCCGCCTCGGCCTGCCGGACCGCGTCGTCCAGGTCGGTCGCCACCGTGTCCAGGTAGCGGTCCTTGACCCGGCGCCGCAGCCGCGACTCGTCGACGTCCACGATCAGGCAGACGCCGCCGTTCATGGTGACCGCGAGCGGCTGGGCGCCACCCATGCCGCCGCAGCCGGCGGTCAGCGTCACCGTGCCGGCCAGGTCGCCGCCGAACCGCTTGGCCGCCACGGCCGCGAACGTCTCGTAGGTGCCCTGCAGGATGCCCTGGGTGCCGATGTAGATCCAGGAGCCGGCGGTCATCTGGCCGTACATGGTCAGGCCGAGCTGCTCCAGCCGGCGGAACTCCGGCCAGGTCGCCCAGTCCCCGACGAGGTTGGAGTTGGCCAGCAGCACCCGCGGCGCCCACTCGTGGGTGCGGAACACCCCGACCGGCTTGCCCGACTGCACCAGCAGCGTCTCGTCGTCGGCCAGCACGTCCAGTTCCCGGACGATCGCGTGCAACGACGGCCAGTTCCGGGCGGCGCGCCCGGTACCGCCGTAGACGACCAGGTCGTCGGGACGCTCGGCCACGTCGGGGTCGAGGTTGTTGAGCAACATCCGCTTGGCGGCCTCCTGCGGCCACCCCTTGGCGGTACGGGTGGTGCCCCGCGGCGCTCGCACTGACATACCGAACTCCTTCACGCTTCGAAGATGTGGCGGCGGGAGGCGGTCGCCTCGAACTCCTCCAGGCGGCGCTGGGCCTGCTCGGGCGCGGCGTCGCACATCGCCTGGAGCAGCACCATCGCCATGGCCATCGGCCCGGTGTGCAGGTCGAACACCAGCTGGGTGCCGACCGGGGCGGGCAGCACCACGTCGGCGTGCGCGGCGGCCGGGCTCACCGCCGAGTCGGTGAGCGCGACGACGGCCAGGCCGGTGGCCCGGGCCTCGCGGATCGCCTCCAGGGTTTCCCGCGGATAGCGTGGCAGCACAATCGCCAGCATCGCGGTCGCGCCGGCCGCGCGGGCCTGATCGAGCCGATCCAGCAGCATCGTGCCGCCGTCGTCGAGCACCCGGACGTCCGGCTGCACCTTGGCGGCGAAGTAGCCGAAGTACGCCGCGAGCGGCCCCGCGGCGCGCAGCCCCAGCACCGGCAGCGGGCGGCTGGCCGCGAGCAGCCGGGCGGCCTGCTGGACCGCGTCGAGGCTGCTCAACTGGTCGGCCATGCGTTCCAGGTGCTGGGTCTCGGCCCGCAGGGCCCGCTGCACGGGGTTGTCCCCGCTGTCGGCCGGGGCGGTGCCCACCCCGACCAGGGCGCGCAGCTCGCGCCGCAGCGCGGGATAGCCGGCATAACCCAGGGCCATGGCGAACCGGGTGACCGACGGCTGGCTCACCCCGGCCAGCTCGGCGACCTCGGCGGCGGAGAGATAGGCCGCGGACGGCGCATGCTGCACGAGGCTGTGCGCGATCCGCCGCTGCGTCGGGGTGAGCCGGGCGCCCTGGAAGAGATCCACCACGCGCTCGGCTGTCCTGGCCGCTCCGTCATTCACCCCAGCAGAGTATGCATAAAAACTTTCAGAGCGCTAGCCCCGGGCACTGATTGGCCCGTTGTACCGCGTCGCCGGACACCTGACAGTGGTGGCTACCCTGTGCAGGCCTTCGATACGGGGAAGGGATTCCATGTCGTACGACATCGACGCCGCTGAGGACTGGCTGGACAGCTGGACGGCAAGCGTCAGCGCGCAGGCGGAACGGGCCGCGGAGCTGTCGCGACGGGTCGCGGCGCTCACCGCAAGCGCGGAGAGCCGCGACGGATCGATCAAGGTGACGGTCGGATCCTCCGGGCAGGTGGAGTCGCTCGAGCTGACCGATCGGGTGGATCGGGTGCCAGGGCCTGAACTGTCCCGCCACATCATGGCCGTGATGCGGGACGCCCAGGCGCAGTTGGCTGTCCGGGTCTCCGCCCACGTCGAGCAGACGGTCGGGTCCGACTCCGAGACCGGCCGGGCCGTGATCCATTCGTTCGAGTCGCGGTTCCCGGCACCGGAGCGCGACGACGATCAGGAGCCCGGTCATGGCCGCGGATGAGGTCCAGTTCCCGGCCTACGAGGTTCAACGACATGCCGGCACCGTCGACAGCGTGTCCGACGCCATGGAGACCGCCCGCGGCGCGGTGCACGAGGTCGCCATGGACACCGGCGCGTACGGGCAGCTGTGTCAGTTCCTGCCCGGCATCCTGAGCCCCGTCTTCGGCCTGGGCCTCGACGCTCTCCACAAGACCGTCGACGTCCTGAACGAGACGGCGGCGAACCTGCGCACCACCGCGGCGGACATGTCGGCGACCGACACCGCCAGCAGTCAGCGGATCACCAAGGCGGGTGACGGCAAACACCCGGCGATCGAGTTGCCGCTGTGACGAACCCCCTGGTCGCAGCGGAACAGAGCTCCACCACCTGGTACACCGGACTGGGCCTGGTCGAGAGCGCCGCGCAGGTGTCCAGCGGCATTCACGACAACAGCTGGGTCGACGGAACGCTCGGTGGAGTCGGCGGCAGCCTCGACATTCTCGGCCTGGTCATCGACCCGCTCGGATCGCTGGTGTCCTGGGGCGTGTCGTGGCTGATGGAACACGTCCGGCCGCTCAAAGAGGCGCTGGACTGGCTGGCCGGCAACCCCGACGCGATCGCCGCGCACGCGACGACCTGGCGGAACGTCTCCAAGTTCACCGCCGATGCGCAGACCCGGTACGTGGATGCGCTCAGCCAGGAGATCGCTCACTGGAAGGGCGGCTCCGGAGACGCGTACCGGCAGCACGCCGGCGCGGCCGCCCAGGTGATGCAGGGCATCTCGTCGGCCGCCGGCGGCATCTCCTACGCCGTCGAGGGGGCCGGCCTGCTCGTCGGGCTGGTCAGGGGCATCGTCCGGGATCTCATCGCGCAGTTCGTCGCCACCCTGGCCGCCCGTCTGCCGCAGTGGCTGGCCGAGGCCGGGCTGACTCTCGGCATCGCCACCCCGGTCGTCATCGGCCAGGTCGCCGCGCTGGTCGCGAAATGGGTCGACAAGATCCAGACGTTCATCCGGGGCCTGCTCAACAGCCTCCGCCGGCTGCTGCCGAAGGTCAACTCGCTGGGCGAGATCCTCGCCGGCCTCAAGGACGAACTGGCCCGGCTGCTCAGCAAGGTCACCGGGGGAGGCGGCAAGGGCGGCGACGGACCGGACGTGGGGCCGGGCCGCGGCTGGCGCGAGGGTGACCCACCGCCACCTCCCCGGGCCACCGGCGACCTGCCCGCCGACGCGCACCTCGGGTCGCGATACGTCGGCGAGAACGATCCGAACAACCCGAACCGCGCCTTCGCGCCGAAAACCGTGCACTACATGGACGAGGCCGAACGGGAAGCGCACCGGGTGTTCGTCGACGGCGAAGGAAACCTGCGCAGCGCCGCCGACGGCAGCCTGTTCGACACCGCCCGCGGCATCACGCACTGGTCCGGTGACGGCCGCGCGATCTTCGTCATGGACGACAGCGGTAATCTCTACGCGACCCTCGATCAGGATCCCGGCCGTATCCACCACTCGTCGCTGCTCGGCGGCCAGCCGGTGGTCGGCGCGGGCGAGATCGAGGTGCGCAACGGCAAGCTGGTGGCGATGACCGACCAGAGCGGGCACTACATGCCGAAGGCCGAGCAGAACGACATCGCACTTCAGAGCCTGCGGGATCAGGGAATGATCACCGATCCCGACTTCGCACAGTACGGATGGGGCGGCAACAGACGATGACCATGGACCTCGACGACACGCGCGGCATCATGAACCAGCTGCTGTACCCGATCGACGGCGCTCCCGACCTGAGTGACGCGACCGCCGCCCGCATGGTCTCCAACATGATCGACGGCCGACCGTACTCGACCCCGGTGGCCGACTTCGCTGAGGCCATCGACCTGACGTTGCGGGCGGGCGCGCTGCATCCGCAGACGGCCGAGATGAGCCAACGGTTCACCGAGCCCGAACTGCTCGACTTCCTGCGCCGCGTGCAGCACCTGCTCGAGGAAAGCCGCCCCTGGCCGCGCCCGAAGTTCCACAAACTCGACGTGACCGAGTGGCCGTCCTTCGGTGACGCCACCGCGATCGCCACGATCAAACTCCCCGCCCACCAGCTCAACGGTGCTGTCGGCCGCCCGTTCGACCATGTGCCGGCCGGCGAGGCCAAACTGCCTGTGCTGATCCTGCAGCTGCGCACCGGCGAGGTCGTCGCCCTGATGGGCTCGGTCGACCCCAGGTCGACGACCTTCGCGCTGCTGTACCGCGGTGACACTGCCCCGGCCGACGTCATCGATCACTTCCGCGAGCTGGCCCGCCTCCGCGAAGGTGAGATCGTCGCGATCTAGGGGGTCGGGCTTCCGCCGGAACTGACGAGCCCGCTAGACCAGGCGGCGGATCTCGCCGTACGCCCGGTAGAAGCCCCCGCGGCTCGCCTCGCGGATCCCGGTCACGACGTAGCGGCTGCCGCGCTCGCGGATGCCCTTCGGGAACTGGACCTGCCAGTCGCGGTGGTAGCCGGTCGACACGACGCGGATCCGCAGCCGGCCGCCCTCGTCGACGCACTCGACCACCACTCCGCCCGCCACGTCGTGGACGATCTCCACAGTGGTCGACGGGACGACCGCGGGCATGCGCGGCGGCGCCTTCACGTCGACGACCTGGGGGACGCTGCCGCCGACCGCGGACCGGATCGCCTCCTCGCTGGCGTCGATGCACGCCAGGGAACCGTCGGTGGTCACGATGTAGAGCCGCTCGTCGCGGTACTGCATCGAATACGCCGAGCCGCAGCCCGTGCCCAGCTTCCACAGCCTCGTCCCGGCGGCGTCGAAGCAGTAGATGGACGAGGCACTGTCACCGGCGAAGACGTAACGGCCGTCGGCGGCCGTGGCACACGAATACACCGCC
Organism: Actinoplanes sp. NPDC004185; assembly: GCF_053603475.1. Lineage (NCBI taxonomy): Bacteria > Bacillati > Actinomycetota > Actinomycetes > Micromonosporales > Micromonosporaceae > Actinoplanes > Actinoplanes sp. NPDC004185. The sequence goes on along the minus strand of NZ_JBSGFR010000010.1, from coordinate 82,951 downwards.
GCGTCACAGCGGTACGTCTGCCGGGCCGACCCGTCCTTGCCCAGCTCGACCACCTGCCGGGTGGCGGTGCCCGCATAGAGGGTGTCGCGCTCCTGCCACCCGAACAGCACCGCGCCGGTGCGGGTGTGCCAGAGCTCGCGCCCGGTGCGCCAGTCGTAGCTGGTCACCCCGCCCGAGTGACCGTGGTGCACGGCGCGGGGATCGCACCGCACCATCCAGGCCGACGAGCCACGCCCGGGCCGCTGCCACAGGAACTCGTTCTCGTGGTCGATCGCCGAGATGCCACCGTTGGCGTCGGACACCCCCAGGACGCCGTCGTGGATGTCCAGCCAGTAGATGTCGATCTCGGGGGCGATCCGGTACGCCAGCCGGGGCACCTTGCCGGACAGGTCGTAGACGTTGCCGTCGTCGCACCCCGCATAGATCCAGCCGTCGTCGGCGACGATGCACTTCACGCCCTCGGGCAGCCGGAACTGGCTCAGCACCTCGGCGTCGTGGCTCAGCGTCGTGATCAGCCCGCTCTCGTTGCCGACCATGCACACGTCGTCGTCGACGAAGATGCCGAACGCCGGACTGTGCGAGGAGTAGCGCCACAGCACCGGCGCCCGGGTGGCGGTCGACCGGCTGCTGACGATCTGACGCCGGGAGACGGCCCGTTTCGTCCGCCCGCCGGGGACAGCCGGGGCGTACCCCTTGCGGACCTTCTCACCGATCTTCTTGGCCGCCTCAGCCGTCGCCCTGTCCCGGCTGGTGAAGGACGACTGCCGCAGCTGACCCCGCTCACCGATCCGCCCGAAACGGATGGTCAGCTCAGTGCCGTCGACGGTCACCTCATAGAACTTGTGGGCGCTGCCGCTGTCTTCGGAGAGCTCGAGGTACGTCGTGTCGGCCGGCATGAGGGCCACCTTTCGGCGTGCGGATGCAGAGGTGCGGACCGTACCGACCGGGTCCGACAATTTCCGTCCACTGTCGACTCCGGCCCCGCGGTCCGGCGTGCCGTCGCGTCCGGCGATTACAGACTTCGCGCCGATCAGGCGAGCTGACCGGCCAGCGCCCGGCCGAGGATGCGGGTCCCCTCGGCGAAAGCAGCGGGGTTGGGGCCCGCAAAGTTCAGCCGCACGTACGGTCCGGTCGGTTCGGCCGGGAACCATTCGCTCCCAGGCGCGATGATCAGCCCAGCGGTCTCGCAGTCGGCCGCCAGCCGGGCGAGGTCGGTGCCGTCAGGCAGGCGTAACCACAGGTTGAGCCCGCCGGCCGGCACGTGTTCGAGATCCGCCTGCGGCACGTGTTCGCGTACGGCCGTGACCAGCAGGTCGCGGCGGGCGCCCAGCTGGTGCCGCAGCCCGCGCAGGTGGGTCTGCCAGGCCGGCTGCGTCACGATGTCGAGCGCCGCGGCCTGCAGGAGGCTGCTGACGTACATCGACTCGGCGCCGCGGTCGGCCAGGATGCGGTCGCGGGCCGGGCCGCGGGCGATGACCGCGGCGACCCGGACGGCCGGCGACACACTCTTGGTCAGGGACCGCAGATAGACGACGTGGCCGCCGTCGTCGCGGGCGGCGACCGGGGTCGCGATGCCGGTGATGGCGAGGTCGTGCGCCCAGTCGTCCTCAACCAGGAACGCGCGGTGCTTCCGGACCACCTCCAGCACCCGGTCGTGCAGCGCCGCCGGCCACTGCCCGCCGGTCGGGTTGGCGTAGTTCGGCTGCGCGTAGAACAGCCGGGCCGAGGTCTCCGCGAAGGCCCGCGCGAGATCGTCCGGGTCCGGCCCGGCCGGACCGCTGGGCACGGGGACGACCCGTACGCCGGCCTGCTGCGCGGCGATGATCGCGCCCCAGTACGTCGGCGACTCCAGCAGCACCGGCTGCCCGGGCCCGACCAGCGCGCGGAACACCGAGCTGAGGCCGCTCTGGCTGCCCGGGAGCACGATGACGTCGCTCGGCACCGGCGGCGTCACCCCGGCCGGGGTCGCCGCGCCGAGCTCCCGGGCGAACCAGGACTGCAGCTCCGGAAGACCCGCGACCGGCGGCCGGGAGACGGCGGCGTCGGACCGTGCCGCCCGGGTCAGCGCCGACCGCACCAGGCGTTCCGGCAGCAGCTCACGATCGGGGTAGCCGGCGTGCAGGGCGATGACGTCGTGCGGGGTGCTCCGCAGCGCGCTGGAGATCGCCGGGATCCGGGCCCGGGGCGAACCAAGGGCGGCGGTCTGCCAGCCGTAGTCGGCCGGGCGGGGCGTCCGTACCGCGCGGACGAACGTGCCGGCGCCGGGCCGGCTCTCGATGAGCCCCTGGTCGAGCAGGGTGCGCAGCGCGCGCTGCACCGTCACCGGGCCGGCCTGGTGCCGGGCCACCAGCGCCCGGGTGGACGGCAGCCGGGCGCCCGGCGCCGCCGTGGCGATCCAGTTCCGCAAATCTTCAATGATGCGCGAACTGCTACTGTCGTTCATGAAGGATCAGAGTAGCGCTATCGTCATTGTCCGCTCACCGCTATCGGGACTGTGGTGGGGACTGCTCGGCGTTGCGGCCTTCTCCTTCACCGTCCCGTTCACCCGGGTGGCGGTCGGCGGGCTCTCACCCCTGTTCATCGGCTCGGGGCGGGCGGTGGTCGCGGCCGGCCTGGCGGCGGTCGCACTGATCGTCACCCGCCAGCGCCTGCCCCGCGGCGCGCAATGGTGGCGGCTGGCGGTGGTCGGCGGCGGCGTCGTGGTGGGCTTCCCCCTGCTGACCTCGTACGCCCTCACCACCGCCCCGGCCGGCCACAGCGCTGTGGTCATCGCCGTCCTGCCTGCCGCGACCGCGGCCCTGGCCGTGATCCGCGGCCACGAACGCCCACCGTCCGCCTTCTGGGCCGCCGCCGGCCTCGGCGCGGCCGCCGCGCTCGGCTTCGCCTCCGTACAGGGCGGAAACCTGGGCCGGCTGCACTGGAGCGACCTGCTCCTGTTCGGCGCGGTGCTGTCCGCCGCCATCGGGTACGCCGAAGGTGGCCTCCTCGCCCGCGAACTGGGCGCCTGGCAGACGGTCTCGTGGGCGCTCGTGGTCTGCGCACCGCTGATGCTCACGCTGGCCGCGCTCTCCGCCGTACGGCAAACCCCGCAGGCGACACCGGCACAGTGGGCCGCCTTCGCGTACCTGGCAGTGGTCAGCATGTTCCTCGGCTTCTTCGCCTGGTACCACGGGCTGGCCGTCGGACCGATGGCCCAGGTCAGCCAGGTCCAGCTCATCCAGCCCGTACTGACCATCGCCTGGGCGGGCCTGCTGCTGCGCGAACACCTCTCCGCGGCCACGCTCGTCGGCGGCCTCGTGGTGGTGCTCTGCGCGGCGAGCGCGGTCCGCGTACGCCTCAGCGGGCGCTGACGGGCGGCGCTCTCACGCAACCACGCCTACGCTGGGCGGATGCGGATCAGCTCGCTGCACACGTACCCCGTCAAAGGTTGTCACCGCCTCGACCACGACGCGGCGCGAGTCGAACCGTGGGGTCTCGCCGGCGACCGCCGCTGGATGATCATCGACCCCGACGGGGTCGGCATCACCCAGCGCCAGGCCCCCGCGCTCACCGGCCTGCACGCCGTGCCCCGCCCCGGCGGCCTGCTGCTCAACGGTTTCGACGTCGCCGAACCCGAGGACGGCCCCAAGGAGACCCTGCGCGTCTTCAGCTCCAAACCGCCACTGACCGCCCGGCTCGCCCCGGCCGCCACCGACTTCATCTCCGGCTTCCTCGGCCGCCCGGCCCGGCTCGCCTGGCTCGCCGACACCAGCGTGCGGCCGATCCAGACCCACGCCCAGCCCGGCGACCGGGTCAGCTTCGCCGACGGCTACCCGCTGCTGCTCACCAGCACCGCCTCCCTCGACGCCGTCAACGACTGGCTGCTCGAAGCCGGCGACGAACCCGTGCCGATGACCCGCTTCCGGCCCAACGTCGTCATCACCGGCGCCCGCCCCTGGGCCGAGGACGACTGGCTCGGCCACCGCCTCCAGCTCGGCGGCACCACCTTCCGCGCCGCCAAGTCGTGCAGCCGCTGCGTAGTCACCACCGTCGATCAGGAGACCGGCGAAGTGGGCCGGCAACCGCTGCGCGCCCTCGGCCGGCACCGCCGCTACGCCGACGGCCTGCTCTTCGGCATCAACCTCATCCCCGACATCACCCCAGGTGAGACCGAAGTCATCCGGGTGGGGGAGTCTTCCTTAGCTCTGTCTTAGGAGAGTTGCCCGCAGGTGCCGCAGCCGCGAAGGATGCGTCAACGTGACTGCTCACCGCCTCCTCGCCCCCCGCTGGCTCGCCACCGGCGGCGCCGTGCTGCTCGCCGGCGTCCTCGGCGTCGCCCTGCTGCTGCAGCACAGCGACCCCGCGTGCGCGGCGCCACCGAGCAGCGCCAAGCACACCGGCAAAGCGACGTTCTACGACCTCGCCGGCACCCAGGGCAACTGCTCGACCAAAACCCCGGCCGACGACCTGTACGTGGCCCTGGGCAAAGGCGAATACTCAGGCGCGGCGGCGTGCGGCAGCTACATCGACGTCACCGGCCCCAAGGGCAAAGTCCGGGTCAAGGTCTTCGACTCGTGCCCCGAATGCCCGGTCGGTCACCTCGACCTGAGCCGCACGGCGTTCAAGAAGATCGGCAAGGAGATCGACGGCATCATCCCGATCACCTACAAGACCGTGCCGAACGCCCCCGCCCCCGGCCCGCTGAGCATCACCTTCGTCGAAGGCACATCGCAGTACTACTGGGCGATCAGCATCGACAACCACTCCAACGCCATCAAGTCGGTGTCGGCCAAGGGCCCGGGCGGCAGCTTCAAAGCCGCGAAGCAGGAGGACTACAACGTCTGGATCATCGACGGCCGGATGGGCAGCGGCCCGTTTCAGATCAAGATGACCGACATCTACGGCAAGACCATCACGGCGAAGAACATCAAACTGCTTCCGCAGAAGAAGCAGACCACATCGGTACGCTTCGCCAACGGCACCAGCACCACCGTCGCATCAGCGCCGAAGCCGGCCAAGAAGAAAGCAACGCCGTCCCCCAAGCCGAAGAAGGCCTCGCCGTCCCCGAGCGTCACAACCTCGTCGGCCGCGCCGGCCCCGGTGCTCGAAGCAACCGAAGCCGCCCCCGATCAGGCCGGCGACGTGGCACTGGCCGCGGCGGAACCGGCCGTGAAAGCGGCATCCTGCGGCTGACCCAGCGCCAGCCACATGAGCAGCTCATCCCGGTCGTCCCCTGGGGCGATGCGCAGCGCACCCGGGATGCGGCCGACCTCGCGATAACCGAGCCGGCGGTAGAAACCGTCCAGCCCGTGCCCGTCCCGTACGGTGACCTGAAGACCGGCGAGGCCGAGCTCCGACGCGACGGCGGCGGCCTCCCGCATGAGGGCGGCGCCGTAGCCACGGCGCTGACTGCCGGGCCGGACCATGACGCGCTTGAGGACCCGCCAGTGCGCCTTGAGCGCGAACCGGTTGTCGGCGATGAAGAGCAGGGCGACCAGGCGGCCGCCGTCGACGCCGATGAGCAGCCGGTCGACGCCCCCGGCTACGCCGGCCAGGGCGGTCTCGGCGACCGGCCGTACGTCATCCTGGCGGACCGGAGCGACAAAACCGACAGCGCCGCCGGCATTGGTGACCTCGGTCCAGAGCGCGAGGATTTCCGCCCGCAGCGCATCGGTCAACGGCGGATCGAGCACGAAGGACAGGGACATGAGGTCATCCTTGTGCCCGCCGATCTGAGGAAACCGACGGGCGACAGGATGGTGCGCGGCACCACACGGTGCGGAAGGCGGGATTCGAACCCGCACACCCTTTCAGATATCAGGACCTAAACCTGACGCGTCTACCTTTCCGCCACTTCCGCCCGATTTGCCCAATGGGCAATTCGTGAGGAGAGTCTAGACGGTGGTTCGCCGTCAGGCCTCCCTGGCTGCCGCAACCCGCTTCTCCCTGGTGCTCAGGCCCGCCCTGGTCAGCACATTGCTGACGGTGCTCGGGGAAACCCTGACCGACGCCGGCGGACGGCGAAGGGCTGCCGCGATCTTTCTGGGCCCGAGGTCGGGATGAGCGAGGCTGAATGCCAGAACGGTGCCGCGGCTGGCCTGGGAGAGGGCGGGTTGCCGCGCCGCCGTGGCGATCGAGCCCCGCTCTGCCAGGCGTTTCTGCAGCCTGTAGACCTGTTCCCGGCTGCAGCCGATCAGCCTTGCCGCCTCGCTCGGCCCGATCGTTTTCTGGCTGACTCGCGCCAACAGGCGGAGCACATCCGCTTCGCTCAACGGTGGGGGCGGCGGGGCGTCGGCGACCGGGATGCCGTTGTCGTCCACCTGGACCAGTGCGGCCGAGAGCTGTTTGCTTTTGCGGCCGGCGTAGGTCGCAGTCTGGCTGTGACAGTTCGGACACAGGAAACGGAGATTCTCCGGGCGGCAATCCCACAATCGGCCGTCGATGTGGTCGACGTGCAGGACGAGCTGGCGCCCGCGCCAGCTGTCCGCGAGGTTGCACTCGGCGCAGCGCTTCGGCAGGCCGACTTCTTCGAGTGCGCGTCGCAAGGCGTGTGGTTTCTCCCTGCCGGCGGTGCTGGGGCGAAGTACCAGGATCTGGTCGGAGCGACGCCGGTTGAAGCTGTGGGTCCCACGATTATGCGCAGACCCAAGGAAATGTGACGTGTCGATATTCAACTTGGCGATCCGGCGACGCAGGTGCGCATGCGCGCCGCCCGTCTGCCGGAGGCCGAGGTGGCGCAGAACCCCGGCCATGGACGTCGAGGCGGCGACCGCCTCGCTCAGCATCTCTCGGGTGTACTTGACGTAGGCCATGTTGATTTGTCCCTACCTGAGACGACAAAGGTAGGTGGTCGACGTGGTGCACTGACCGGTGTGGAGGGCGCGGCATGGTCCTTCGGGGTGAACGCCCGACCACTAGTCACAGGTAAAGCCTAGCCGGATACCCGCCTGGATGTAAACCGCACGGCACGGCGGCCGCCTCGCGGATCGAGCCGCATGACGGCCGCCGTGGGATGGCGGTCCCCGCAGGGATCAGTAGCGGAACATCGCCAGGCTCTGCTGGAGGTCGTGGGCCACCCGGGCGAGTTCGTCCGCCGCCGCGGCCGTGTTCGCCGCCGCGCTCGTCGTCTCGGCCGCTGCTTCGGCGACCTCGGCCACGTTCGAGGAGATCTCGGTGGAGCCGGCGGCCACCTCGCCCACGTTGCGGCCCATCTCGTTGGTGGTCGCGGTCTGCTCTTCGACCGCCGCCGCGATTGCCGTCTGGGTGGCGTTGATCTGGTCGATGACCGCGCCGATCTCGGCGATGGCGGCGACGGCCGCGGTCGAGTCGGTCTGGATCGCGTCGACCCGGGTGCGGATGTCCTCGGTGGCCCGGGCGGTTTCCTGGGCCAGTTCCTTGACCTCGCCGGCCACGACGGCGAAGCCCTTGCCCATCTCGCCGGCGCGGGCCGCTTCGATGGTCGCGTTCAGGGCCAGCAGGTTGGTCTGGGCCGCGATCCCGGTGATGATTTTGATGACCGAGACGATCTCGGCCGAGGATTCGCCGAGTTTGCGGAGGATCGCGTCGGCCTCGCCGGAGATCCGGACCGCCTGGCCGGCCACGTCGGCCGCGTCGGAGGTGCTGCGGGCGATCTCGGTGATCGAGCTGCCGATCTCGTCGGCGCCGGCGGAGACCGTCGCGATGTTGGCGCTGATCTCCTCGGAGGCCGTGGACACCGCGTGGGCGCGGCCGGCCGAGCGGGCCGCGGAGGCGTTCATCCGGCCGGCCACGCCGGTGAGGTCCTCCGAGGAGGAGGCGAGCGTGGTGACGTTGGTGCCGATGTCGCGCAGGGCCGCGGTGAGCCGGTCGAGGGCGGTGTTGAGCGCCTCGCCCATCCGGCCGACCTCGTCGCGGCCCTTGACCTCGAGGCGCTGGTCCAGGCGGCCCTCGGCGAGTGCTTCGAGGACCTTGACCGTCTGGCCGAGCGGGCGGGCGATGGCCCGGCTGACCACGACGGCGATGACGGCGGCGAAGGCCATCGCGCCGGTGATCAGCGCCAGGATCAGGATGCGGGCCATGGTGGCGTTGCTGCGGGCGTCCGCCATCTGCTGCTGGGCGGCTTTGTCCTCGATGCTCGCGAGGTTGTTCAGCGCCACGGTGATCTTGCTGGTGAGCGGGTCGATGTAGTTGTTCTGCACGCCCAGGTAGGTGCCGAGGCTGTTGGCGGTGGCGGCCGGGACGAGCTGCTGGTCGCGGATCTTGCGGTATTCGGCCAGGCCGGCGGCGAAGGCGCCGCGGTCGGTCTCGGTGCCGTCGGCCGGGTTGGCCGTGTACGCCGCCCAGGTGGTGTCGATGTCGCTGTCGAGCCGTTGGATCGCCATCTGCACGTTGCTGACGTCGGCCAGCGGGGAACGCAGGATCAGCTTGGCGGACAGTGAGGTGGCCTGCTGGACGTCGGCGCGGACCTCGCCGAGCCGGGCGATGGCCTGCACGTTCTCCTGGTACATGGTTTCGAGCCGGTTGCCGGAGCCGCGCAGCTGGGCCAGGCCGGTCAGCCCGACCGCGATGACGAGCAGGCTGAGCACGCCGAAGGAGGCGAAGAGCTTCTGCGACACCCGCAGGTTCCGCAGTGGGCCGCCGCCCTGGCCCTTCTCGCCGGAGGAGGGCCGGGTGCGGGGGCGGCGGGGCTTGGCGAGCGGCATCGACGGTCTCCGGAGGGATGGACGACAGGTGCCGCTCTAATCGGCACCGGCCCTCAGCATCCGCGAAGTTTGCCGCGAAAGTCAGTCGATACCGAGATCCCGGCGCAGCTTGGCGACGTGCCCGGTGGCCTTGACGTTGTAGAAGGCGTGCTCGATGGCGCCGTCCTCGTCGATGACGAACGTGGAGCGGATGACGCCGGTCACCGTCTTGCCGTACATGGTCTTCTCGCCGAAGGCGCCGTACGCGGTCAGCACGCTCTTGTCCTGGTCGCTGACCAGCGGGAAGGTGATCGCGTCGCGTTCGCGGAACTTGGCCAGTTTGGCCGGGGCGTCGGGGGAGATGCCGACGACCTCGTAGCCGGCCGCCTGCAGCGAGCCCAGTGAGTCGCGGAAGTCGCAGGCCTGCGTGGTGCAGCCGGGGGTCATCGCCGCCGGGTACACGTACAGGATGACCTTGCGGCCGCGGAGGTCCTTCAGCGTCAGGGTGTCGCCGTTGTCGGTGGGCAGGGTGAACTCGGGGGCCGGGACTCCCGGGATGAGGCGCTCAGTCATGGTCCGAAGATAGCGGGGTTGCCCGCAGCCGCAGCACGCCCGTCGCCGCCATTGCCACGCCGGTGCCGATCGCGACCAGCACGGCGGCCCGGGCGGTCCAGGACGGGCCCGGGAACGCGACGACTGCCTGGCGGAAGACTCCCGCGTCGGCGAGGCCGCCGAAGACGGTCAGCAGCGCCCCGGCCAGGGCCAGCAGGAACGGCGTACGGCCGCGCAGGGTCAGCACGCCCGCGGCCACGGTCAGCAGCGCCGCCACGATCGCCGGGGTCTGGCCGCCCGCGCCGAGGCTCATCCGCGTCACCGCGTACCCCAGGGTGATCGTGCCCGCGACCAGCGCGACCGGTCCCAGCAGCCGGGTGTGGCGCCGGCCCAGGGCCGTCAGGCCGGCCGCCAGGGCGAGCGCGCCGGCCCACCACAGCCCGGCCGGGGGTGGCGGCTCCCAGGTCAGGGTGCCGCGGACCTCGACCGTGCGCACGCCGTCGCGCAGCGGCACGACCCAGTCGTTGATCTTGTGGCTGCGGGACGGGTCGGCCTGCGCCTGCGGCGGCAGTTCGTCGTCGAGCCAGCGGGTGCGCTGGTCGTGCCAGCGCACGGTGGTGCTGGTGGAGACGCGGCGCCACTGCGGGGCGGCGGTGGGGGAGGCGCCGGCGGGCACCGGGGTGTCGCCGTCGAGGGTCCGGTTCGTGTACGCGGCCGGCGAGTTCACGTTCTCGTACGTGCCGTCGGGCCGTACCTCCAGGTAGGGCTCCTCCTGGTAACCGAGCACCTCGACCGTACGGCCGGTGCCGTTGACCAGCTCCAGCCGCGCGCCGGCCTCGACGATCCGGACGCTCAGCCCGGGCTCGGCCGGGCTGAGCCCGGTCACCTCGGTGCGGTACGCGGTCGCGTCCGGGCCCTCACCGCCGTGGGCGGAGGCCGGGCCGGCCGGCCCGAGCAACGCACCGGCCAGCACGACGACGAACAGGGTGGTACGCCTCACGCGCCGGCCGCCCCCACCGCGGCGATCAGGGCCTGCGCCGTGGGCGACTCGAGGGCCTTGCCGCCGACCATGACGGTCGGGGTGCTGTTGACCCCGCGGGCGGCCGCGGTGTCGGTCACCTTGGTGGCCCACGCCTTGTACGTGCCGTTGTCGATCGCGTCGGCGAACGCGGCGTCGGTGAGGCCGACGGACTTGCCCAGCTCGATCAGCTTGGCGTCGGTGAGACCGGCGCTGCCCTCCGCGGGCTGGTTGGCGAACAGCACCTTGTGGTACTCGGCGAACTTGCCGCCCTGCGCCGCGGCGGCCGAGGCGGCGGCGGAGCGGGTCGAATACTCGGTGCTGGAGGCCCGGTCCAGGATCGCGATCGGGTGGTAGTGCACGGTCGCCTTCTTCGCGGCGACGAGCTGGTCGATCGTGCTCGCCGCGCCGGCCTCGAACCGGCCGCAGGCGGGACAGATGAAGTCCTCGTAGATGTCGATCTTCACGGGGCCGGTGCCGACCGCGAAGGCCGTACCGTCGTCGACCGCCACGCTCGGCGTGGTCAGGCCGGCCGTCTTGTCGCTCTCCTGGTTCGCCGCCACGCCCCAGCCGACCAGGCCGACGACGACCAGCAGGACCACGACGCCGAGGCTGGTCCAGAGGGTGACCCGGCGGCGCCGTTCCTTGGCCAGCTGCTCCTGGACGACGCGCTTGGCTTTCGCCCTGTCTCGGTTGCCGCTCACTGTTCTCCCATCAGGACACCATCGATCGAGTAGCGGGTCCGCGGCCGCCACAGCAGAAGCCCGGCGAGCAGCAGGAAACCGGCGTCCCGGACGAGATCCCACGTGTACTGCGGCGTCTGCCCCGCGCCCAGCTCCCCGCCCGTGCTGAAGCAGCCGCAGTCGATCTGCAGACCGCGCGCCCACGCGGAGACGATGCCGGCGATGAAGATCACCAGCAGGCCGGCGGAGATGCCGGCGCTGAGCCGCACCGCGAGCCCGGCCAGCAGCAGCAGGCCGAGGGCGATCTCCAGGAACGGCTGGGCCGCCCCGATGACCTTCGCCACCTCGTACGGGAAGAGCTGGTAGGCGTTCACCGCCCGGCCCGACGCGGCCAGGTCACCGACCTTGAGCCCGCCGGCGACCAGCCATACCGCGGCCAGACCCAGCCGGGCCGCCGTGGAGATCCACAGCCGGCCGTTCGTCGTGCGGGCGGACTGCCCGATCTCCATGCTCACGCCCCCTTAGTCGGCGCTCGGCGCCGCCTGGTTCCGTCCTACCGCCTGGGGGTTTGCTGTGTGATGGGCCGAAAGTCCCTGAATGATCAGCTGGCCTGGGCGGCGGCGACCGCGGCGACCAGTTCCTCGCGGGCCCGGGCGACCCGGGAGCGGATGGTGCCCACCGGAACCTCTTCGACCTCCGCGGCCTCGGCGTAGGACATGCCGAGCACCTGGGTGAGCACGAACGCGGTGCGACGTTCCTCGCCGAGCCGGCTCAGCAGGTCGGTGGCCCCGAGCCGGTGCGCGGGATCCGGCTGGCGCGGCACATCGGCCCAGGCCTGCGCGGCCAGCCGGGCGTCGAGCCGGCGCCGGCGCACCACGGCCCGCAGGTGGTCGGCGCAGGTGCGCCGGGCGATGCCGAGCAGCCAGGTGCGGACAGTCGCCCGGCCCTCGAAGCCGGGCAGCGCCTTGAAGGCGCGCAGATAGGTCTCCTGGGTGAGATCGTCGGCGGCGCCGGGATCCACCAGCGCGGCGGTGAACCGCCACACCTCGGCCTGGGTGCCGCGCACGAGCGCGGCCTGCGCGTCCGCGTCGCCGCCCCGGGCGGCCAGGGCGAGCGCGGTGAGGGGGTCGGCCGCTGTCACAACCGGAGATGGTACGCCGGAGGAAAATGTCAGAGGTTCCGGGAACTATCGACCCCGTGCCGACGACAACCTCCTGTCCTCACGTTTCCGCCCGCCGCGGGCCTGTGCCGCGACCTTGGTGCGGGGGCCGCCGAGCCATCGGGGAGCATTGCCCGCATGACCGTTGATCGACCCGGCGCAATTGACCGACTCCGGCGAGCCCGCGCGGTTGCCGGCGGGCCCCCCGGCCGGACCGCCTCTGCCGGCTCGTCCGCCCGGTCGGGGCCGGCGGTGCGGGCCGGGCGGGGACGGCGGCTGGTCGCCGCGGCGGCCGGGCTGCTGGTCGGATTGTTCTGCGTGCTGCTCGGGCCGACCACGCCGGCCAGCGCGCACGCCGCCCTGGTGGGCAGCGACCCGGCGAACGGCACGATCGTGCCCGACGCCCCCAACAAGGTCACGCTCACCTTCAGTGAGTCCGTCCAGCTGGTCTCCGGCAAGATCCAGGTGCTGTCCCCGGACGGCAGCCGCGCCGACCAGGGCGAACCGCAGGCCGCGGGCGGCACGGTCACCGTCCCGCTGCGCGCAGGCGGCGGCCGGGGCACCTACCTGGTGAGCTACCGGGTCGTCTCGGCGGACAGCCACCCCGTCGCGGGCAGCCTGACCTTCTCGGTCGGCGCCGCCTCCACCCCGCCGACGGAGTCCGCGGCCGCCGATTCGGTCGACCCGGTGGTGCGGGCCCTGATCCCGGTCGGCAAATACCTGGGGTACGCCGGCCTGGTGCTGCTCGTCGGCCCGGTGCTGGTGCTGGCCCTGCTGTGGCCGCACCGGCTGTCCCGGCAGGGCGCGTCCCGGCTGGTCTGGACCGGTGTCGGCCTGGTGCTCGGCAGCACGGTGCTGGCCCTGTGGCTGCAAGCGCCGTACACGACGGGCAGCGGGCTGTTCGGGGTCTCCGGCGACGACCTGCAGGACGTGCTGGGCAGCACGTTCGGCGCGGTGATGCTGGTCCGGCTCGGGGTGATCGTGGCGGCCGGCTTCCTGCTGCGCCCGCTGCTGCGCGGCGAGGGCGGGGAGTCGAAGGCCGACCTGGCCCTGCTCGGCGTCCTGGGCGTGGCGGCGCTGGCCACCTGGCCGCTGACCGGGCACCCGACGGCGTCCCCGGTGGCCGGGGTGTCCGTGGTCGTCGACGCGATCCACCTGGCCGCGATGTCGGTCTGGCTCGGCGGGCTGGTCATGCTGGTCGGCTTCCTGCTGCGCCGGGCCAACGAGCGTGAGCTGGGCGCGATCCTGCCGATCTGGTCGCGCTGGGCCGCGACCGCGGTGGCCGCGCTGATCATCGCGGGCTCGGTGCAGGCGCTGATCGAGGTCGCCTCCTTCAAGGGGCTCTACGACAGCACGTACGGGCGGTTGATCCTGGTCAAGATCGGGCTGGCCGCGGTGGTGATCGGCATGGCGGCGGTCTCGCGGCGGCTGGTCCGCAGCCGGACCGCCGAGACCGGGCCCGGGCTGCTGCGCAAGATCGTGGTGGCCGAGCTCGCGGTCACCGCGGTGGTGCTGGGGGTCACGGCGGCGCTGGTCCAGATCCCGCCGCCGCGGACGGCCAGCGCGGCGGAGAGTGCCACCACGTCGACGACCATCTCGCAAACGATCACCGACAAATCGGTGTCGTTGCAGGTGGACGTGTTCCCGGCGACCGTGGGCAACAATTCGCTGCACCTGTACGCGTACACGCCGGACAACAAACCGCTGCCGGTCGTCGAGTGGACGGCCACGGCCGCGCTGCCGGCCAAGGGGATCGAGCCGATCGAGGTGCCGCTGCTGCGGATCACCGACTTCCACGCGATCGGGGACATCGCGCTGCCGGCCGCGGGGGACTGGACGTTGAAGTTCACCGTACGCACGAGCGACATCGACCAGTCCACCCTGACGATGACCGCCAAGATCTCCTGACGCCCGCTCTCCCGATGGCCCGGTCCGCACCCGCGGACCGGGCCATTGTCATACGTCTCGGGGCCTAAGTAACTGTTTATCCAATTTGGTGTTATTTCGGTCTGTATGGTCTGCGCAGTACCACCGAGAAGGGGGAGATCGAGATGCGGGTGTTCCGCACGATCCTCGGCATGCTGTTGCTGACAGCCGGACTACCGACGCTGCTGGTGGGGTCCGCATTCTGGGCCGCCATGCAGCACCGGGACCCGGGCGGCGCCTTCACCGGCGACCTGCAGCGCGTGGCCACATCCGGGTACGCCCTGGTCGTCGACGACGTCGACGGGCTGCTCCGCAAGGACGCCCCGTTCGTCCGGCTCGGCGACACCCGCCTGCGCCTGACGGCCGAGTCCAGCGGCGCCCCGGCGTTCCTGGGCATCGCCCCGGCCGCGGCGGTCGACCGCTACCTGGCCGACGTCCCGCACATCGCGGTCTCCTCGATCGACCTGGGCACCGGCGCGCTGCCGGTGACCGGCCAGCTGCGCCCGGGCACCATCGCCCCGGAACAGCTGCCGGGCCGGCAGGCCTTCTGGCTGAAGGCGGGCACGGGCACCCTCGACTGGAACCCGAGCGAGCTGCGCGACACCCGCTACAGCCTGGTGGTGATGAACCCGGCAGCCCAGCCCGGCGTACGCCTGGAGAGCTCGGCGAGCATCCTGCCCGGCTGGCTCAACCAGGCCACCTGGGCCCTGCTGATCCTGGGCAGCCTCCTGGTGATGATCGGCATGATCGTCCTGGGCTGGCCGTCCCGGCGCCGCGAGGTCGTCTACGTGGTCGAACCGAGCCAGGTCCCCGACCTGATGCAGGCGATCGGCGCGCCCCTGCCCCTGAGCCGTACGGGCGGCGGCCGGCACGCGGGCACCCACCGCCCCCGCACCCTGGCGGACTCCCAGCCGCGCTCCCGCCCCCCGCTGACCTGGCCGCCGTCCTCGTCCTCACGGCCGTCGTCCGGCCGCGGCGCGGCGATCCCGATGCCGGCCGCCGCGACGATGACCTCACCGGCCCCCACCCAGGTGGGCGCGTCGGCGTCCGGAGGTTCCCCGGCCCCGGCCCCGGCCGCCCGTCCGGCCGCCGAAACGGTCGACGCCGGTCTGTCCGTCGAGTCGGCGCCCGCTCCCGGCGAACCCCTCGACCTCATCGCGAACCGTCCGGCGCCGGGCTCGGTGGCGGACCCGTCGCCGATGAACGACCCGCTGTTCGGCCGCGGAACCGATCGCCAGGGCCGGCGCCGCCCGACGACGACCCCGCAGCCGACCAACCTCCCGATCTTCGAGGCGTCGGCGGTGGGTGCCTGGGTGGCGGAGACTGCGGCGGCCCGGGCCCGCGAGACCGAGGTGCGGGCGGCCGCGGCGATCAACGCGGCCCGTAAGCCGACGGCCACGTCGGAGAGCTTGAACACCCCGCTGGGCGCTCCGAAGGTGGGGGAGACGTCGCCTTCGGTCGAGCAGGCGGCTTCGGCTTCGGCTTCGCAAGAATCGGCTGATGGCGGGCAGGGCAGCGCAGCTGATACTGCGGTGTCGCAGGCGGCTGCGGCCAGCAGTGCTGCGCTGCGGGCGACGGCTGCGGGTGCGGCGGCTGTCCGGGCTGCTGCTGGGGCTCCGGACGAATCCCCGGCGAAGGCAGCGATCGGGGCGTTCGGCGCTGTCGCAGCTCCGGCGGCTGGCCGGTCTTCCTCGGCTGCCGCTTCTCAGGCCGCTGGCGCCACTTCCGCGCCCAAGGCGGCCGGCACCTCTTCGGAGGCTGCCGCGCCTGAGCCGGCTGGCATCGTCTCGGAGGCTGCCGCGTTCAAGGCGGCCGGCGTCTCGCCTGCGGGTGTGGCGTCTCCGGCAGCTGCTGCTTCGCCCGCAGTCGCTGCGTCCCAGGCGGCGGCTGGTATGGCCACGGCTGCCTCACCTGGCTCTTCCGCTGAGGCTCCGGCGCTCAAGGCGGATGCGGGTTCGTCCGGGGCTCCGGCGTCCAAGGCGGATGCGGGTTCGACCGGGGCTGCGGTGCTCAAGGCGGATGCGGGTTCGACCGGGGCTGCGGTGCTCAAGGCGGACGCGGGTTCGCCTGGCGCTGCGCGGCCCGAAGCTGCGGCGGTCGTGTCCAAGGCTGTTGCGGGCCCGCGTGCTGCTTCCGGGGAGGACGGCGCATCTCGTCAGCCCGATGTGGCGGGGACGGGCGTCGACTCCGAGGCGGTCGCGCCGGCCAGGGCCGCGCGGCCGGCGGATGCCACGCCGCGGAATGCCCTGTTCGGCGGATCTTCGTCGCCGGGCTGGGCGGCCACCGGTCTGACCCGCGCGGACTCCGGGCGGGTCGGCCTGACCAGGAACCAGCCGAAGACCGTCGACCAGGCCGCGGCCGCCTCGCGCCGCTCCGAGGACAAGCCCGCCGCCGGCCGGCCGGCCGGCTCGGGTGACGGCTCAGCCGCGGCAACTACTCCGGGCGCCACGAACCCGGTCGCCAAGGGATCAGCTCCGGACAAGAACAGCCCGGAAGTGAACGCCCGGACCGCGCCGACGACACCGCGTCCCGCTGTCCCGGCACCGACGGCGAAGCCGGCCAAGCCCGGTCGGCCGGGGGACACCGCGACACCGGCGAAGGCCGAGCAAGTCCAGCCCCGGGGTGCGGCAAAGGCTGTCCAGCCCGAGCCGGCAACGACGGCGGTCAAGTCGATCCGGCCGGAGGCCCCAGCAGCACGCCCGGCCACCGCGCCCGGCACTCAGGCTCCGGCCCAGCCCGCGGCATCGAACCCGGTCGCGCCGAGCAGCACGACGGCTCCGGCCCAGCCTGCGGCGTCGGGTGTGAGTCCGGTTGCGCCGGGCGGGACGACGGCTCCGGCCCAGCCTGCGGCGTCGGGTGTGAGTCCGGTCGCGGCGGGTGGGACGACGACCCCGGCCCAGTCGACCGGGTCGGCCCGGACGTCGCCGACCACCACGCCGCAGCCGCACCACGTTGGTCCGGTTGCTTCCGGCGGAGTTTCGGAGCCTGTGGGCCCGGGATCTCAGCCGGTCGCGGCGCAAGCGCAGCCGGGGCCGAGGGGCACCGCGCCGACCCCGACCAGGCCGGCACCGACGGGCCCGGCTCCGGTCCCGCCGAGCAGCCCCACGACCCCACGCCCGTCCGTGCCCGGCCCGTCCCGCCCGGCCGACCCGGACCGCGAGCCGGTGCCGTCCAGCTCGGGGAGCACCACTACGACGGTTCGGCCTTCGACCTCCTCCGTGACCACGGACCAGCAGGCGACCGCCGGCCGCACCCCGCCGGCATGGCCCGCGGCGAGGCAGAACACGCCGAGCAGCCCGGCCTCGCAAACGGAGGTGGGTTCGGCTCGGACGACACAGGCCGAACCGACGCCGGCAGTGGCGGCGCGGCCGGAGCCGGCGCAGGGGACCAGGGCGGAGGCGACCCAGGTGAAGACGGCCGGGGCGGAGACGGTCATTGCGGAGAAGTCCGACCCGCACATCACCGAGCAGCGCACCCGCCCGACCAGCATGCAGGCGCAGCCGAACGCCGTCACCCGATCGGCTGACGCCCGCCCCGCCGCTGGTGTGGGGGCGGCCGCAGAAGCCAAGCCGGCCGTGGTCGACGCCGCCAAGGCCGTGGCGAACCAGGTCGACGCCGACAAGGTCGAGCGGGAGACGGCCGAGGTTGACAAGGCTGAGGTCGGCACGGCCGAGGCGGACAAGGGCGACAAGGGCAAGCGCAAGCCGGACGGTTCGCTTTCGCGGCTGGCGGCGTACAAGGCGGAGGTTGCGGAGTTGCTCGGGGGTGACTCGGCCGCTCGGCGGCGGCGGAAGAATGTCACTGCTTCCGGGCTTCCCGCGCCTGATCCGGCTACTCAGGAGCCACCGATCAAGCTCACCCGGCCGCCGCGTAAGGGTGGCTCGCGTTCGAAGGACTGATCAGGCACCAGCCGGCGCGGCCGCGACCTCCTGAAGGGGGTTGCGGCCGTTCGGTGCGTCTGGGGTCACAACTTCATCCATCCGAAAAGGGCCCTCCGCGCTGCCGACGCGGAGGGCCCTTTTACCGGGGGAACGGAGTAACCGAAGGGGGGCTTCGTCCGTTAAGCACACTTTAACTCCTGGACGGCGGAAGTGGGTAGTCCTGGGGCTAATACGGACAATCCAGGGTGAACGTGCCCGGTGCGGGTGTGGTGTCCCCGGCGGGTGGGTACGGCGGACGCGGCGACACGGTTTCCGCCCGGCGCGTAGGCTGAGCGGGTGGCGGATCTTCTGGTGTGGATCGACTGTGAGATGACGGGTCTCGACCTGGGCAAAGATGCCCTGATCGAGGTGGCCGCGTTGGTGACCGGTCCCGATCTCGACGTTCTCGGCGACGGCATCGACCTCGTCATCCATGCCGACGACGCGGCCCTGGACGCGATGCCGGAGGTCGTGCGCGACATGCACGCCAAGTCCGGCCTCACCGACGAGGTACGCCGTTCCACCGTCACCATGGCGGAGGCCGAAGAGGCCGTCCTCGCGTACATCAAGCAGTTTGTGCCCAATCCCCGCTCGGCGCCGCTGTGTGGCAATTCCATCGCCACCGACCGGGGTTTCCTGTCCCGCGACATGCCGGCGCTGGACGACTTCCTGCACTACCGCATGATCGACGTCTCCTCGATCAAGGAGCTGGCCCGCCGCTGGTATCCGCGGGTGTACTTCGGTCAGCCGCAGAAGGGCCTGGCCCACCGGGCCCTCGCCGACATCCGCGAGAGCATCCGCGAGCTCGAGTACTACCGCCGCACGGTGTTCGTGCCGCTGCCCGGTCCGGACGTCGACCAGGCCCGGGCGATCGCCGCGGAGCTGTGAGCCACGCCGAGCGGTAACCCGGTCGACGACTCGGTGGGGGCTGCGGCTATGCTTGTCCGGCACGCGCCGCGGGGTTCCGCGGCAAGGCGGCATGGTGGTCGTAGCTCAGCTGGTAGAGCACCGGGTTGTGGTCCCGGGGGTCGCGGGTTCAAGTCCCGTCGGTCACCCCAGAGCAGTCAGGTCGGAAGGGTCAGTCGCATTCGCGGCTGGCCCTTCCGCCGTTTGTGCCTGGGCGGCCGGCGTTGACCGCCTGCGCGGGGAGCTTCCCGAAAGGTAGTTGTGCAGGCGACTGCTGAACGCGCCGCCGACGGAAAACGCCGCAGCGCCGGATCGACCACCCGACGACTGCGGCGGGGCGCCGATCGACAAAAGATCGACGCCCGCGGGAAAGCGCTGCCTATTGGCCCGCGCGGTCCCGGAAGGTCCAAGCAGCTCCACCCGTCGGCATCCGCCGCCCGTTGGGTCCCTGCTGCGGCGCCGGCTCGTACAGGTCGTCGTCGTTCTCGCGTTCCAGCCGCTCGGCCAGGTATGCCGCGGCCGCGCGGTCCTCCTCGGTCGGGGCCGCCATCAGCGCGTACACCAGGCCGAGGACGCCGAAGATCACGGTCAGGCCGATCGGGATGAGCAGCGTGCTCGCGTTGGCTCCCGTCACCGACGCGCCGGTCGCCCCGGGGTCCGGCCGGACCGACATCGCCGACATGCCCGTGAAGTGCATGCCGTTGACCGCGACGCCCATGACCAGCGCGGACGCCAGGATCGCCAGGGGTCGCTGGACCGTCATGGCCAGCCACAGCGCCACGGTCGCCGCCACCACGGCGATCGCCACCGCCGCTACGACGCGGCTGGTCATGTAGTCGATGGTGCCGTCGAGGTGCATCGCGTACATGCCGGTGAAGTGCATCGCGGCCACGCCCAGGCCGGCGAAGAGGCCGCCGATGATCAGGCGGGCGCCCTGGACCCTGGTGCCGCGGGCGGCGATCGACAGGCCGATGGCGACGGCGCTGATGGCGATCAGGGCGCTGAGGGCAGTCACCGGGACGTCGTACCGGATGGGCATGCCCACCACGCTGAAGCCCAGCATCGCCACGAAGTGCATGGTCCAGATGCCGGTGCCACCGATCGCGACCGCGGCCAGGGTCAGCCACCAGGCGCGCCAGCCCGCGCTCGGCGCCGTGCGCAGCCGGACCGCGCACACCAGCCCGAGCAGGGAGCCCAGCACGGACAGCGTGTAGCTGAACGTCGGCGTCAGCCAGCCGTGCTCGAAGTGGTGGATCTGCGCCATGCCTGGTCACTCCCTTGATCGACCTACCGATGCATCCTTCCTGGCTTATTCGCGTTCGGCATCGGCATGAAGGGCGCCCGGGGCGGAAATCGACGTTGGTAGGGGGCATTCCTGACTGTTCGGAGGCCCGGCGTGACCGTCGACCGGAACGATCGGTCAGGACGGACGAGGGGACTGTTGCCCCAGGTAATCATTGACTGGACCCAGGGTGATCAGGCCGCTGCCAGCTCCGGCCAGCTCTCCGGCGGCCGGGCGGAGTTCGGCGCGGACCCGGGCCAGCGTGGACTGATCGTCGAGGGCCTCGGCGGCGCGGGCCACCAGGCACAGCCGCGCTTCCCACAGCAGGTCGTGCGGCGACTCAGGGACCGCGCGCAGAGCAGCAGCCGCCCGCTCCCGGCCATCGCCCGCGTGCCCATCGACCGCGCGGCCGGCGACCGCGCCGCCGGCCAGCAGGACCAAGGGCCGGGCCCAAGGCTCGTACGGGCCGAAGTCCCCGTCGGGCGCACCGTCCAGATCCAGGCTGAGCAGCGCCAGCGCCAGCAGCCCGTCCGCCATCCCCGGCATGCCGCTGCCGTTCAACCTGGCCTGGGCCGCCCGGTACGCGCCCGCCGCCTCGCCGGTCCGCCCGTCCATGGCCAGCCGCAGCGCGCGGTACCACTGGGTCAGCACCCCGACCAGCGGCAGGTCGTAACGTTCGGCAAGCTCGTCCGCTGCCTGGGCGTGGGCATCGGCGACAGCCGGCTCACCGAGAGCACCATGGGCCTGGACCAGGATGAGATGACCGAGGACCTCGAAGGTGACCAGCTCGTGCCGGGCGGCCACCGCGACCAGTTCAGCGCCGATCCCGGCCCGCTCCCGGGCCAGCCCCGTCCGGCTGAACGTGTGCATGAACCGCGCGTTGAGCGCGAACGCCAGCAGCCCCGGGTCCCCGGTCCGCCGGGCGATGGCCTCGGCCTCCCGCGCAGCCCGGTCGCCGCGGTCGGTGGTGGTGCCGCGCAGCTCCAGGGCGATCGTGCTGAGCAGCCGGCTGCGCTGTTCCGGCCGGTCCGGGCCGAGCGCGGCCAGGGTGCGTTCGGCCAGCTCGACGATCTGCGCGGAGAGCCGGTCGTCGTCGTTGCGGGTCCAGACGGCCGGCACGTCGAAGGCGGCGAGGACGCTCGCGGCCAGGTCCGGGTCGTCGATCTGCCGGACGGCGGCGACAGCCTCGGCCCGGTGCCGGCGCGCCTCATCCAGATGCCCGGTCACGGCCAGGGCCCGCCCCAACCCCATGACAGCGGCCAACCGCCCCCGGCCGTCAGCCAGCCGACCTGGGTCGCCGTCAGTCAGCCGACCTGGGTCGCCGTCAGTCAGCCGACCTGGGCCGCCGTCAGCCAGCCGGGTGGGGCCGCCGTCAGCGAACCGGGCGAGGCCGCCGTTGGTCGATCGGCCCAGGCCGCCGTCAGCCAGCAAGCCGGAGCCGTCCGCCTGCGCACCGCGGTCATGGGCATCCAGAGCCTGCCGCCACAACCGAACCGCCTCATGCGGCCGGGAACTACGTTCCGCCAGATCAGCCGCCACCCCGCTGTAGTGCGCAGCCCGCGCCGCGGTCCCCGGCGTCCCCGCGCGGGCGAAGTGGTGGGCCAGCGCGGTGACGTCCTCAGGATGCAGTCGTTCCCACACCGCACCCGCGGCGGCATGCCAATGAGCGCGACGCAGCGCGGACAGGTCGCCGTAGATCGTGTCCCGGACCAGCACGTGGGTGAACCTGAGCTGCCGACCAGGCCCGTCCTCCGAGAGCAGACCGGCCCGCAGGCCGGCGTCGAGGGCGTCCAAGGCGTCGTCGGCCGTTCCAGGGAGCGCGGCCAGCACGTCCGCGTCGACGTCACGTCCCAGCACCGAGGCTTGCCGCAGCACGGTCTGCGCGGCTTCGGGCAGCCGGGCCAGGTGGTGCCGGATGAGGTCGCGAACCCCGGCCGGCACCTGCTCCAGGGCCGCCCGGCCCTCGGCGACGACCAGCCGCGCCAGCTCACGCACGAAGAACGGATTGCCGCCGCTGCGGCGATGGATCAGCCGCGCGGCCGGTACGTCCAGTTCGGCCCCGGCGACGGTACGGGCCAGCGCCGCCGTCGCCTCCTCGTCGAGTCCGCTCAGATACACCCGCACGGGTTCGGTCCGGGCGAACCGGGCCAGCGCCGCCGTCAGCTCCGGCGTGATCTCGGCGGCCCGGAACGTTCCCACCACCAGCACCGGCACCGGCTCCGTGGCCAGCGCGGCGACCAGGTCCAGTGTCGCCTCATCGGCCAGGTGCAGGTCGTCGGCGACCAGCAGAACCGGTCCCCGAGCCGCTGGTGCGGTCAGCTGGGCCACCGCGGCCTGCCGCCGCCGGACCCGGGCCACAGCGGGATCCCCGGCCGGCTGCGCCGCGTCCTGGGTTCCCGGCCAGGTCACCGGCGCGCCCTCGTGGTCGGGGCTGCGTCCCCAGGTGGCCGTCCAGCCCAGCTGGGCCAGGCGGTGGGTCAGCGCCTCGGCCAGGGCGGTCTTGCCGGCTCCGGCCTCACCGGAGATCAGTGCGAGCCCGGACCGGCCGTCGGCGGCGACGTCCTCGGCTGCCCGTACCAGCTGGGCCAGCTCGTCCTGCCGGCCGGCGAGTTCCGGCGCCGGCGGCGTGACGGGCTCGGGCGGGCTCAGGTGCGGCGCCTGGGCCAGGATGTCGGTCTCCAATTTGCGCAGGCGCGGGCCGGGATCGACGCCGAGCTCGGTCGCCAGCGTCGCGCGGATCCGGCGGAGGGCGGTCAGCGCCTCGCCCTGGCGCCCGGCGCGGTAGAGGGCGGTGGCCAGCAGCTGCCAGGCGTCCTCGCGTAACGGCTGGGCGGTGGCGTGGGCCTGCAGGTCGGAGGCGGCGTCGGCGGGCCGGCCCAGGGCGAGCAGCGCCTCGGCGCGGCGTTCGGTCGCCAGCATGTGCAGCTCGTCGAGGCGGTCGATCTCGGCGCGGGCCCAGTGCTGGTCGGCGTACTCCGCGTACGCGGGTCCTCGCCAGAGGGCGAGCGCCGCGTCCAGCTCGGCCAGCGCCCGAGCCGCATCCCCGGCGGCGAGCAGATCGCCCGACGCGAGCACGGCCGACTCGAACCGCCAGGCGTCCACCGCGTCCGGGGCTGCCGTCAGCGCGTACCCCGGAGGTGCGGTGACCAGTAGCCGGGCCGGCTGCCGCGGCGGGCGGCCGGGCTCCAGGGCCCGGCGCAGATCCGACACGAAGGTGCGCAGGGCCGGGACGGCCCCCGGCGGGGGCTGCTCCCACAGGTCGTCGACCAGCAGGTCGACCGGCACGACCCGGCCGCGCGCGATCAGCAGGCGGGCCAGCACGGCCCGGTGCCGGGGACCCTTCAGCGGTACGGGGCCCAGCGCGGTGCTCGCCCGCACGGGTCCGAGCACGCCGAAGGCCACCATGACCCCATCTAAGCAGCGCGTTGATCCGTTGCTGATCCACTGCTGATCCCGCCCGGGCAACCTGGCCGGCATGAACCCTTCGATCACCGGATTCGACTACCAGCGGGTCACCGTCGCCGAGAACGTGGCGCTCAACGTCGCGGTCGGCGGCTCGGGCAGCCCGATCGTGCTGCTGCACGGCTTCCCGCAGACCCACCTGATGTGGCGGCACGTCGCCGCCGACCTCGCCGCCGACCACACCGTGATCTGCCCCGACCTGCGGGGCTACGGCGCGAGCGACAAGCCCGCAGGCGACGCGTACGCCAAGCGGACCATGGCCGCCGACATCGTGGCGCTGGCCCGCGCGCTGGGCCACGACCGTTTCGCCCTGGCCGGGCACGACCGTGGAGCCCTGGTCGCCATCCGGGCCGGGCTGGACCACCCGGAAGTGGTCACCCACCTCGCCTCGCTGGACGTGCTCCCGACGCTGGACATGTGGGACGTCATGCACGGCGTCAGCGCCGCGGTGGGCTTCCACCTGTATCTGATGGCCCAGCCGCCCGGCCTGCCCGAGGAGCTGATCGGGGCCGCCCCGGACGCCTTCTTCGGTCACTTCCTCGACATCTGGACCCAGGACCCGCAGGCCATCCCGGCCGACGTGCGCGCCGCCTATCTGCGGGCCTGCCGCGAGGCCGTCCCGTCGATCGTCGCGGACTACCGCGCCTCGGCCGGCGTCGACGTGGAGCACGACCGCGCCGACCGGGCGGCGGGCAAGCAGCTCCGGATGCCGGTCACGGTGCTGCAGCAGGACTGGGGTGCGGCGCTGGGCTTCGACGCGGCGGCCATCTGGCGGGCCTGGGCGCCGGACCTGGAGCACCGTACGGTCTCGTGCGGCCACTACATGGCGGAGGAGGCCCCGGCCGAGGTGGTCAAGGCGTTGCGCGGGCTGCTGAGCCGGTAGCGATCACCCGGGCCGGCCTCAGGAGTCGAAGCCGAGGCCGACCTTGTCCAGGGTGCGCAGCCAGACGTTGCGGCGGCCCTCGTGGGCGTCGGCCCGGGCGATCGACCAGCGGGTCAGCTCGATCACCCCGGACCGCACCGGTTCCGGCGGGAACGGCACCGGTTTGCGGCGCACCATCTTCAGCCGGGTCAGCTCGGTACGGTCGCCGGCGAGCAGGTCCAGCATCACGTTGGCGCCGAAGCGGGTCGCTCCCACGCCCAGCCCGGTGTAGCCCACCGCGTACGCGAGCCGGCCGCTGTGCGCCGTACCGAAGAACCCGCTGAACCGGCTGCACGTGTCGATCACGCCGCCCCACTTGTGCGTGAAACGCACGCCGTCGAGCTGGGGGAAGGTCTGCGCGAAGTGCTCGGCCAGCACCGCGAAGGTGGCCTCGCGCTGGTCGCGTTCCGGGCTGATCCGCCCGCCCCGGTAGTAGATCGCGTCGTAGCCGCCCCACAGGATCCGGTTGTCCGCGGTGAGCCGGTAGTAGTGGAACTGGTTGCCCGCGTCGCCCACCCCCTGCCGGTGCGCCCAGCCCAGCGAGGCGAGCTGCGCGGCGGTCAGCGGCTCGGTCATCAGGACGTAGTCGTAGATCGGGACGACGTAGTGGTGCAGCCGGCGCAGCAGGTTGCCGTGCGCCCCGGTGGCCAGCGCGACCTTCGCCGCGTCCAGCCGCCCGCGCCAGGTGTGCAGGCTGAGCCCGGTGCGGGTGGTGCTGATCCGCTCGACCGGGGAGTACTCGTGGATCCGGACGCCCAGCTGCAGGCAGGCCCGGCGCAGCCCCCAGACCAGGCGGGCCGGGTCCACCATCGCGCAGCCGGTACGGTCCCAGACCCCGCCGAGATAGGTGGGGGAGTCGACCTCGGCGCGGACCTGGTCGCGGTCCAGCAGCGTGACGTCCAGCCCGCGGGCGGTGGCCTCGGCGTGGTACGCGGCCAGCTCCCGCACCTGCCAGTCCGCGGTCGCCACGTTGAGTTCCCCGGTGCGGGCGAAGTCGCACTCGATCCCGTACCGCTGGACGGTCTGCTCGATGCCGTCCAGGTTGGCCCGGCCGAGCCGCTCGAGGGCGTCCATCTCGTCGGGGAAACGGCTCAGTCCGTTGTC
Source organism: Actinoplanes sp. NPDC004185 (assembly GCF_053603475.1). Lineage (NCBI taxonomy): Bacteria > Bacillati > Actinomycetota > Actinomycetes > Micromonosporales > Micromonosporaceae > Actinoplanes > Actinoplanes sp. NPDC004185. The sequence goes on along the minus strand of NZ_JBSGFR010000010.1, from coordinate 57,378 downwards.
GAAGCCGTGGGTGAGGCTGGCCGCGCAGAACCCGCCGTTGCGCCCGGAGGCCGCCCACCCCGCCGTACCGGCCTCGATCACCACGACGTCGCGGCCGGGGTCGCGTTCCTTGGCCAGCAGCGCCGTCCACAGCCCGCTGTAGCCGGCGCCGACCACGGCCAGGTCCGCCGTGCCGATCCCGTCCAGCGGGTCGGCGGCCGGCGGCGCGCCCGCCTGCCCGAGCCAGTAGGGCTCGGGCACCGCGTCGGCGAGCGCGCGCGCCACCATGCTCAGGAATTCTTCCGGGGCCGCGACCGCACGCTGCTGATCACCGCGATCAGCACCCCGCCCACGAAGATCAGCGTGCCCATCACGTTGACCTGCGGCGGCAGGCCGACCCGGGTCGCGCCCCAGATCCACAGCGGGAACGTCGTGGTGGTGCCCGCGGTGAAGTTGGTGACCACGAAGTCGTCGATGCTCAGGGCGAAGGCCAGCAGCATGCCGGACATCACCGCGGGCATGATGATCGGGAAGGTGATCCGCCAGAACGTGGTCCACGGGTTGGCGCCCAGGTCCGCCGCCGCCTCCTCGACCGAGCGGTCCAGGGTCAGCACCCGGGCCCGCACCACCACCGCGACGAACGAGATCGAGAACATGATGTGCGCGATGGTGATCGTCGTGGCGCCCAGCCCGACGCCCAGGGAGACGAAGAGCGTCAGCAGCGAGGCGCCCATCACCAGCTCGGGAGAGGACATGGTGGCGAACATGATCAGGTTGACGGTGCCCGAACCGCGGAACCGGTAGCGGCCCAGCGCGTAGCCGATGCCGGTGCCCAGCGCGCCCGCGACGACCGCGGTGAGCACCGCGACGACCAGCGAGATCACCAGGGCCTTGGTCAGCTCGTCGAGGGCGAAGACCCGGCCGTACCACTTGAGGGTGAAGCCCTCCCAGGTCTGGTTGTAGCGGCCCGGGGTGTCGTTGAAACCGAACAGGATCATGATGAGCACCGGCAGCGTCAGCCACGCGATGATCACCCAGGTGTAGATGTACAGGGCCCGCCCGCCGGTCAGCCGGGACCGGCGCGGGGTGACCGCGGGGGCTTCCTCGACCGTGGTCATCGCGCGGCCACCTTCATCACGTCCTCCGTGCCCAGCGCCCGGGCATAGGCGAAGACCCCGATCAGCAGCACCGCCATCAGCGTGAAGGACAGGGCCGAGGCGGTCGGATAGTTGGAGCTGGTCAGGTACTGCGACTGGATGACCTGCCCGATCATCGTGGTCGACGAGCTGCCCAGCACCGCCGAGTTGACGTAGTCGGAGCTGGCCGGCACGAAGGTCATCAGTACGCCGGCGAAGACGCCGGGCAGGGCCAGCGGCAGGATCACCTTGCGGAAGGCGGTGGCCGGGTCCGCGTACAGGTCGCGGGCGGCCTCGACCACCCGGGGGTCGATGCGTTCCAGGGCCACGTAGACCGGCAGGATCATGAACGGCAGGAAGTTGTAGACCAGCCCGCCGATCACCGCCACCGGGGTGCCGAGGATGTGGAAGCTGTCCGGCAGCACCCCGGCGCTCTTCAGCGGGCCGAGCAGCATGCCCTCGTCGGTGAGGATGTAGCGCCACGAGATGGTGCGCAGCACGAACGACACGAAGAACGGCAGCAGCAGCAGGAACAGGTAGGTCGGCTTGCGCCGGCCACCGTAGAACGCGATCCAGTACGCCACCGGGAACGCCAGCACGATCAGGATGACCGTGGTGACGGCTCCATAGATCAGCGAGCGGACCAGTTGCGTGCGGTAGTTGCCGATCGCGTCCACGTAGGTCTGCCAGTGCCCGGTGAACACGTACCCGGAGACGACGTCACCCTCTTGCAGCGACAGCGACAGCATCGTCACCATCGGGATCACGAAGAACAGCAGCAGCCACAGGCCGCCCGGCAGGATCAGCAGGTAGGGCGCGAGCACCCGGCGTGAACGCGACACGGCTCAGGCCAGCACGATCGGTTCGAAGATGCTCTGGAACTGCTGCTGCTCGGCGGTCGACTTGAAGTCCACGTAGTAGTGCAGCTTCGCGTAGTCGCTCTGCGCCGGGAAGACGAGCGGGCTGGTGGCGACCGCCTCCATGGTCTTCTTGTCGTCGCCCGACAGCTTGGCCGCGTCCTTCTTGATCTGCTCCTGCGCGGCCGGCACCGGGCACACGTAGTTGATGTACTCGGCCAGCGTGGCCGCGTTCTCCACCTCGTAGAAGAAGTCCATCAGCTTGATCGCGTCCAGCGGGTTCTGCGCGGTGATCGGGATGGCGAAGTTGTCCGTCCAGATCGTGCCGCCCTCCTCCGGGATCACGAACTTGAAGTCGGTGCCGTCCGAGACGTTCTTCTGGAAGATGTCGCCGGACCAGGCCTGGGTGATCCACACCTCGCCCTTGCCGAGGGCGTCCACGTAGCTCTGGTCGTAGTAGTTGCGCACCAGGCCCGCGCTCTTCTGCTCCTTGAGCTTCTCGGCGGCCTTCTTCCAGTCCTCCGGGGTGGACTCGTCCGGGTTGAGGCCGAGCGCCATCAGGCCGAAGTTGGCCAGCTCCTGGGTGTCGGAGTACATGCCGACCTTGCCCTTGAACGCGGGGTCCCACAGGTCGGCCAGCTTGGTGATGGGCCGGGTGATCTTCTTCGGGTCGTACGCGATGCCGGTGATCCCGGAGGTCCACGGCACGGAGTAGACGTTGCCCTTGTCGTAGGCGGTGCTCGCGTACGACGGGTCGGCGTTGGCCACGTAGTTCGGCAGCTTGGAGTGGTCCAGCGGGGCCAGGAAGCCGGAGTCCACGAACTGCTTGAACTGGATGCCGTTGGTGATCACCATGAGGTCGTAGCCGATCGACTGACCGGCCGCGAGCTGCGGCTGGACCTTGGCGAACCAGGGCCCCATCTCCTGGATGACCTCCTGGTACTTCACCGTGACGCCGGTGGCCTTGGTGAACTTCTTCAGCTCGGGCTGCTCCGGGTCCATGTAGAGCGGCCAGTTGGCGAAGTTCACATTGCCGTTGCTGGTCTTGCCGGCCCAGTACTTGGCCACCGCGTCGGGGGCGGGGGCGCTCGGCGCGGTCGACCCGGTGCCCTTGACGCCGCAGGCGGCCAGCGCCATGGCGAACGCCGACAGGCCGGACACCCGCAACGCGTCGCGCCGGCCGAGCCGCCGCTGGGTCAGGCCGCGGATCAGGGAGGGGTCGGGGAGGTTCGACTGCACGATCAGACTCCGATCGGGTAAGAGTGCTGCGGGCTCCAGCTGAGGTACACGCGGTCGCCGGGGCCGGCGAGATCCTCGGCGGAGAAGGCGTTCTGGTCGAAGATCACCAGGTCGGGGCCGGCCGAGGTCTTGACCGTGTAGTTGGTCGAGGTGCCGTGGTAGACGACCTCGGTCACCACGCCGCTGAGCACGCTGGTGCCGGTCCCGGCGGGGGCCTCCTGGGACAGGTCGATCTTCTCCGGCCGCACCGAGACCTCGAGGTCGTCGCCGACCTTCATGGCCCCGCTGACCGGCACCAGCACCCGCTCGCCCTCGCCGTAGCTCAGCAGCGCGACGTCGCCGGTGATGCTCTCCACCGTGCCGTCGAGCAGGTTCGAGGTGCCGATGAAGCCGGCCACGAAGCGGGTCGCCGGCCGTTCGTAGATCTCCCGCGGGGAGCCGAGCTGGTCGATGCGGCCCGCGTCCATGACCGCGATGCGGTCCGACATGGTCAGCGCCTCGCCCTGGTCGTGCGTCACGTAGACGAAGGTGATGCCGACCTCGCGCTGGATCCGCTTGAGCTCGACCTGCATCTGCTGGCGCAGCTTGAGGTCCAGCGCGCCCAGCGGCTCGTCGAGCAGCAGCGCCCGCGGCCGGTTGACCAGCGCCCGGGCCAGCGCCACCCGCTGTTGCTGCCCGCCGGACATCTCGCGCGGGGCCCGCTTCTCCATGCCGGTCAGCGAGACGATCTCCATGATCTCGCCGCACCGGCGGCGGATCTCGGCCTTGTCGACCTTCTTGCGCTCCAACCCGAAAGCCACGTTCTGGTACGCGTTCAGGTGCGGGAACAACGCGTACGACTGGAACACCATGTTCACGTCGCGCTTGTTGGGCGAGACGCGGGTGACGTCCCGGCCGTCCAGGAACACCGTGCCGCCGGTCGGCTCCTCGAAGCCGGCGATCATCCGCATCGTGGTGGTCTTGCCGCAGCCCGACGGGCCCAGCAGGGAGAAGAACTCGCTCTGCGCGATCCTCAGGTCCATCCGGCGTACGGCCTGCACGGTCTCGCCGTGCGACAGGTAGTCCTTGTGCACGCCGGCGAGCTCGATGGCCGGCTGGCCGGGGTCCTCGTCAATAGCAGTGGTCATGCGTACCTCTTCGCGCGCGGGGGGACGGGCGGGCCGGGTCAGCCCAGATGGCTCATCACGTGTTTGATGCGGGTGTACTCCTCGAACCCGTACATCGAGAGGTCCTTGCCGTAGCCGGAGTGGCCGTAGCCGCCGTGCGGCATCTCGGACACGAACGGCAGGTGGGTGTTGATCCACACCGCGCCGAAGTTCAGCCGGCGCGACACCCGCATCGCCCGGCCGTGGTCACGGGTCCAGACGCTCGCGCTCAGGCCGAAGCGCACGTCGTTGGCCCAGCGCACGGCGCCGTCCTCGGTGTCGAACTCCTGCACCGTGATGACCGGGCCGAAGATCTCGTCCTGGATCATCTCGTCGCGCTGGCGCAGGCCGGCCACGACGGTCGGCTCGACGAAGTAGCCGCGGTCACCGATGCGCCGCCCGCCGGTGACCACCCGGGCGTGGTCGGGCGTGCGGTCCAGGAATCCGCGCACCCGGTCCAGCTGGGCGACGTTGTTGACCGGCCCGAAGTAGGCGCCCGGGTCGGCCGGGCCACCCACCTTGGTGTTTCGGGCCGCGGCGGCCAGCGCGTCGGTGAAGTCGGCCGCGACCCGGGCGTGCACCAGCACGCGGGTGGCGGCGGTGCAGTCCTGCCCGGCGTTGAAGTAGCCCGCGCCGGCCACGGCCGCGGCGGTCGCTTCCAGGTCGACGTCGTCGAAGACGATGACCGGGGCCTTGCCGCCCAGCTCCAGGTGGACCTTCTTGAGGTCAGCGGCGGCCGCGGCGGCGACCTCCATGCCGGCCCGGGTGGAGCCGGTGATCGAGACGAGCTGCGGGGTGGGGTGCACCACCAGCGCGCGGCCGGTGTCCCGGTCACCACAGACGACATTGAGCACGCCCGGCGGCAGGAACTCGGCGGCGATCTCGGCGAGCAGCAGGGTGCTGACCGGGGTGGTGTCGGAGGGCTTGAGCACCACCGCGTTGCCGGCCGCGATGGCCGGGGCGAGTTTCCACACCGCCATGACCATCGGATAGTTCCACGGCGTCACCTGGGCGCAGACGCCGATCGGCTCCCGGCGGACCCAGGAGGTGTGGTCGCGCAGGTACTCCCCGGCGGACTTGCCCTCCAGCATCCGGGCGGCCCCGGCGAAGAAGCGCAGCTCGTCCAGCAGCGGCGCCATCTCCTCCTGGCGGGTGGCCTCGACCGGTTTGCCGGTGTTGCGGCATTCGGCGGCGATGATCTCGTCGGCCCGGGCCTCGACGGCGTCGGCGATGCGCAACAGGGCGCGCTGCCGTTCGGCCGGTGTGCTGTCCCGCCACACCTCGAAGCCGGCCTCCGCGGCCTGCATGGCGACGGCGACATCACCGGCGGAGGAGACCGGGGCGTACGCGTACGCGTCACCGGTGCACGGGTCGACGACCGCTGACGTCACGCCGTCGGCGGTGTCCGTGCCGGACCCGCCGATGAAGTTGCGCAGGACCGGTAGGTCGGTGCTCACGGAAATCGGACCTCCCGCCCCGGGGCCTGTGACAGCCCCCACACGAAGAGGTGGACCTTGACATAGCCGAAGACCTAAAGACAAGGGAATCCGAGGGATTTTGCAAGACCGAAACGGAATCAGGAGCGCGCACCCACGCGCAACTACGCAATCCGGCGCGGGTGACCGTCGTTGAGCCCGTTTCCGCAGCGCGATCCGGGCCTGCGCGACGGCGCGACAATCCGGTGCATCTTGCTCTCTTGCCAAGCCGATGTACCGTCTGCGAGCGCCGTTCGGATCGGAGATCATCTCTGGACGGCTATCGATGTGCCGAGGATCGGCTCGAACAGCTAAGGGGAACCGGTGGACGGACGCAGGCTCCTGCCCCGCGCGCTCGTGGGAATGTCGGTCGTGGCGGCGCTGACCGCCTGCTCCGGGTCGTCCGACGAGGCCGAGACCCCCGGACTGGAGCCCCGCGGCACCGTGCTGACCACGGTCCAGCCGAGCCGCCAGGACCTCACCAACAAGATCAGCCTCAACGGCAAGGTGGCGATCAACCCGGTCTACGGCATCGTCGCGCCGGTCGACGGGGAGCTGCGCTACGTGCAGCGGCAGCCCGCGAAGACGGCCAGCACCCAGGCCACCTGGGTGGCCACGGTCTGGGACCACGGCACGCCGCACAAGGTGCTGATGCCGAAGAACTCCATCCTGGCCGGCCGGCTGCTCGACGACCGGACCTCGGTCACCGCGGGGATGCCGGTGATCTCGGCCAAGCGCGCCGGGTATGCGGTCGTCGCGGACATCGACAGCGCGCTGGCGTACCGGATCTCCGGCTCGGCGAAATCCGTCCAGGGCCAGATCAAGAACGGCCCGGGACCGTTCCCCTGCAAGCCGCTCGGCACGATCGCGGCGCTGCCGGCCGGGACCATCCCCGAGCCGCCGCCGGTCACGCCGTCCCCGGGCGCCACCGGGGAGCCCGCCCAGGAGCCCGAGGCGCCGTCGGCCGGTGGCGGCGAGGGCTCGGAGCCGACCGGCCTGCGGCTGGTCTGCACCGCGAGCAAGGGCATCAAGCTCATCAACGGCGCCGCGGTCACCCTGGAGATGGTCACCGGCAAGGCCAGCGACGTGCTGGTGCTGCCGGTCGAGGCGGTCGCCGGCACCCAGGGCAAGGGCAAGGTCGACGTGGTCGGGGCGGACCGCGTCCGCAAGACCGTCGACGTGGTGCTGGGCCTCACCGACGGCAAGGTCGTGGAGATCAAGAAGGGCCTCAAGGGCGACGAGACCGTAGCGATCCCCGGTCCCAACCTGCCCGCCGCGCCCGAGGGTGGAAACCCCGAGGACAAGCCGTCCGGGGCCGTGGGATGACCGCGCTGATCGAGCTGACCGGCATCACCAAGGTCCTCAAGGGCCAGCAGCAGCCGCGCACCATCCTCGACGGCGTCGACCTGACCGTGCAGGCCGGCGAGAGCGTGGCCATCGTCGGCCGGTCCGGCTCCGGCAAGAGCACCCTGCTCAGCGTCCTGGGCCTGTTCGACCGCGCGGACGAGGGCAGCTACCTGCTCGCCGGCCAGGACATCAGCCGGCTGCCCGAGCGCAAGGCCGCGAAGCTGCGCAGCTCCCACTTCGGCTTCGTGTTCCAGCGCTTCTTCCTGCTCAAGCACCTGACCGCGGCCCAGAACGTGTCCATGGCGCTGGTCAACGGCCAGGGCTGGCTGCCCCGGCGGGAACGCCGGGCCCGCGTCCTGCAGGCTCTCGACCAGGTCGGCATCGCCCACCTGGCCAAGAACCGCCCGGCCCGGATGTCCGGCGGTGAGCAGCAGCGGGTGGCCATCGCCCGGGCCCTGGTCCGTGACCCGGTGGTGCTGCTGGCCGACGAGCCGACCGGCGCGCTGGACACCGAGACCGGCACCGCGGTGATCGACGCCCTGCTGGCCGCGACCACGCGGGGCTGCGGCCTGGTGCTGGTCACCCACGACCGGGACCACGCCGCCCGGATGGGCCGCACCCTCGACCTGGTCGACGGCGTCCTCACCGAGCGGGTGAACGCGTGAGGCGGCTCTCCGGCCGGCTGCGGTCGGCGCTGATCATCGGCCTGCAGGGCATCCGCGCCCGCAAGATGCGCACCCTGCTGTCCATGGTGAGCCTCTTCCTGGGCGTGCTGGCCGTGGTGGTCGTGCAGGCCGGCGCCAGCATCGCCGACAAGGCGCTGCTGTCGGACATCGAGCTCACCTCGGCCGTCGACGGCACCACCATCATCAACCTGCCGATGCAGCCCAAGGCCACCGACATCGTGCTCGACACGATGGACGGCCGCACCGACGCGGTGGCCATGCTCGGCCTCCAGGCGATCATCGGCGAGCCGAACGTCGCGCCGGTCAATCCGGGCGCCTCGCCGTTCGACGAGGACTGGGGCGGTGGCATGGTCTGCTCCGGCAACGGGCCCTGCGAACCGGCCGACGCCCAGCCCAAGGGCCAGGCGGTCGAGGTCCGGCTGACCGCCATGACCGGTGACGTGCGCCCGTTCCGCCCCCTGCGCCCGCGCACCGGCGAGTGGCTCGAGTTCAGCTCGCTGCCGGCGATGGCGCCGCGGATCATCGTCAACCGGGAGGCCGCCAAGGGCTTCGAGCGGTACAAGGTGCCCGCCGAGATGCGGATCCCCGGCGCGTCCGCCAACATCACCCCGCAGTTCGTCGGCGTGGTCGACGACGGTGACATCCAGCCGCGCGCCTACGTCCGCCTCGACGAGCTGACCACCTGGCTGCCGGGCGGCACCGCGGCCGACCCGAACTCCGGCGGTGAGATGCAGGTGCTGGTCTCGCCGGGCAGCCCGGTCGAGCAGGTGCTCAGCACCAAGCTCAAGGCCATCGGCTCGGAGACCTGGGTCGAGACCGTCGACGCCAAGAAGCAGATGGAGAGCCAGCTCAAGCTGCTGCGCCTGGTCTTCCTGGCGATGGCCAGCCTGGTGCTGCTCATCGGCGTGGCCGGCATCCTCAACGTCGGCCTGGCCACCGTGGGGGAACGGGTCGAGGAGTTCGCCCTGCGCCGGGCGGTCGGCACCCCGCGGATGCTGCTGGCCGGCATCGTGCTGGCTGAGACGTTGCTCACCGGCCTGTTCACCGCGGCCGTGGCGATCGGGCTCAGCGCGGCCGGACTGCGGGCCGTCTCGATGCTGTTCGGCGACTCCGAGCCGTTCCTGCAGGACCTGCAGTTCCCGTGGGAGGCCGGCATCGCCGGCATCATCGCCGGTCTGGTCGCCGGCATCCTCGGCGGCTTCATCCCGGCGCTGCGGGCCGCCGGCATTCCGATCGCCACCGTCATGCGTGCTTGACCCGGCGGCCGATCACCGGAGAATGCACCAGTGGACTACGTGAACTTCGGCTCGACCGGCCTGCGGGTCTCCCGCCTCTGCCTCGGCGCGATGAGCTACGGCGCCCCCGACCGCGGCACTCACCCGTGGTCGCTGCCCGAGGAGCAGGCCCGGCCGTTCATCCGGCAGGCGCTCGACCTGGGTGTCACGTTCTTCGACACGGCCAACGTCTATTCCGACGGCACCAGCGAGGAGATCCTCGGGCGGGCCCTGAAGGACTTCGCCGACCGGGACGACGTGGTGATCGCGACCAAGGTCCACGGCCGGATGCGCCCGGGCCCGAACGGCGCCGGCCTGTCCCGCAAGCACATCATGACCGAGATCGACAACAGCCTGCGCCGGCTCGGCACCGACTACGTCGACCTGTACCAGATCCACCGCCTGGACCCCGGCACCCCGATCGAGGAGACCCTCGAAGCGCTGCACGACCTGGTCAAGGCGGGCAAGGTCCGCTACCTCGGGGCCTCGTCGATGTGGGCGTGGCAGTTCGCCCAGGCGCTGTACCTGGCCGACCGGCACGGCTGGACCCGGTTCGCGTCCATGCAGAACCACTACAACCTGCTGTACCGCGAGGAGGAACGGGAGATGCTGCCGCTCTGCCTCGACCAGGGCATCGCGGTGATCCCGTGGAGCCCGCTGGCCCGCGGCAAACTGACCCGGCCCTGGCAGCAGGACACCACCCGCTCCGGCACGGACGAGTTCGGCAAGACCCTGTACGCGGGCGCCGAGGACAACGACCGGCAGATCGTCGACGCGGTGACCACGGTCGCGGAGAAGCGCGGCGTCCCGCGGGCGCAGGTGGCCCTGGCCTGGGTGGCCCGCAATCCGGCCGTCACCGCACCGATCGTCGGCGCGACCAAACCGCATCACCTCGACGACGCGGTCGCCGCCCTGGAGCTGACCCTCACCGACGACGAGGTGACGCTGCTCGAACGCGGATACGCGCCCCGGCCCGTCGCCGGCTTCAACTGAGGCCCGCGATGACCACCACCGTCGGCCTGGTCACCACCGACACCGAGCAGGTCCGGCGGCACGACCCGGACACCGCCGTGCTGCTGCGCGCCCTGACCGGGGCGGGCTTCCGGGCCACCGCCCCGGTATGGCACGACCCCGCGGTCGACTGGACGGCCTTCGACCTGCTGGTCATCCGCTCACCCTGGGACTACCCCGAGCGGTACGCGGAGTTCACCGGCTGGCTGGACCGTACGGCGGGGCGTACCCGCATCCTCAACGCGCCCGAGCTGATCCGCTGGAACATCGACAAGCGCTACCTCGACGACTTCCACGCGCTGGACGTGCCCTGCGTGCCGTTCACCTTCGCCACGACGCCCGCCGAGGCCGAGGCCGCGATCGCCGCCCTGGCCGACAGCCGGGTGGTGGTCAAGCCGTCGGTCTCGGCCGGCGCGCGCGACACCGGTCTGTTCCAGCGGGACGACCCGCGGGCGGCCGAGCTGGCCGCCCACATCATCGCCTCGGGCAAGACAGCGATGATCCAGCCGGCCATGGAATCGGTCATCGAGCACGGCGAGAACGCCCTGTTCTTCCTCAACGGCGAGTTCGCCTACGCCTGTCACAAGGGCCCCCTGCTGGCCCCGGGCGGCGGCTATCTGGGCGGCGAATACACCGAGGTGATCACCCGCGCGGACCCGTCCGCCGAGGAGATCGCCCTGGGCCGCCGGACGGTCGCGGCCATCGCGGAGATCGGCGCCCGCAAGGGCTTCGGCCAGGACGCCGGACTGCCGCTCTACGCCCGCGTCGACATCGCCTCGCAGCAGGGCCGCGACCCGCTGATCCTCGAGGTCGAAGTGTTCGAGCCGTCTTACTTCACCGACGTGGTCCCGGAAGCGACCGGCCTCTTCGTGCAAGCCGTCGAGCGCCGCTGCCGATCGTGACCCGGGCCGCAACGGGGGTCTCCCGGGCCGGTGTCCGCACCACGACCGGCCCGGAAGCGCCGTTCCGGATCGCGTCGCTGACCAAGGTGGTGACCAGCGCGGCCCTCGTCCGGGCCCTCGGCGTGCCGTTGGACACCCCGGTCGTCAGCCTGCTGCCCGAGCTGGCGGCCGACTGGCGTGGTGCTCCCGGGATCACGGTCGAGCACCTGCTGGCCCAGGTCGCGGGCCTGCGGGAGGCGGTGGACGCAAGCATGGTGGCCGCCCTCCGAGGACCCGATGCGGTACGGCCTCGGCTGGGCTCTGGGACCGTCCGGCCAGATGTACCTCGACGGGCGCCTGCCGGGCTACCGCGCGGCCCTGCTCATGCTGCCGGACCACGAATTCGTGGCGGTCGCCCTGGCCGACGACGAGCAGGCGCTGCCGGCGCTGGCCCGTACCCTCGACGACCTGCAACGCCCCCTGACCGGTGACCACCTCGCGGACGCGATCGAGGCCTTCGCCGCCTGAAATCGCCTTCTCACCGCCCGCGGCCGGTGGTACGGTCCCGGGCGATGAATACCTCGTGTGTGCGATTGGGGGTCCTGTCCGCCAAAGGTGAGTGCTGATGCCCTCACGGAACGCGGACGGTGAATCCCGTCTTTCCCTCTGGCTGCGCGTGCGCGAGTTCGCCGTGCCGCCTTCGATGATCGAGGCTGCGACTGCCTGCCGGGCCGAGCACGACTGGGCGGCGGCGTGTGCGGCGGCCCGGGTCGATGTCGAGTTCGATCTGCGGTCGCTGGCCCGTACCCGGGGCTCGGAGCTCGCCGCCCGGATCCGGGCCCACCTGCGCAATCTTGCTCCTGATCTGTTGCGCTGGCATCTGCCCAGGATCGCCCCGGACGGGTTGCTGCGACCCGGCCTGACGATCTCCCTGGCCTGTTACGACGGCCTGCACCTGGTCGTGCGCACCCCACCGGCGTGGGCGAACGCCGGGCAGCGGTGCAGCCTCGCGCTGTGGGACCGGGCCGGTCCCGGCGGTCCGCGGCCGGACCGGCGGTTCCGGCTGGATCTGCACCGTCACCTGTGGGACGCGAGCCGGGCCGGCGAGCTCCGCGACCGGTCCATCGTGGATCAGGAGGCCCGCTGGGCGGCCGAGGCGGCGATTCTGCTGCGCTCGGAGGGGCGGAGCAGCGGCGCGGTGGCCGTACGGTTCGGCGGCCGGCGCCGGCTGCTGCTGGAGCTCGCCGAAACTGGCTCGCTGACCGTGTCGGCGTATCCGGGGTGGGGCTGGGCGGCCGCATTGCCGGTGTTGCCGGACGCGGCGACCTGGGAGCTGCCCGATCGGGCGTTGCTGCGGCACGGGCTGATCGAGCCGGACCGGTTGCATCCGCTGGTCGCCGCCGCGCTCGCTCCGGACCAGCCCCGGGGTACGGCCCCGGCACCGCAGCCCGGAGCCGGTCCCCGCCTCGTGGAGTGCCGTGGCGCCACGCACCGGATCGCTCTCGTGGACGGGGTGCTGGCCCCGCTGGATCACAGCCCGGACGAGATCCGCCGGGAGGAGCTGCTGGCCGCCCTGACCGGCACGCCGGTGGCCTGCCTGCAGGCGATCGACGAGGCGCACCGCGGCCCGGCGGAGCTCGCCGACGTCCGCGCCCGGCTTGATCACGGCGACGCCGCCGGGGCGCTGGCCGTGGTCGAGTCCCTGCTCGGGCCGGAAGCGGTCCTGCGCGGCGGGGGCCTGCGCGACGAGCTCGAGACCGCCGTGCTGAGGCGGATCACCCACGGACTGTTCCGGGCCGGGCTGACCGGGCGCGGACCCCTGTCGACCTGTCGCGAAGAGCGCAGCCGGTACCGCGGCCACCCGCGTCTCGCCGGCGCCCGCTGACCTCACCCGTTCCTTCTCTCCCACCAAGGTGATCACCATGTCTTTCGCTGACCGGAACTCCGCCCAGGACACCGCCGCCGACCTGCTGGCGCTGCTGCGCGACACAACCACTGAGCCCCGCCGGGACCCGCAGCTGGAGGCGCTGACCCTGGCCGTGGCCGCCGATCTGCCCGTACTGCTGTGGGGTGAGCCGGGGATCGGCAAGACCGCGGCCCTGCAGCAGCTCGCCACCTCCCTCGATCTGCCCCTGACCACGGTGATCGCCAGCGTGCACGAGCCGTCCGACTTCTCCGGGCTGCCCGTGGTCGGTGACGACCCGGCCGTGCAGGGCGTCCCGATGGCCCCGCCGGACTGGGCCGTGCGCCTGGTCCGGGAGGGCCGTGGCCTGCTCTTCCTGGACGAGCTCTCGACCGCGCCGCCGGCGGTGCAGGCCGCGTTGCTCCGGCTGGTGCTGGAGCGCCGGGTCGGCGTCCTGAAACTGCCGCCGGGGGTACGGATCGTGGCCGCTGCCAACCCGCGGTCCTCGGCCGCCGACGGCTGGGAGCTCAGTCCGCCGCTGGCCAACCGTTTCGTGCATCTTCAGTGGCTGCACGACCACGATGTCGTCGTCCGGGGTCTCGGCGGGACGTGGCCGCGGGCCGCCCTGCCGGAGCTCGACCCGCGGCGACTGGCCGAGGCTGTGACGTTCGCCCGCCGGGCGGTGTGCGGGTTCCTTGCCGTCCGGCCCGCCCTGGTGCACCAGTTGCCGGCCAACGAACCTCGGCGCGGCGGTCCGTGGCCCTCGCCGCGGAGCTGGGAGATGGCCCTGTCGCTGACCGCCTTCGCCACCGCCGCGGGCACCTCCCGGGAGGTGCTGTCCATGCTGGTCCGCGGCACGGTCGGGGACGGTCCCGGGCTGGAACTGCTGGCCTTCCTGGACCGGATGGACCTGCCCGATCCCGAGACGCTGCTGGCCGACCCGGCGGCGGCCCCGCTGCCCGAGCGCGGCGACCTGCGCCAGATCGTCCTCGACGGGGTGGTCGAGGCGCTGCGCAAGCGGCCGGACCGGCAGCGCTGGGACGCGGCTTGGGCCGTCATGGTCCGCGCCCTGGAGAGCGGACCGCCGGACCTGGTGGTCGTGCCCGCCGGTGCGCTGGCGGCCCTGCGCCAGGCCGACTGGGACGTGCCGGCGGCGATCGACCGCCTGGCCGGGGCGGTCGCGCTGTCCCGGCGGGCGGACCGGGCCGGGGCGCGGGTCGTGGCCGCGGCGGGGAGCGGCCGGTGAAGCTGGACCGCGACAAGCTGTTCGCTGCCCGGCTCCAGGCCGTCCGGGCCCGGCCGTACCTGGCCACCGCGTTGTTCGCCCTGCACGCGGTGGAGTCGCCGCGGGTGCCCACGATGGCCGTCGACCGGTACTGGCGGTGCTACGTCTCGCCGGTGTTCGTCGCCCGGACCCCGGTCGAGGAGCTGGCCGGGGTCTGGGTGCACGAGGTCGCCCACCTGCTGCGCGACCATCACGGCCGCAGCGACCGGTACGCCGCGAAACACGGGCTGAGCGGGCCGGGGGAGCGGCTGCGGATGAACATCGCCGCCGACTTCGAGATCAACGACGACGTGTACGGCGACGGGCTGGCCCGGCCCGCCGGCGTCGTCCTGCCCCGGCTGCTGCACCTGCCCGAGGACGAGCTGATGGAGGACTACCTGCACAGCGTGCAGCTGAGGTCGTACAGCCGGGACCTGATGTGGCTGGACTGCGGCAGCGGGGCCGACGGGCTGGACCGGGAGTGGGAGCTGGGACCCGACGGCGCCGACGGTCTCACCGAGCAGGAGCAGGACGCGGTGCGCTTCCGGGTGGCGCAGGGCATCAACGGCCGGCCGGGTGACGTCTCGAAGGGCTGGCGGCGGTGGGCGCAGGAGGCGTTCCATCCCCCGCAGCCGTGGCGGGACCTGCTGGGGGCGGCTATCCGGTCGGCCGCCGCGAGCTCCGGGGCGGGTGACGACTACTCGTACGGGCGTCCGGCGCGCCGGTCCGCCGGCCTGCCCGGCGTCGTCCTGCCCAGCCTGCGCCGCCGGCCGCCGCGGGTGTCCGTGGTCATCGACACGTCCGGCTCGGTCAGCGACGCCGAGCTGGGCAGCGCCGTGCTCGAGGTCGCGGCGATCGGTCAGGCCGTGGGTGGCCGGCGCGACCTGGTCACGGTGCTGCCGTGCGACGCGGCGCCCCGGGTGGTGCACACGTTGTGCCGGGCGGAGGGCATCCCGCTGCTGGGCGGCGGCGGTACGGACATGCGGGCCGGCTTCGCCCGGGCGTTGCGGACGACGCCGAGGCCGGACGTCGTCGTGATCCTGACCGACGGGCAGACGCCGTGGCCGGTGGCGCCGCCGGCGTGCCGGACGGTGGTGGGCCTGTTCCGCCGGGCCCGGCAGTCGTGGGACGAGGACTCCGAGTACGTGCCGTCCCGGCCGCCCGGCTGGGCGCGGGTGGTCACCATCGCCTCGTGACCGGGGCCTCCGTCTCGGCCGGCTGGTCCATGTCGTACCAGGGGCGCTGCCGGGGCCCGGCGGGCTCGGCGGGGCGCGCCGGGACAGCGTCGCCGTCGGGTCGCCGCGGCTGGGTCCAGATCGGCGCGACCCGCGGTGGCGGGTGCCAGCCCAGCTGGGCCATCGGCGACGTGGCGAGCGCCGCCTGGGCCCGCTGCGGCGGCTTCCAGATCGGTGGTGCTCCCCACCAGATGACCCGTTCGGCGTGCGGCTTCGGCGCGGGCTGGGCCGCGGCGGCGATGGCGAGCGGCGCCGGGGCCGCCTCGATGGCCTCCGGCGGCTGCGCGGTCTGCTCGTGTCCCGACGCGCCGGCCAGCAGCACGGCCGCCCCGACGGTGACCAGGCCGGCCAGCAGGGCCGGCAGTTCCCAGCCCGGGCGTACGGCGTCGCCCATGAGCAGCAGCGCGACGGCGGAGGGCGCGATGACCTCGGCGATCCACAGCACCGCCGTGACCGGCCCGACCGCGCCGTGCTGCAACGCGTGGGTGTAGAGCAGCATGCCGCCGATCGCGAACACCAGCAGCGCCCAGATCAGCGGTTCGGTGGCGATGCCCAGGGCCAGGCCGCCCGGATTCTCCATCCCGTGCTCGGGCATCGGCAGCGCCCGGCCGGCCAGCGCCGCCCCGCCCAGTGACAGCCCGGCCAGGGCCGCGACGGCGCCGGGGGAGCCGCTGATCCGGGCCGTGCCCCAGCCGATCACGGCGATGCCGACGGCGGCCGAGCACAGCGCCCACCGCAGGCCGGTCGACGCGGCGACCTCCTCCTGCGGCCCGGCCGACGCGGCCAGCACGGTCAGCGCGCCGATGGAGACCACGACGGCCACGACGTCGCGGGTGCGCAGCCGGGCCTTGAGGAAGATCCGGGCGGCCACCACGGTGATCGCCAGGGAGCTGGCCAGCACCGATTCGACGAGGTAGACCGCCAGCTCGCGCAGCGCGACCATCGACCCGACGAAGGACAGGATGTCCAGACCGACGCCGATCAGGTACAGCGGGTGGCCGAGGGCGCGGACGGTGGTGGTGCTGCGCCGGGCCCCGACGGCCTGCAGGATCGAGCCGGCGGCGTAACAGACGGCACCGAGGACGGCGATGGCCAGGGCGACCCAGCCGGCGCCGGTCACGACGCGGTCCGGAGCACGGAGATGGTGTTGTCGCCGCCGTTGGACACGTACGCCATCCGGCCGTCGGGTGACACCGCGATCGTCCGCGGACTGCGCCCGACCGGGACGGTCGCGGTCACCGCACCGGTGTGACCGTCCAGCACGGACACCGAGTTACCACCCTCGTTGACCACGTACGCGTGCTCGCCGTCGGTGGCGAAGGCCACGCTCTGCGGCTGCTTGCCCACCTTGAACGGCCCGGTCCGCCGCAGGGTGGCCGCGTCGATCAGGTCGGCGGCGTCCGCCTCGTACCCGGCGACCAGGACCGTCTTGCCGTCCGGGGAGACGGCGATGCTGTGCGGGGCCTTGCTGACCGGGATCGACTTGATCAGCCGGTCGGTGCGCAGGTCGATGATCGCGACGGCGTTCGACTCGTGGTTCGGCGTGAACGCGCGCTTGAGCGGCCCGGAGAAGGCGATGGCGTGCGGGTTGGGCGGCACGAGCACCCGGCCCCGGGCCTGCTTCCCGTCGGCGCCGTAGATCTCGAGCCGCTGCTCACTGTGGATCGGCACCCAGACGCGCCCGTCGGGACCGACCGCCAACGTGTACGGCTGCACGCCGGTGCTCACGTACCGCAGGACCTTGCGGCCGGCCGCGTCCACCACGGCGACCCCGCTGCCGGTCTTGTCGTCCTCGTACATCGAGACGAAGACGAGGCGCCCGTCGCGGGAGGTGGCGACGAAGCGGGGCGTGTTGCGCAGCTTCACGGAGGTCACCCGTTCGCCGGCGACGTCCAGCACGGAGAGGACGCGGGAGTTCTGGTTGGCGATGTAGACCGTACGGCTGTCGGGCGAGACCACGACGCCTTCCGGTTCGTCGCCCACCCGGATCGTGCCGACCATGGTCGGCTTGGCCAGGCTGGACACGCTCAGCGCGAGCGGCACCCGGGCCACGCCGGTGGGCCCGGGCGCGGCAGCCGTCTCGGCGGCCGGCGCGGTCGCCGGTGCGGTGGTCGGCGCCAGCGCGAGCGCCGGCGTGGGGACGGGCTCGTCACCCCGGCTCAGCGCCACAGCGACGCCCGCGCCGCCGAGCAGCACGCCGGCCGTCAGCGCGGCGAGCAGGACCGGGGCCCGGCGCTGCCGGCGGGTGGGTGGCGTGGACAGCACGGTCACGCGCGTCGCGCCGGCATCCTCGGCCGGCCCGAACTGCTCCTCGACCTCGGCCCGCGACCTCGGTGCGGGCGCGGTGACCTGGCCGGTGACCCGGACGTCGGCCCAACCGGCGGGACCACGCACCGTGACGGTGCCGTCGAGCCAGTCGGAGGCGGGCAGCCAGCCGATCCGCAACCGGCGGCCGACGAGCATGGCCCGCAGCCCCGGCCCGGAGACGGTGACGGCGGCCGCGGCGGCCAGCGGGGGTCCTTCGACGAGGACCTCGGCGACCAGCCGGGGTGTCCCCGGTGCGACCTGACCGAAGTGGACCTGGTCGGGATTGAGCCGCAAGGCGGTCCGTTCCAGGGCGGCGGCAGCGGCAGCGGCGACACTGCGACTGTCCTCCTGGGTCAGTCGCATCAACGTACGCCGGGCGGCAGCGGCCATGGCGAGATCGGAACCGTTCGCGAGCCGCTCCAGCTCGCCCACACCTTTCAAGCGAGTCTCACGGACCGAACTGTCGATCTCGGTCAGCACCTGCGTCGGCAAGACTTTTTCACTCATAGTGTCCCCGGAGTCATTCTGCGTGACGATCGCCATCGACGGAACCCTCAGCCCGAAATTGGCACCTGACGATCAATCGACTCTCCGGCTATATTCAGTAGAGCTCTACTCTATTGAACTAGCGGGACGGAACCGAATTCGTGACCAGACTCCAGCGCACGTCAGCGCTCGCCACCCTGATCCTCACCGGCGTGGCCGTTCTCTCCGGCTGCGGCGGCGCAGCGGAGCAGGCCGCCGACCAGGCCCCACCTCCGGCGCAGGCGACGACGTCACCGGCCGAGGAGGACTGCGGCGACGTCGCGGCCACGGTCCGGAAGCACCTGAGCAGCTCCGACGTGTCCGACGTGATCGTGGAAGGGCAGTGCACGACCGTGGTGATCGCGACCGAGCTGGACGACGAGGACACCGCGACCGGCAAGGAGTTGTGCGAAGCGGCCGGGAAGGTGGCGTACACCGGCGACATCAACTCGGTCAACGTGGTGAGCAAGGCGGGCACCGAGCTCTCCACCGGCATCCCCGGCGCGAGCTGCCTGCCGTAACCACGCCGGGGCAGACTGGGCGCGTGGTGACCTACGTCCGCTCGTACTGGCCCGAGCGCCGGCCGCACCGACAGCGCCGCCGGGCCGACCGGGACGCGGCCCGGTGGACGTACGACGAGCTGGGCGCCGACGAGAAAGTGCTGCGCCACATCGAGATGCGTGCGGACGACGGGACGTACCTCGCTGCGGTCGACCACGCCGAGGAACGCGGCCTCGGGGCGGATCCGCAGGAGATGGCGGCCGACGTTTTCGAGGAGTTGTGGCGGCTGGCCCGCTGTCAGCTCAACGGCGAGGCGGAGGTCCGGATCGAGGAGGTCTGCCCGGCCGTGGAGGACGGACTCCCGGTGGTCGTCCGCTGCGTCGGGGGCCGGGTCCGGGCGGGCAGCCGGTTCCTCCGGGTACGCGAGACCGGCGAGCCCGTGACCATCACCGTGGCCCGGATCGCGCGCTACGACCGCGACGTCGACGAGCTGACCCCGCTGCACACCGGAGTGCTCATCCTGTCGGTGACCGGTGCCCCACGTATCCGAGCGGGTCATCACCTCGACGGCCGCACGGAGTGACGCCGGCCTTCACCGTGGGGTGAGCGGCGCGCGACGCCCTTTCAGCTCATGGAGACCCACCGGGGTCACCTTCCGGGTCGACCTCGCGCCCCTCGTTGAGCACCGACAGGCTCATCACGTGCCAGCGCACGTCGAGCGGCCGTACCGTCGCGGCCTCGACCACCCACCGCGACGTGAGCCACGTGTACGGGCAACTCGGGTCGAACCAGAAGTCCACCGCCCGCCGGGTCATGTGCTGCCGCCGGCCAGTTCCGTGACGGCGTCGATGAGCTGCCGCCCGTCCAGCAGCGACGCATCGTTGTGGTCCGCGCCCTCGACCACGAGCACCCGTACCGGTCCCGCCGCGCTGTCGGCGACGGCTCTGCTCTGCGCCGGCGGGACGACCGAGTCGGCCGTGCCGTAGACGACGAGCGTCGGTGCCGTGATCCCACCGATGTGGTCCCGCACCGGGAACCGGTCGCGCGCGAGCAGCCGTACCGGAAGGAACGGGTAGTGCTCCCGACCGGCCGCCGGCAGGTCGATGAACGGTGACCGCAGGATCAGCCCGGCCGGCGGCTGCCGGGTCGCGAGAGCCGTCACCACCGCCGCGCCCAGACTCTCGCCGAAGTAGAGCACCCGCTCGGTCCGGTCGGCGAGGTAGGCCCGGGCCGCGTCGACGTCCTGGGCCAGGCCCTCCTCGGTCGGGCTGCCGGGATTGCCGCCGTAGCCGCGATAGTCGACGAGCAGCACGGTGAGACCACGGCCGGCCAGGGCCGCGGCGAGCGGCACGCGGGCGAGCCTGTTCCCGGCATTGCCGGGGGCCACCAGCACGCCCACCCGCCGGTCGGTCGTCCCCGGCGGGGGCCGGACCAGCCAGGCGCCCAGCTCCAGCCCGTCACCGGTACGCAGGGAGACGTCCTGCCCTCCGGCCAGCACCTGCGCCGCGGGCGGCGGCGCGGACCGGTCCGGGAAGTAGACCAGCCGCCGCTGGAACAGCCACGCCAGGGCGACGAGCAGGGCCAGGAGCAGCAGCACGACGAGTGCTGCGCGTACCACGACGGAAACTCTGACCACCACCCTATTGTCGCCAGGCACCATGGGGTCCGTGGATATCCGGGGACCCGCACGTTACCTCTGGTGGCTCGCCAGACACCTGAAAGGCCGGGTTCTGCTCGGCGCCATGTTCGGCTCGCTCTGGTTCGCCAGTCTCGCGTTCACCCCCTTTCTGCTGTCCCAGGCCATCGACCGTGGTCTCGCTCCACGGCGGCCCGGCACCCTGCTCGCGTGGACAGCCGTGGTTCTGCTCCTCGGCCTGTCCAGTGCGGGGCTGGGCATCATGCGGCACCGGTCCATGACCAAGCTGCGGCTGGCCGCCGCGCTGCGGACCGCCGACGCGGTGCTGACGCACGCGACCCGGCTCGGCGCCGCCCTGCCCCGCCGGGTCACCTCCGGCGAGGTGGTCACCATCGGGATCGCCGACGTGTGGACCATCGGGCGGGCGATGAACGTCGGCGGCGTCGGGGTGGCCAGCGTCCTCGCGTACGCGGTGGTGGCGGTCCTGCTGTTCCGCACGTCGCCGCTGCTGGCGGTCGTCGTGCTGGCCGGCGTGCCGGTCCTCGCCCTGGCCGTGGGGCCGTTGCTGGTCCGGGTGCAGGCGGCCGGCGCCCGGTACCGCCGGCGGCAGGGCGCGCTGGCCACCCAGCTCGTCGACGTGCTCACCGGGCTGCGGATCCTCAACGGCCTCGGCGGCAAGGAGGGTCATCTGGCGCGGTACCGGAGCAGCTCCGCCGGCCTGCGCGACCTCGGCTACCGGGTGGGCCGGGCCAGCAGCTGGGTCGGCGCGTTCGGTGAGGGCCTGCCCGGGGTCTTCCTCGCCGTCGTGGTCTGGCTGGCGGCGCGGCAGGCCGCGGCGGGTGAGCTCACGGCCGGCGAGCTGATCGCGGTGTACGGCTACACGGCCATGCTGGTCATCCCGGTCAACGTCATGATCTTCTGCGGGTTCGACATCACCCGCGGGCTGGTGGCGGCCCGGCACGTGGTCACGTACCTGGGCCTGCCGCCGGAGGAGACCACCGGCCGGCCCGCCCCGGACCGGCCCGCCGTCCTGCACGATCCGGTGTCCGGGGTGTCGGCCGAGCCGGGCCGGCTGACCGCGCTCGCGGCGGACCGGCCGGCCGACGCGGCCGCGGTGCTGGAGCGGCTGGGCCGCTACGGCCCGACCGACGCGACCTGGGACGGCGTCCGGCTCGACAGCATCGCGCGCGACGAGGTGCGCGCCCGGATCCTCCTCGCCGAGCACGAGGCCGACCTGTTCGCCGATCCGCTGCGCGACGTGGTGGCCGGCCGCGAAACCCCCGAGCAGGAACGCTTCCGGGCGGCGATCGAGGCCGCGGCCGCCCGTGACGTCGGCGAGCCGGACCACCCGGTCGAGTGGGGCGGCCGCAACCTCTCCGGCGGTCAGCGGCAGCGCGTGCGGCTCGCCCGGGCGCTCTACCAGCAGCCGGAGATGCTGCTGGCGGCCGAGCCGACCTCGGCGGTCGACGCGCACACCGAGGCGGCGATCGCCGAACGGCTCCGGGCGGTCCGCTCGGGCCGCGGCACGGTCCTCGCCACCACCTCACCGGCGCTGCTGGACCGAGCCGACGTCGTGCACTACCTGGTCGACGGCCGGGTGGCGGCCAGCGGTTCGCACCGGGAGCTGCTGCACTCCGCGCCCGGCTACGTCCGGCTGGTCGCCCGGGTCTTCGGGGAGGACGAGGCATGAGCGAGCTTGCGAGCGAATCATCAACTCTGCGCCCGACGAATGTCATCCCCGGAGCGCCGGCGGAGGGGATGGCGTGAGCGCCGCCTTGCCGATCGCGGACCAGCGACTGGTCACGCGGGCGGCCCGGCGGCTGCTGGCCGCCGACCGCCGCACCGTCGTGCTGATGCTGGTCCTCAACGCCCTGGCCGCGCTGGCCGGGCTGGGTGGTCCGTGGCTGCTCGGCCGGATCATCGACTCGGTCACCGCCGGGTCCGGCTCCGGCCAGGTCGACCGGCTGGCCCTGGCCGTGCTGGCCTGCGCGGTCGCGCAGATGCTGCTTTCCCGGTACGCCCTGACGGCCGGCTACCGCTTCGGGGAACGCACCGCCGCCCGGGTCCGCGAGGAGTTCCTGCAACGGTCGCTGGACCTGCCGCCCGCGGTGGTCGAACGGGTACCGGCCGGCGACCTGACCGCCCGCGGCACGACCGATGTGGACGCCGTCGCCACGACCCTGCGGGACTCGCTGCCGCAGGTGTTCATCGCCGCCGTGCAGCTGCTGCTGATCGTCGCGGCGGTGGTGGTGCTCAGCCCGCCGCTCGGGGTGGCGGGACTGCTGGGGTTCTCCGGCATCTGGTTCGTGACCCGCTGGTATCTGCGCCGGGCCCGGGACGCGTACCTGCGTGAGGGCGCGGCCAACTCAGTGATGGCCGACGAGCTCGCGGCCACGACGACCGGCGCCCGCACGATCGAGGCCTTCGACCTGCGCGAACGCCGGCTGGCCAAGGGACACGCGGCGATCGCCGAGACCCGGCGCACCCGGCTGGCCACGCTGGGGCTGCGGACGGTGTTCTTCCCGGTGGTGGAGATGTCGTACGTGGTGCCGGTCGTGCTGGTGCTCCTGATCGGCGGACGGCTGTACTTCACCGGCTCGGTCACCCTCGGCACGGTCGCCGCGGCGGTGCTGTACCTGCGCCAGCTCGTCGGGCCGATCGACAGCATCACCCTCTGGATCGAGCAGTTGCAGAGCAGCGCCGCGTCGTTCGCCCGCGTCGAAGGACTCGCCGCGGTGCCCGCGGACCGCACCCGCGCGACCAGGCCGCCGGACGGCGACCGGATCGAGGTACGGGCGGTGCGCTACGCGTACGAGTCCGGCCAGGACGTCCTGCACGACGTGGACCTGACCGTACGGCCGGGGGAGCGGCTCGCGATCGTCGGCCTCTCCGGGGCCGGCAAGTCGACCCTGGCTCGCCTGATCGCCGGGGTGGACCGCCCGGACGCCGGATCGGTGACCGTCGGCGGCGTGCCCATCGCCGATCTGCCCCCGGACGAGCTGCGCCGGCAGGTGGTGCTGGTGACGCAGGAACACCACGTCTTCCGCGAGTCCCTGCGGCAGAACCTGATGGTGCCGGCCCCGGACGACGTGCTGCGCCGGGCGTTGAAGACGGTCGGCGCCGACTGGGCCGACGACCTCGACCGCGACCTCGGCGCGGACCCGCCCAGCGGCGGCCAGGCCCAGCAGCTCGCCCTGGCCCGGGTGGTGCTCGCCGACCCGCACACCGTGATCCTGGACGAGGCGACCGCTCTGCTGGACCCGACGGCTGCCCGCAGCGCGGAACGCGCCCTGGCGGCGGTGCTGCACGACCGTACGGTCATCGCGATCGCCCACCGCCTGCAGACGTCGCACGACGCGGACCGGGTGGCGGTCATGGACGGCGGCCGGATCATCGAGCTGGGCAGCCACGACGAGCTCCTCGAGGCGGACGGCCCGTATGCGTCCCTGTGGCGCACCTGGCACGGCACCTGACACCCGTCGTCGTTGCGGGTCGCGGTGGGCAAGCACTGGAACGGAGTGCCCGCCTGCCGCGACCCGCGTGGATCGGTGCTCAGTAGGCGGCGATGCCCTCGGAGTTCGCCCCGCCCGGGACGGTCACCGACCCGGTCGAGGTGAGCCCGCCGTCTCGCCCGACCGTGAACGCCTCCACCGCGTCGGTGCCACCGCCGGTCTGCGCGTACAGCACCTTGCCGTCGGCCGACGCGGCCGTGTCGATCGTGCCGGCGCCCGCCGTGCTCGTGGTGCCGAGATTCTGCAGCGTTCCGTCGGCCCTGGTGCGGAAGGCGGTGATCGTGGCGCTGCCCGCGTTGGACAGGTAGAACGTGCCGTTCACCCCGGTCACCCAGCAGGTGGCCCGGCCTCCGGTGGGCGCGGCGGTCCGCGGGATCAGCCGTCCGTCGCGGCGCTGGTCGAAGGTGGCTGCGGCGTTCGGGCCGGCCTGGGCGACCACGACGTGCCCGAACCGGTCGAAGGCCAGCGCGAACGGGGCCGTACCCGGCCGGGCGTTGCGGACCGGGTGCGGGGCCGGCGCACCGTGGGCGTCCACGCTGTACACCAGGATCTCGTCGGTGTTGCCCTTGGTCGTGACCAGCAGGCGCCGGCCGTCCGGGCTGAAGGCCACCTGGCCGGGGGAGTGGGTGAATTCGGGTCCGGCCGCCGGGTCGAGCCCGAGCGCACGATGCCAGGCCGGCACCCGCACCAGCCGGGAGCCGAGCCGGCGGAAGCCCTGGACCGAGCCGCCGTCGCGGGCGTTGAGCACGTAGACCAGGTCGCCGTGGACGGCCACGCCCACCGGGAAGACGCCGCCGCTGCCGATCACCTGGAGCCGGGTGAGCCGGGTGCCGTGCACGCCGAAGACGGTGATCGTGTCGCTGCCGGCGTTCACCGCGTACAGCAGGTGGTGGCGGGCATCGAGGGTGAGCGAGCCCTGCGAGGCGAGCGGGTCGGCGGCCGCGCCCGCCTCGATGCCGCCGCGGCCCCGGTCGCGAACGTGCCGGCCGGGTGCAGCTGCCGGTCGTACGCCACGATCGTGTTGCCGTCCAGGCCGTTGGCCTGCACGAAGACCGCGCCGGACGGACGGTGACCGGCCGTGGCGGCCGCCGGGCCGGCGGCAGTGGCGGTGACGGCGGCGACCACGCCGGCGATCGCGACGGCGCGAGTGGTGTGCCTCATGCGGAGGCTCCCTTCAAGGGTGACTTTCGGACGCACTGTTGGCGTCCGGCACCGCCGGGAGCCTTACGCCGCGTAAGCGATCGGTAAGAACCTCACTCCGCGATCAGGGCGAGCAGACCCTCGAAGTCCGTCGAGCACGGCCCACACGCCCGCAGGTGGGCGGCGACCCCCGGGAAGCGGCGCGCGGCCTCCGCCGGATCGGCGACATGCAGCTCCGCGTACGCGTGCAGGACCTCCATCGCCCTGCCACAACCGACGTCACGAGGATCGGTGCGCAGGAACGCGTCCAGATCGAGGTGAGCGCTCATGCGTCCTCCCGGAGATGCCCCTTGGCCACGAGCGCGGCCCGCAATTTCCGCCGCGCGTCGAAGAGAGCCTTGTAGATGGCATTGCGATTGGTGTCCAGCTCCACGCACAGGGTGTCCAGGGGCACGCCGTTCAGCACGATGGCCGTGAAGATGTGCCGCTGATGACCGGTCAGCTCGTGCTCCACCGAGTGCCGCAGGGCTTCCAGCAGCTCCTGCCACTCGGCCTCCCGCTCGGGCGAGAAGCCGAACCGGGCGGGCAACCGCTCCCAGTCGGACTCCTGCAGCGCCACGGCCGG
This sequence comes from Actinoplanes sp. NPDC004185, assembly GCF_053603475.1. NCBI lineage: Bacteria > Bacillati > Actinomycetota > Actinomycetes > Micromonosporales > Micromonosporaceae > Actinoplanes > Actinoplanes sp. NPDC004185. The sequence goes on along the minus strand of NZ_JBSGFR010000010.1, from coordinate 31,700 downwards.
CTGCCGCTTCCAGAAATGCCGGCCGACCTTGGCGGACACCTCGAAGACCACGAACTTGTAGGCCCAGGTGGTGAAGCGGCTGTCACCCCGGAAGTCCGCCAGCTTCCCGAGGACGGCGAGCATCGCATCCGCGGCGGCCTGGTGGGCGAGGTCGTCGAGTTCGGCGCCACCGACGGCCAGCTGGGCCGACCTGCGGTTGACCTCGGCGCGGGCGGCCCGCAGCAGCAGCTCGTGCAGCCGGGCGTGGGCGTCGTCCCGGGCGCGACTGCCGGCCCGCAGGTCGGCGAGCCACCGCTCGGAGGTGTCGTCGAGATCCACGACGCCCAGGCTACGACGCTCGTCGTCCGGTCCGGGACGCCGGAAGCGGGGCACCGCGGCCGGCCCGGAATTGTTAGCGTGCAGCCCATGGCCGATGAGGTGCGTGCCGATCCCGATGCGATCGTCCGGTTGGCGAAGGCCACCCTGGCGGGCGCCGACGCGATGACCGACGGCTGGTCGGCGGCCCAGGGCGGGGTCACGCCGCCGGGTGCCGCGTTCGGCAACGCGCTCGCCGGGCCCGCCTTCGCCGCGTCGGCCGCCGGTGCCGAGGCCGCCATGGACGCCACGTGGCGCCGCATCACCGGTGTCTACGAGGGTGACGTCGACCGGCTCTACCGGGTGGCGTTCGCCTATCAGCAGGCCGACTCCGAGGCCGCCGAACGGCAGCGCCGGGCCGGCGGCGGACGGCAGCCGATCTGATGACGTCCCTGCAGATCCCGCCGCCCGACCCGGTGACCCTCGACAACGTCTGGGAGCTCGAGGCCGACCCCGGTGCCCTGGACCGCGCCGCCGAGCAATGGCGTGGCTTCGCCCGGGCCGCTTCCGCCGCCCGGGACTCGGTCGACGACGCGGCCGCACCGCTGCGGGGCGAGGCCTGGTCCGGCGACGCCGCGGACACGTACCACGACCATCGCGAGAAGCTCGGCCGCGCCGTGGACGAGGTGGTGGAGGCGGCCGACAGCTTCGGGGTGGCGCTCGGCAACGTCTCCGGTCTGCTCCGGACGGCCCAGAGCGCCCTGGCCGATGCCCTGGCCCGCGCCACGGCGGCCGTGCCGGCCACGGTGACCAGCGTCAGTGTCACGTTCCGGCCGGTCACGGCCGAGGACATCGCACCCATCAACACGGCCATCACCGAGGCCCAGCGGATCCGCGCCGACCTCGACAGCGACCTCGTCGTGCAGAGCGGCAAGCTCGACACCGCCCGCCAGGAGGTGCAGAGCCTGGCCGGCGCGTGGGAGGCCATCGCCGCCGGCCGGGACGACGGCTGGACGCTGCCTCCCGAGGCGCGCGCCACCGGCTGGATCTACGACGGCGAGTCCGTGGTCCTCAACACCGGGCCCGGCAACGACTCCGTCCAGGTGCGGGTCGATCCGCGTACGGGTGAGCAGATCGTCACCGTGAACGGCGTCAGCACCACCTTCCCGCCGAACTACCAGCTCACCATCCGGGCCGGGGAGGGCAACGACAGCGTGGACGTCGCCCCCGGCACCCGGGTCCGGCTCACCCTGCTCGGCGGCGAGGGCGACGACGTGCTCAAGGGCGGCGACGGCAACGACCGCATCCTGGGCCTCGACGGCCGTGACCACATCGAGGGCCGCGGCGGCGACGACCGCCTCACCACCGGCGCGAGCCGCGAGCGGCTGCCCCACGAGACCGGTCCGGAGTGGGACGGCGTGGAGATCGTCGAGCACGTGGACGGCGGTGACGGCAACGACCGCATCTACGGCGGCCTCGGGCGTGACTACGTGACGGGTGGCGCCGGCGACGACCTGCTGGAGGGTGGCGACAGCGACGACACCCTGGACGGGCAGGACGGCACGGACACCGTCCGCGGCAACGCCGGCACCGACAACCTGTACGGGCGAGGCGGAACGGACACCTTGGACGGCGGCGACGGGCGCGACTACCTCGACGGCGGCGACGGCGACGACAGCCTGCGCGGCGGCCTGGGCGACGACACCGCGTACGGCATGGGCGGCAACGACTCGGTCGACGGCGGCGCGGGCCAGGACTACCTCGAGGGCGGGGTCGGCAACGACGAGCTGACCGGCGGCGCCGGCAACGACATGATCTCCGGCGGCCGCGGCGACGACGTCCTGCGCGGCGGCACCGGCGACGACAAGTTCTACTCCGGCTGGGGCCGCGACACGGTCGTCGCCGGAGCGGGCAACGACCAGGTGTTCGGCCAGAACGACGACACCGTCAGCGGGGCCGAGCGGGTGGTCAACGTCGAGGTCTCCGACGACGTCGACTTCATCAAGGTGACCGGCTCGCCGGACTTCGTGGCCCGGGTCGAGGCCGACCTGGACATGCTGCGGGCGTCGCCGACCGGCCAGCAGATGCTGGCCAACCTTCAGAAGGCCAGCGACGACAGCGCCAACTGGTTCTACGACGGCAACGGCCTGACGATCTCCGAGCTGACCGAGGAGAACGGCAAGGCCCCGTGGCCGGACGACAACCTGCTGTTCGGTGAGAAGTGGGCCATCGAATACAACCCGTCGTTCGACACCGTGCACAACAGCCCGCCGGTGACGGTCCTCTACCACGAGATGGCCCACGTCTACGACTACGCCAACGACACTCTGGACCAGGACACCTACCAAGGCCCGGCCAACCAAGGCGTCCCCAACTACGAACGGGTGGCGGCGGGCCTGCCCATCGACCACGATGACGACCCGTCCACCCCGGAACAGATCGACCCGGATCACCCGCTGCAGTTCACGGAGAACGGTCTCCGCGAGGAACTGGGCGCCCCCCGGCGGCCGTCGTACTGACATGCGCCTCCGCTCCCGCCTCGCCCCTGCCGTGCTGGCCGCTGTCGTCCTGCTGGGCGCGGCCGCCTGCACCGAAGAAGCTCCCACGCTGCCCGACCGCCCCGGCCCGACGGTCGCGGCGACCCTCAAGGCGACCTTCGCCCGCACGCCGACGGCGCTGACCTGGACGTACACGCTGCGCAACGACGAGCCGGCCGAGATCGCGGTCTTCAACGGCAGCTCCGCCGACACGGACGGCGGAGTGTCGAACTCACCCGGCGCGTGGGTCGTGCCCCGCGACGAGGACACGATCGAGGTGTCGCAGCGGCTCTTCGCGCAGCCGCCGAAGGTGGGCCTGGCCCGGCCGTACACCCAGTTCGGGACGGTGCTTCCGGCCGGGTCCGAGCTGAGCGGATCGGTCACGGTGCGGCTGCCGCTCAAGGTCGCTCATCCGTACGGGTTCGCCTTCAAGCCCGCGTTGCAGCTCCCGGAGGATGCGAAGAAGGTCGTCTTCTGCGTGGGTGTGGCGCGGGCGAAGGACATTCCGCCGACGCCGTTCGAGACGTCCGCCAGTCCCCGGCCATCCCTCTACGCCTCACCCGACGGCCCGGCGCCGGCGGGGGCGCGCAAGGCCAGGTACGTGCATGCCGGGGGAGACCGCCAGCACCTGGTCTGCGCACCACCCGAAGACCTGCCCTGACGACCTCACGGTGCGGCCACTGACGCCTTCATCTGTCGGCGTACTACCACCTCCAGGTGGCCTGCGAGTACTCGCTGATCACCCCACGTTCAGCCCCTTTAGGAGGATTGCCGAGACGAGAGCAGCCCGGGATGATGACGGAATGCCGGAGACTTCTGCACCGGATCCACCCGCGGCAGGCGCTGTCAAGACCGACGGTGACAAGGTGTACATCTACGACGGTCGGCAATGGGTGCACCACGAGCGGCTGGCGGATTTCGGCCCCGGGTCGGTCCTCCGCGGCGATGACGGAGACAAGTCGTCGAAGCCGGCCGGATGACAAACCCAGTCGATCAGGCCGCCGCCGTAGCTACCAGCACCAAGACTGATCTGCCGTCTCCGCTGGAGGCGATCGCGGACATGCGCGCCACCGCCCGCTGGACGGTCGTCGCGGTGGGTGCCGTCGGCGCCACTCTGCTGGCCGGCGCTCCGCTCGCCGCGCTTGGCCGGGTCAAGAACGTCGGCGATGCGGTAGCGCTCGGGGTCGGACTGGCGGTCGCCATGGCCGGGGTGGCGTGGGCGATCTGGCACACCTCCGAGGCGCTCACGCCACCGATCACCACGCTCGCGACGTACGACGATAAAGGACTGGCCGATCTGCGCAAGATTGTGACGCGCGAGCCGGCCGTATTGTTCGGGCCGTTCGGCCGTAGCGTCGCTGACCTTCAGGACCAGCTGACCCTCCGCTGGCAGGTGGTGCTCTCGCTGGAGGCGGCAGTGGCCCGGGATCCGAGGCAGGCGGTCCTGGCGGCGGCGCTGAACGACGCGCGTTCCAATGTCGAGCTGGGCCGCCGTACGGTACAGCACGCCCTCGCACTGATGCACGCCTGGCAGGTGCGCAACCGATTGCGCCGGGCACGGTTGCACACTTTGATCGGCATGCTGATCGTCGCCGTCGGCGTCGCCGTCTTCCTCTCGGCCACGCCGGAGCCGCCGGCCAAGGCGGCCGCTCAGAGTCTCGTGGTCGGGCCGGGTCCTGATGCCCGCTGATGCTGCGGCTCCGAGTTGGTCGCCGGCGATGTTGGCCACGGTCGACGGGGATCGGATCCGCTGCGACCTCTGCCCCCGACTTTGCCGGTTGCGCGACGGACAGACCGGCCCATGCGCGGTTCGCCGGCGCCGGGGCGACCTACTGGAAACCGCGACGTTTGCCACCACGGTCAGTCACCTCGGCCCGATCGAGCGCAAGCCTTTCTACCATTACCGCCCCGGCTCGGCGGTTCTCACGCTCGCCGCACCGGGATGCACATTCACCTGTGACTATTGCATCAACTTCGCGATCTCCCAGTACCGCCGGCCGGGCGGCGCGGCCTGGTCGGCGGCTCCGGTAGACGTCAGTGCGGTGATCGGCCGCGCCGCCGCGGCCGGCGCGGCGGTCGGCCTGTCCTACACCGAACCGTCCTTGGCGCTGGAGCTCACGTGCGCGCTGGCCGACGTGGGCCGCGCTCAGGGGGTCGACGTGGTGTGGAAGAGCAACGGCTATCTCACCGAGGTGGCGGTGAAGGTTGCGGCCGGCGCCGTCAAGGCGGTGAACATCGACGTCAAGGGCGCATTCGACAACCGGCACCGACGCCTCACCGGAGGTGACGTGACGCCGGTCTTCGCAGCGATCGCCGAGTTTCGCCGTCAGGGTGTGTGGGTGGAGGTCACTACCCCGCTGATCCCCGACCACAGTGCCGAGCCGGCTGCCCTGGCCGCCATCGCCGAGCGGATCGCCGCGATCGACCCTGCGATCCCGTGGCATTTGATGCGGTTCACCCCGGTGTACCGGATGACCGCGGCGGCGCCGACCACTCCAGCCGCGTTGCGGGCCGGTACGGAGATCGGTCGGGCCGCCGGCCTACTGCACATCTATGTGGAACGCGCCCTCGGGCCGGCCGGGCGCAGCACCCGATGCCCGCAGTGCGCCACCCAGCTCGTCGATCGCGAGATCTGGCGTACCACGGTGAACCGCATCTCCGACGGCCGCTGCTCGCACTGTTCGACCCTGGTGAAGGGAGTGTGGACATGACCGACGTCCCGAAATACGTGGACCATCTGCCGGATCTGATCCAGCCGGATGAGTACGACGATCATCCGGACGGCAACCTGGTGCGATTGCGGGTCCGGATGACCGAGCACGGGTTGGAGATTCTCGGCGACAGTATGCGCCCGGAGGTTCTCGAGGCCCTCCTGCGCCGGCTCGGCAAAGGCCCGATCGAGCAGATGCTCTGCGGCTGACACTCAGTCCGGGGCCCCTAGCGTCAGGAAAGTGAGCGCCGCTTCGAACTCAGCTGTTGCCGGGTCAGTGACCAGCCGGTGCCGGTCTGGGCCAGCCGGGCCACTTCCGGCGCCGGGCCGCACGACATCCACCCGGAGCAGGCCTCGGGTCCCGGGAAATTCCAGAAACGGCTGAGTCAGCAGAATCGGCTGGACGGGTCCGGCACCCAGCGAGGCGATCACCCGGGCCGCCTTGGCCGGTTGGGCCGGGCCGGTCAGCCAGCGGTCCCACAGCAGCACCAGGTCGGTGGGCTGAGCGATCCAACGGACGTCCTCGGGTCGGCCTAGGCTGATCACCGCGAACCGGTCGGCTGCCGCGGCCCTGCGCGCGCCGACCAGGTGAGCAAGCGACCGTAGGGTAACCCCGACCCGTCCAAATGCCGGCGGGGTGTCGTCCATGATCAGCACGATCGCGGAGTGCAGCCGCGGGTCCGCACCCTGCGTGTTGCGGTAGAGCAGATCGTGGTTGGCGAATCGAACAGCCAACGGGGGCTGGCGCACCGCCAGCTCACGCGGCAAAAGTCGGGACAGCGGCCCGCGACGGGACAGCCCGGTCGCGCCGCCCCCCGTTCCGGCACCTTGATGCCGCAGGTCACCGCCGAGCGGTCGCTGGTTCAACAGCTCCCGCGCGGGCGGTGGCAGCTCCGGCAGCGGCGGGAGACCCAGTAGACGCACCGGCAGCAGTGGGTCGGCGGCCACTGCGCGGGGGCCGAGCACGGTGAGCAGGCCCAGGCACCGTGCCACCATCCGGTCGACGGCGGTGGATACGGCATCAGAGTGAATCTCCACCGGCTCCGGTGGGCGGTGATATGCGGTCAGTGCCCGCAGCAGGGCCGAACGTAACGCATCGCGGTCGGCTGGGGGCGGCGGCATCATGCCGGGGAGCTGACCCGCGATCAGCAGCACGATGCCGTACCGGGCGCGCATCGGCCAGTCGAGATCTCGCAGCCGGGACATCGCGGCTGAGCGTGCGGCTTCGCCGAGGGCCGAGGTCGGCCTGTCGTCCGCCGCCGCGGTGGCGGCGAGCAGATCAGCCAGGAGCCGCAACGGCGCGCCGCAGCCGGCCGCGGCGACGGCCGCTCCCAGTTCGGCCAGGTCGTCCGGCCGGTAGCCGTACGCGAGCGGAACCACCGGCTGCCGTACCTCGGCCGGCGACGGGCTGAAGACGCACGTCAGCCGGGCCCCGTGCGCCGTCCCGATCTCGATCCGGGCCGGAGAGCTCCAGCTCAGCGACCGGGCCGCCCGGCGACGCCCGCTGCCGCCCGGAACACTCACCGCGGCCAGCCGGGCGCCGCTCAGGACGTCCCAGATCTCGATCACCTCGGTCGAGGCCAGGACGGCGAGCGCGGTGCTGTCCGGCGACCAGCACAGCGCGGTGGACCAATGGAACCCTGTCACCTGCCCGAGCCGGCGGGTCACCCGCCAGGTTGCAGTGTCCCAGACGTGCACCGCGGCCCGCCGAGGATCGCCCGGCGCGGCGGCCAGCCGCTGACCGTCCGGCGACCAGGCGATTCGGCCGAGCATCCCGCAGTCGTCGGCCGGCTCGGGCCGGACATCGAGGGCCCAGGCAACCGTCGACCACACCAGGACCCCGTTGCGGGTACCGGCCGCCAGCCGGTCACCGGCCGGCGACCAGACCACCTGCCCGAGTTCGTGGTTGTCGATCGGGCGATGAGCGACTGGCGTCCCCCGGGCCACGTCGACAATCGTCAGCTCGCCATAACCGGAGCCGGTGCGGGTCACGGCCAGAAGAGTCGGCTGCGTGGGATGGAAGGCGCACGTCCCGTCGCCCGGCAGATCCCACAGCGGCCTCCCCTCTTCGGCGTCGAGGATGCGGACCGCGTCCGGGCCACCGGCCGCGACCGCAACGAACCGGCCGTCGGCGGAGATACTGATCTGCCGCGCCGTACCGCTGACCTGCGCACTCCAGCCGAGGCCGTCACCGGTCCGGCGCACCGAGTTCCCATCCGCCGCGATCAGCAGATCGTCATGCCGGGCCAGTACCGAGCCCCAGCCGTTCGGTTCGGTCGGCGCGTCATCGAGATGGACGTTCAAGCCGGCGTACGGGCTGACGATCGCCAAAGTGCGGCCCACGGTGACCGCCATCGCCTCGGCCCATTCCGGGACGCCCTGCCGCGCCGAACTGGTCATGGTTCCGTCGCCGCACGCCGGTACAGGTTGGCCGCCCGGCGGTGTTCCCCGGCTGCCTCGAAATACTCTGCCGAGGCTGCCCAGCTGCCCGCTTCCAGCAGATCGTAGGCGTGGTCCAGCAAACGCGCCCGGTCCGCCGGTTCTGGTCCGGCCGGCAGCGGGTCGGCCGGCTCGTGGCCCACGGCGGACAGCCGCTGCAACAATCCCAGAGCCGCCGCGGAGAGCTCACCGGTGACCGGTGGTGGGGCGTCCAGCCAGAGGGTCCATGCGGGACAGGTGTGCGCGCGGTCCAGCCGAACCGTGCCGGCTCGGGTGGCCACCACGACCACGTCGTCCCGCAGCCCGAACAGTCCGGCTCTGGCGCTGGCCGGTACGGCGGGCCGCAGTGCGCAACCCGACTCCACGTACAGCGGCCCGGGGCCGAGCCGGCGCACCGGGACACCGACCGGGACCTGCCCCAGGTCGTCGGAGCCGGCGCCGAGCAGCAGATGCCGGCCCGGGCCGAGGATCAGCCGGGCCGCATGGTCGGTCGGCGTGGTCTCGAGGTAGCGCCGCACCAGCGCCAGCTGCTGGTCGGTCACCAGCACCGCGTCGATCCGCTGGTCGGCGGTTTGACTGAGCCGGACCTGGACCCGGGTCCGCTCGGCCGACGTCGGGGCGGAACCGGGTAGCCGTTCGTCGTGCAGCGGATCGGCCCGGGGTGGGTCCAGCAGGTCAGTCGCGTCCACCAGGGGTTCGGCGGCGAACTCCCAGAGTCGTTCGGACACCAGCCAGCGGCCGCCGGTCGGAACCAAGGCCCGTAATGCGCCGACGACGCTGGGAAACCGGTACCGGATGTCGGTCCAGAAGTCGTCCGCACCCTCGACCGGTTGTCCGACCAGGACCCCGGGGAGTTCGGCAAGGTCGAGAAGGTAGCCCGCAGCGCCGGGATGACCGACCGACAGCCGCAGCCGTAGCCCGGTCATCTGCCGGCCGCCCAGGACGGGTCGCCACACCGCCCGGGACACCTGCGCCGAGCCCAAGTCGTACGCCCGGCGCAGCACCCACCTGGCCAGCGTGCCCGGGGCGAACACCGCGAGCTCGCGGGCGGTGTGGGTGGTGACTGGACTCCGTGGGCAGCCGTCGAGCATCGCGGCCGGTCCGAACTCACCGGGCTCCAGCTCACTTCCGTGGGCCGGTATCGGGTCCGGATGACGTCCCTGACCGCCGACCCGGATCACTCGATCGTCGCGGATCACCAGCACCCGGCCGCCCGCAAGCTCGACCAGGTGACCGGCCTGCTGGACTGTGGCCCCGGTGGAAACCCAGACCGGCAGCTCCGGCCGGGCGGCCAGGGTCGGCCAGCGGTACCAGCGGGCAGTCCCGAGGAAGTTGAAGCCGGGGTCCGCGACTGCGAGCCCGGCGAACGTCAGCGCGGCCGCGGTGTCCGGGAACCAGCCGAGCACGTGCACCGGGTCCATGTCATCGCTCCGGGATCCCGGTGGCGTCGCCGAGGGCGTCGACCGCCCAGGCTCGCCAGCGGTCGGCGGCGCCCGGGACGCGAGCCTCGTAGGCCGCCGCCAGGAGTGTGGCCGCAAGATCCGGGCGTTCGATCAGATCTGCCGCTCGGACCGCCCACGACAGTAGATCCGGGCCGCCGGTCACTGCCGGCCCGGTGAGCCGGCCAGGCAGGTCGGCCAGCACGGTCGCGGTGGCGCTGCGGGAAACATCCGGATCCGGCTCGGCGAGCGCCCGGAGCAGCGCGATGCTCAGCCGGTCGGCCGGCGATTGCGGTTCGGTGCCGCCGGCCAGGTCACGGACCCGGTGCAAGGTGATCGCGGCAGCCCTTCTCGGCGCAGCCGACGTCACCAACTCCCAGCCGGCCCGCAGGCCGTCGCCGGCGGTGATCCAGCAGGTCACGGCGTCCTTTCTGGCCCCGGCCGCGCGGTAGCATTCGGCAGCGGAACGCCAGCGCCGGGCGGCCCGGAACTGCTCGGCCGCGGCCGTCCAGCGACCGGCCGAACGAAGCTGTTCGCCTGCCTTGAGATGGGCACCGGCCGCGACGTAGCACTCCGCCGCGTCGTCAGGGGCAGCCGCCAGCGCATAGCAATCGCCGGCCCTGATCAGCAGCTCACGGCGTCCGGCTGTCACTCCGTCACCTGGCTGCGGTCGGTCTCCGAATCCGGATCCTCGGGCGCGGTTAGCCCGGTCGGCAGCCCAGGACGACGTTCGCCGTCACGGATCTCCCGGACGCTCGGGTGCGGGTCCAGAACCCGGCCCAGTTCGGCCGTGGCCCTGTCGTGCTCCGCGTCGTGTTCCGCGTCGTATGCGTTGGCTCCCACGGTCTCCACGGTCAGCCAGTCGACCTGACCGGTCCGGGTGTTGATGCGTACGGTCGAGCGGTATCTGGTCATCAGCGCTCCCACTCCAGTTGCATCTCGAGGATCCCGTCGTTCTCGTCCTCGTGGGTCACACTGCCTCGGTTCTCCGTGGCAAAGGTGGCCACCGTCGACCGCACCGCGACGACGACCGCCCGGTTGATGCTCTCCATGGCCACCGCCCGGATCGCTTCCAGCCGCTGTTCGGTCTCGCGCTGCAGATCGGCTTGCCGGGCTGCGGCAGTGGACCGAAGCCGGTCCTGGAGCTCAGCGGCCAGGTCCCGTTCCAGAGCCGCGCCGGCCGTCCCGAGCACGCTGCGCACCTGATGCTGAGCTCGCCGGGCCAGCCGTTGCCGTTCCGCTTCCTGACCGGCATCGAGCCGTGCCTGGGCATCCTGCTCGGCCAGGCGCCGGGCGTCCTGAGCCGTCCGGGCCCGACCTTGCCCAAGCGCTTCCAGAACGGTGCGCTGCTCATCGGTGACTGTTCTGGTGCCGGTCACCGCGGCGCGGACCTCGGCGGTCCGGGCCACGTGCAGGGTGAGCTCGCCGGTCGACGGGTCGTACCGGGCGGTACCGTCCGGCACATCTAGTGTGGATGACCCGTCTGAGCCGAGGATCCACTGGTCGTCGGCCCCCAGCGCGCTGAGGAACGCGGCGTGCAGGTCGTCGGCGAAATCTTGGGTCAGCGGCAGGGTCGCCGATGCCTCCCCGTCGACCGTGGTGCTGCCCTGGGCCGCCCGGGAGATCTCCTCCGTCCAGGTCTGGACCACTTCCCTGGTCAGTCGTACTTCCATCCGCCTTGGATTGCACATGGTCAGAACTCCTCCTGGGACGGGTTTCCGGCGAGCATCCGGTTGATGATCGATTCGAGTTCGGCGAGAGCCCGCTCGTCACCGAGTGAGCGCAGTTCACGTAGGAGCCGGCCGAGGTGTTGCAGCCGGGCCCCAACCACGATGTCGCCCGGGTCGGGGTCGAGTTCGTCGCCGGCCTCCGCCCGTGCCTCGGCCAGCACGTCGTCCGGTCCGCGCCGGGCTCCGGTCGGCGCACCGCCGTCGCTCTCGACGAGCGGCTGCACCAGGCCCTGCACCAAGGGGCGGTCGGCACGCGCGCTCCAGATGTGGTTCAGCGGCCAGAAGTCGCGCAACCGGACTTTGTTGTCGCCCCGCAGGAGGGCCGCTCCGGCCATCATCTTCTGCGCCCGTACCGAGCGCCGGTCGGAAAGGCGCAGCCCGGCCCGGCGCAGATCCCGGATCACCCCGACGTACGCCTCCAGCACCGGCCCCGGTATCCCGACCTGGAACACGGCCTCGTTCAGCTGAGCCAGCTCCTTGATCGTGGTGATCGGCTGTTCGGGGACCCGCGCGTCCTTGCGCCACGGATCGTTCCAGCCGAGCCGCAACAGGTCCGGGATGTCGGCATCGGCCACAGGCTCGACGGCGACGCGGAGCAGGAAGCGGTCCGCGATCGGCGCCAGCGACGGGTCTTCGGGCAGGTCGTTGGCCGCGCCGATCAGGCTCACCAACGGCACCCGCGGGTCACCGGGACCGTTGTGGAAGACGCGTTCGTTGACGATGGTGAGCAGCGTGTTGAGCACGGCACTGCCGGCATGGAAGATTTCGTCCAGGAAGGCGATCTCGGCCTCGGGCAGCCGGTCCTCGGTGCGTACCCGGTACTGGCCCTGGCTGAGCAGTTCGATGTCGACCGGCCCGAACAGCTCGGCCGGTTCGGTGAAGCGGTGCAGCAGATAACTGAACTTCTTGGCCCCTACGAGCTCGGTGAACCGGGTGACCAGGTCGGTTTTGGCAGCACCGGACGGGCCCAGCAGCAGCAGGTGCTCGCCGCACACCACGGCCAGAATGAGCAGTTCGATCACCTCGTCACGGTCGACGTAGGCGGCCCGCAGCCGCTGGCGCAGACCGTCGAGCTGACCCACCAGGTGAAGAATGCCGGGAGCGGACATCCGGGGCCTCAGCTTTCGAGCCGGTTGGCCTGGGCTTGCAAGCGGGCGCGTTCGCGCTGCCCGATGATGCTGCCGAGCAGCACTTCGATGGGCCCGACGGACGGCGGCGATTCCCGGCCCGGAGGGCGATAGTGCGCCGCGGCGACCTTGGCGAAGACCGCGCGGATCTCGTCACCGTTCCAGTCCGCCATCGACTCCACCAGCGCGGGCATCAGCTCGTCGGGAAAGCTGACCTCGTGGTTACGGGCACAGACCTGGACGATCTGCCGGCGCGCGTCCGCGTTCGGCAGGCCGATCTCCACCGACTGGAACCGGCTCGGCCGCAACAACGCAGGGTCAATGAGGTTGATTCGGTTGGTCGTACCGATCACCAGCATCGGGACGTCCGCCCGGAAACCGTCCATTTCGGTGAGGATCTGCGCGACGATCGCGTTGTTGGCCCTGGCCCCGCCGTCGGAGAAGCTGGACCGCCGGCCCGCGATTGCGTCGATCTCGTCGAAGACGATGACCGACGGCGCGTTGCGGCGGGCCTCGGCGAACAGTTCCCGGACCCGGCGTTCGCTCTCCCCGAAGTACATGCTGGTCACTTCTGGCCCGGAGACGACGTTGATGGTCGCGTCCATCTTGGCCGCGATGGCCTTGGCGAACATCGTCTTTCCGGTGCCTGGCGGTCCGCAGAAAATGTATCCGCGTGGCAACGACCTCCGGACGCTCACCGGCGCGTTGTTGTCCATCAGGATGACGATCGCCTCCTCCATCTCGCGCCGTACGTCCTCGTAACCACCGACGTCGTCGAACTTGACGTCCGGCAGGTCGAAGCTCCCCGAGGATTCGGCCTTGAATTCCCGCAGCGTGTGCCGCAGCTCGGCGACCGTGCTCGTCCCCTTGGCCTTGTGCAGGTCGTAGGCGTAACGCATGGCTTGGCGCAGGCGGACCGGATGCAGGCCGGCGAGGTGCTTGTACATGTCCTCGGCCTGATATCCCTCGAACAGTGCGGCTTCCCGCTGCAGCACCAGCGCCTCGGCGGTGTGCTGCGTCTCCTTACCGGTCGCCCTGGTCCGGGTGATCGTCGGGCGCACCCCGGAAAGGGTGAGCGGTATCACGAAGCGCTTGCTGAGCACCGGCGGAATGGTGAGCGTCGGTTCGACGAAACCCAGCAGCACCCGCTCCAGGTTGGGCGCCTGGCGCAGCAGGGGGTCCATGCCGCCGGGCCCGTAGAGCAGTTCGACGAGTTCCCGGGCCTCCGGTGCCAGGGTCGTCTCGATCGAATTGGCCAGCAGATCCAGGTGCAGGATGACCAGCACCTCGTCGTCCTGCAGCTCGGCGAGCTTCTGTCGGATCTCGTCGAGGTACCGCTGCCGGAAGGTACGGGTGGCGCCGCGCGTATTGTCGCTCTCTTCCGTCGGGTCCGGCGTGACCGAGCCGTACCCTCGCGCCGGTCCCGCCGTGGCGGGCTGGTCCGGAAGGATCGAATCTGCTGGGCCCGCGACCAGGACCGCCCGGCGGCCGGCGTTGTGCACCATCCGCTCCCACAGATGCGGGCTGACCGCCTTGTCACAGCTGACCAGAACTGACAGGCCGGAACGCAGCAGCGAGGCGGTCCGGTCGATGTCCTCGCCGTACGCCAGGATCGTCGCGTCGCGGTCGGTGAGCTCGGTCGGAAAGGTCATTCGGCGGCTCCCGGTGTGGCGTGTGTGTCGTGCAGTTCGACGTACCGGGCTGCCGGCATGTAGTCGTGCAGTCCGTAAGCTCGCCGCATCTTGGTGGTGTGGTTGCGGACCAGCGAGTGAAGCGCCCGCCAGTAGCCGGCGAGAGCCGTGGTCTCCGGGTCCCGGCCCGAGGCGATCAGCCGCTGCCTCATCTCCACCAGCGCGTGGTCGTGCGCCGAGGCGTACCAGGTCCGGGCGGTTCGGTAGACGTCGAGCACGAAGTCGTGCTGCCGATCGTCACCTTGCAAGACGTCGAGCGCCCAGCCGCGCCACTCGGCTTGAGCGACGCCGCGAGGCACCTGGGCCCAGATGCGGGTCACCAGCTGGCGCCCGTCCCTGGTGGGCAGCAGCCGGTCGGTGACAAGTCTCAGACACGGGGTGCGGTCGGCGGGGCGCGGGTGATCGAGCACCCCGGTCAGCGGCGAGCCATGGCGCAGGGCGGCACACACCTCGACACCAGCGAGCGGATCACAGAGGGTCTTGTCGGCCAGACCGAATCTCAGCACCAGATCCCAGGCCGGGTCTGACCAGCCCGGCCGCGGCCAGGGCACGTTCAGGAGCGGATCTCCGCGTACCGCGACAAGAACGGCCAGAATCAGACCGTCCACGCCGGCAGGGCGGGGATCGCCAAATGGAGGACTCGCCAAGCGCAGGCGCGCGGCGATGGCGGCCGCGGCCCGGCCCACCGCGAGCCGGGCCTCGGCGGACGGGCGGGCCAGCTCCTGCGGAGCGCCGATCAGCGTAGTGGGCAACGCATGTGGGCGGTCATCGCGGATCGCCGCCAGCACGTTCAAGGCGGTATCGAGCATTCTCGTCCTCCACCCAGTACGGGGTCTCCCGCATCTGTTCGCCTTGCCGCGCGAAGAACCGCACGGTGCGCTCTCGGAACGTGTAGTTGATGAGCCCGGCGACCTGGAAGGGCCGCTGGAAGGTCCGGAAATGCAGGCCGACGTCGCTCTGCGAGAGGACGAGCTTGCCGGAGGCCGAGAACAGATGGCTGTGGTACCAACCGAGCAGCACCTGGTCGCTCCCGGCGTCGAGCTGGTCGTTGAGGCCAGCGAACGAGTCCGGGGTGAAGGTGAACTGGGTGGCGCTGGCACCGGTCTTCTCGGCCGGGATCACCTGGGTTATCCGGACCAGGTGTGCGTCCGGCCGGCCGGTCAAGGTGTGCGCGGTGCCGATCAGGAATCCGCCGGTCTCCATTGTGTCGGAAAGCGGCAACGTGTGCGCCAGTTGCTGGTACACCTCGGGGGTGAGCACGACGTTCATCTCTCGCACGCCGGCCGGATCCATGCCGTGCTCGGCCGGGTCGAAGGTGGTGAGCTCCGGGCCGTCGACCCGCCGGATCCGGGCCTGCCGGGCCCGCGGCCGGCCGACCGTCACCTCCACCGTGTTGTCGACATCCGGAGCCGGGCGGCTGAGTTCCCCCGGGTCGTCGGAGGTGATCCGGAACTCCCAGTACTGCTCACCGGGATCGCTCTGGCGGAGCCGCTCTTGCAGGTAGGGGCCGAAGAGCTCACTGAGATAGCGACGATACTGAATCTGCGAGGTCTCGACCGTGCCGTCGGCCCGGATGACCTTGCCGGCCGGCGGCCGGGCAACCACGACAACGCTGCCGAAGTCGGCGTCGCCGTTGACCACCGCCGGGTCCCGCACCACCCGCCCGCGATCGGGTTCGCAGACCATCGCCAGCGCGACCGGCACCTCCGGGCGGCCGTCGCGTTCCATGTCCTGTAGTGCAGCCTCGACCAGCGTCTGGTTGAGTTCCAGTCGCGTGTGAAACGTGCGGCCGAGGCCGCGATAGAGCTCCACCCAGCGGGTCATCGCGGTTCCGAACCGGCCCTGGATATTCGGTGCGTCCGCCGGCGTCGGGAGTCCCGGTCGCCGTATTGATAGCGGATGAGGTCCGCGACGGAGAGGCCGCCGATGGATTCGATCATCCGTTGACCATCTTCGCTCATGAACCATGTCAGGGCCTCCGTGTCGAACTCGCCAGGGGTATCGGGATCCAGCTCGTCGGGAAGTGAATAGTTACGACATCGAGCGACGTCCAAGATCATTTGGCAGAGGTAGCCGAGGTCGAGGTTCGGTTCGTAGTGCTTCTCGAGGAAACCGAGGCAAAGTATGCGCAGCGGTTCCCGCTGGCCCGGCACCGAGCGAGTGCCGACGTTCGGGTGGTAGATAGGGGTCTGCCACAAGACCTTCGGCGCCGTGTCCGGATACTCGGCCGGCAGGTGGATCGTGAGCTGATGCCGCTTCGTAGGGTGCCGTTCGCCCTGCTCGAGGCGTTCGATACCGGGGACCCGCAGCTCGGCCTCGTATTCTCGGGGCAGCCCGCGCGGACGCTGGTCGAGCAGGATGAACTCTTTCTGGTCTCGGGCGAAGTCGCGGATCTGATTGCGGGCCCGGGCCAGCGCCCGCTCCGCGTTCCGCGGTGCCCCCGCGATCACCTCGGTGGAGACCTGCAAGGTGCTCCCGTCCACCACCCCCGCCTCGTGCAGGGTGTGCTTGGGATCGAGCCGTCGGCGACCACGCCCTGGTGCGGGCTCCAGCAGGTCGACTACGGTACGGATCCGCGAGCCGCGTTGCCCGCCGTCGGTGTACTGCTCGAGGACCATCGCCGGGATCTCCTCGACAAGGGTCGTGCTCGGCTCCGCGCTGAGGGCGAACTCCTGCCGGTCCGGCCCGATCAGCCGCAGTTCGAACAAGGCATACGGCCGGGTGTCGTAGACGTTGAACTGGACGGTGATCTCCGAGTGGTGGCGCAGGTCCCTGGCGATCCGGTCGGCCACCGTGCGGTCCCGGACCACCGCTCCGAACTGTTCGTGGGCCGTGTAGCACACCTGGTACCCGGGGTCGGCCGCCAGTACGGTCTGGAAGATCAGCGTGTAGTCGTCGCTGCCGAAGATCTCCACGACGTTGAACTTCCCGGCCGGCCCAGCCGGTGGTTGCTGGCCACGCCAGCTCGGGCGGCGCACCGTGCCGGCTTCGGAGACACGGGGCGGCGGGGTGTCGTCCTCCTCCGCGGCCGGTGCTCCGGCGGCAAAGTCGTAGAACTCCTGAATGACCGCGTTGCTCGGCAGCCGTTTCAGTACCGCCGCGGCGAAACCCGCCAATCCGTCCTTGGTCGTTCCCAGTTTCGCCAATGTGTAGGCCCGCTCCCAGAAGTCTCCGTTGTCGAAGGCATGTTGGGACGGAACCGATTTCTCGTCGAAGTCGCACTCCCGTATCAAGAAGTTCCTCGCCTCCGGGTATCGCTCGAAGATCTGGGCGAGAATCGCAACCACTCGGTGGCGCATCTCATCGTTCCTGGTGGACATGCGTCCCCTCACCAATAACCGTCGATCTGCAGGTAATAATCGTGGTCAGCGGCCGTCACCTCGAGCAGTTCGCCGGGTGCGACGCCGAGATCTGCCAGGCTTGCCTCCGGCTTCGCCTGCGCCAGCACTCGGGATCGGGCGAGGCCACCGCCGGCCGACGGGAACATCCCGTACGTCAGTACGTCTTGGGCCGGGCCCACCTTGGCCAGCAGCTCACCCGCGGTCGCGCGGCTACTCAGCCCGGTGGGGCGGATCTTCTCCGGGCTGATCGGCTCGTGCCAGCGGCAGTCCGGGTCGATCCCGTCGCGGTCCACGGTGTGCACGTCGAAGCCGTCGTCGATCCGGGTGACCGTCCGGGGTACCGGCAGCCCACAGAGCAACCGGATCGCGGCTGTCGCCTGCCACGAGCCGATCAGAGCGGAGATCGGGGCCGAGGCGGGCAGGCCAGGCGGCGGCGCAGCGCAGCCGGTCACCGGGTCGTCCTCGGCCCGCTGTCCGGCGGTCATCCCGCACGAGTAGCACGAGTCCCCGGCCGCATACCAAGTGATCTCGCCACCCCAGGAAGCCGTGCCGGCGTTCAACAGGCCGACGCCGGCCAATCCGCACCGCCGGGCCAGGTGCATCCGCGCCGCCCGGCTGTCCAGGCAACTGATCACCAGGTCGGCGGCGCGCAACTCGCCGATACCGATGCCGCTTTGCAACGGTGCAGCCCGCGCCTCAACCGTGGTTGCCGGCCCCAGCTCGGTGAGCGCATCCCGGACCGCCACGACCTTCGGACGGCCGATGTCCGCCGTCCGGAACAGCGAACAGCGGCTCAGGTTGGACTCCTCGACCGTGTCGTGATCACAGATCAACAGGTCGCCAACTCCAGCGAGCGCGAGCAGGCGGGACACCTCGTTGCCGAGCGCGCCGACGCCGACGACAACGACGCGGGCGCCGGCCAGCGCCTGCTGATCCCAGCCCGGGATGCCGGAGTGCCTGGTGAACCGATCGGTCATCTGGTCACCAATCGTTTCTTGAGCGGGCAGTAGTCGACTGTGAGATCGGGCCAGTGCTCGTCGAAGCAGGGCAGGCCGCGCTGCGGATCACGATGCAGCGCTACCTGACACGTATCCAGCTCACCGCAGGGACACCGCACCACCACCTCGAATGTCCGGAAGGTGTCAGTGCACTGCAGGCAGGTCGGCCGGCCACCGGCACCGAAGCGCAGCAGGGGATCGCCAGGCGTCAGCCGATGCAGGCGCAGATGCTCAGGCGGCTTTACGGCCTCGTCCATGGCCTGGTGGAACCGGGCCGTCAACGCATCTGTCGCGACCTCTGCCGGCGGCACGCCGCCGCCGCAGTTGAGCAGCGGGTCGAGGTGCCAGATCAGCTCTGTGCCGTCCGGCGTCCGGGTGACCCGCACCCTGTCACCCTCCCGGAAGGTGTGGCCGCACTGTTCGCAGTCCCGGTTGAACCAGTCGCAGAGGGTGGACGTCACTGAGGTGCCGTCCGGTTGGATTGCCTGGGTGATGGCTTGCTCCCGCGCCTGCTCGAAGCGGCGAAGCATCGCGCTGACCTCCTCGGGAGTCATTGTTCGGCCCCCCAGATCCGCATCGGCGCAGCACATCCGCCGACTCGCATCGCCGCGACCGCGTACGCGTACGCGTCCGGTACCGGACGGCCCACGGCCAGACAGCGATAGAAAGCCGCGCTGAAGTCGACTGCACACTTGTCACTCAGTGCGATGTCGCAGCCAATGACGTGGGTGGCGCTGCCCCGCAACAACGGCAGGTAGGTGCCACTGAAGCAGGAGCTGAAGACGATGCACCGGGGATGGCCCGCAGCCACCATTAGCTGGGCGAAGTCGGCGGCTGCCACCGGCTGACCACCGTTCGGACCATCGAGGACCAGCCGGCCGTCCCGGGTGCCGTGCCCGGCGAAGTGGACGATGTCGAGCCGGCTGTCGGCCAGCACCCGAATCAGGTCACGTAGTCGGGTGGCGTGGCTGACCTGAACGGCGAGCTGCTCCGGGTGCTCGCGGCGGACGGCGTCCACCTCGCGTACCTCCACGTCGAGGCGGTTGCGCCCGTCCGGGTTCGCGAGCAGGAACACCACTGTGGTGGGTCCTGTCGCCGCCAGTAGCCGGCGCAACTCCGCGCTGTCGGGAAAACGGGTCCGCGCGGCCGCGAACAGGTCGGCCACCTGAACGTTCGCGAACAGGCCCAGCTTGATCTTCCAGCCAACGTCCCACCACCAGCCGCCGATGTCCGGGGTGCCGAACGTGAGCAACTGAGCCATCTTGATCCCGAGCCCGTCCAGCAGCATCTGGGCGCTCACCCGGTCCGGAAACAGCTCACCGAGCAGGATGAACCCACCCGACCGTACGGCCTTGTCGAAGCTGGGCTCGGTCATCGGCGGCTCACTCATCGAAGAAGAAAATTTCGATTTCGACGAACGCGGGTGCCGGGGCATAAGTCCAGTACGCCCGGGTCTTGGCGGTGCGGAATCCCTGCAGCCGCAGAATCACCTGGTTGGCCCGTTCGGCCGAACGCCGGGCGACACCACCCTGGAAGTTGGCCGTTGGCGCCGCGCCGAACGTGAGCAGCAGTCCGGCCTGCCGCTTGGTCAGGCCCTGGGCAGCCAGGCTCGCCTTGAGCTCGCTGGTCAGCTTGTTCGCAGCTGCCGAGGCTCGCGTACCGCCGGCCACCAAGTCGGCGTTCGGCACGCTGATTCTGATCTTGGGTACTTCGTCCAGCTGCAGGACCGGCGGCTGACTGGGCTCGGCCTTGCTAGGCTGGGGCGTCGCTTCGGCGCTGGGCGCGGCGGTCGGCGGTTTACTCGGGGCCGGATGGGCGCCCTGCGCAACGGGCCGGGGCGGCGTCATCACCAGCACGATCAGCAGCACGACCAGGGTGAGGTCGGCGAACACCCAGCCGGCGAGATGGGCGGCCCCGCTGCGCGTGGTCATTTGTCGTCACCGCGAGGGTCTGGCCAGAAGACATTCTCGAGCGGTTGCTCGTCATTGAACGTCGGCCCGGACGGCGCGTCCTGGCCGTTGGTGGCCGGCCCGCTGGGCGGTTGAGCCGGCGACTCAGCCATCGGAACCGGACCGAAGGCACCGACCTGGCGCTGCAGCATGTCGTACACCCGGTCGCTGGCCTGGTTGATCAACATCGACTGCTCGACGAAGTCCTCCATGGCGTGACCCATCTGCCGGGTCATCTCAAGCACCCGTCCGGCCACCCCGTGATGGGCCTGCGACTCCTGGCCCAGTGCGGCCGTACTGTCCTGCACCTGGGCAACAAGGGCGCCCAGGCGCTCCATCATTCGCAGGTTTTCCTCGGTCAGCTCTTTGCGGATACGGACGAAGTCCTCCAGCATCTCGGCCGGCGCGACGAGTGTCGGCGCGATCGTGCTGAACTGGTCGGCGGCCTTGCTCCAGCCCGCCAGCGCCTCGGCGAACCTGCTGGCCGGGCCCGTGTCTAACGCCGCTTTCAGCTGCTCCCCGGTGCGCCTCAGCTCGGCTTGCAGAGCTTCGACCGAGGTGCCCAGGAAGTAGCCGAGACGTTGGATGTCGGCGGCCGGTACGGGCTGCAGATGCCGGGCGTCCTCGGCCAGCGCGACTGAGGCGGCGGCCAACTCCTGGCGCAGCTGCTCCCGCAGGTCGGCGCGGGAGCATTCGCGGTCGATCCACCAGTCCCAGACGTGCAGGCCGACTGTCGCCACGATGACCAGGAAGACGGCGACGCTCACCACGATCGCCGTGGTGGTCAGCTCCGGACCCCAGGCCGCCAGGAAGGTCTGTCCCTCGGGAATCTCTTTGCCGAACGCCCGGGACAGGAACACCCAGGTGACCGCCACCGGCAGGAAAACCAGACCGTCACGGAGCCCGACCAGCAGCCGGGTGATCAGCTTCTGATTGGGCAGCTCGAGATCGGGCAGCAGGGTGTCCGGCGGGTAGAACTGGGCGAGGTCGACACCCACCAGCCCGGCCGGTTCCATGCGTAGCAGGGTGCTGAGGTCGGTCAACACCTGCCCGGAATCGCGGTCGGCGTGCCGGGCGAGCTTCGCGATCCTCGAGGAGCAGGCCTGTAGGCGGCGCGACACGGCTGGAACTGAACGGCTCTGCGTCATGGTCGGTTCTCCGAGGGGCGATACAGAGCCGGTTCCCCCGGATGCACTGGGACCGGGCTGGGCTTTCGCTCGGTCGGGCGCCGCCCGGCCAGGTCATCCGGTGACACCCCGGACAGACCACGCTCGCGAAGGTAGGCCCGGGCCAGTGCTTCATGGACGGTACGCTGAACGTCGCCCTCGGCGCTGTAGTAGAGAGCTGCCAGGAAAGGGGCAGGTCGATGCGGCGGCACTTCGTTCAGGATCTGGACCATCTGAGAGCGCTGTCTGATCCGGCCGCCGAAAGCCCGGCTCAGCAATTGGTGATAGAGCCGGCAGGCGCGGAGTTCCGAGTCCGGTTCGACGGCCGAGACCACAGTCATGAACCAGTCGAATTGCTGCAAGAGCCGCTGCATTCCTTTCTCGTCGCGGCGGCTCGTGGCCTGGTCCAGGGCAATGTTCAACAGCAGCCAGGTCAGGGTCGGATTGAGGTCGCTGTAGGCCTGTACCGCCCGCAACAGCTCGACCGGGTCATGGCCATGGAGCATGGCCCGCGTCTGCTCGTACAGCTCGCCACGGGAGAGTCCGGCCAGCGATGCGGCATGCAGGAGATCGATGATCGCCGGCATGTCAGCCCGCTCGGGCAGTTGCCGTAGTGCTCGGTCGAGTCGGTCCTGGATCAAGGAGTGCTCGGTTTCGGCGGTGGTGAGCGCGTCGGCTACGTCGTCGACCCGCTGGCGCGCCGCCACCCCGGCGAACAGCCGCTCCACCAGCTCGGACCGTAACAGTGCCAACGTCTCGTGATCACCCCCGGACAGAAGGTTTTGAGTAGCCCACTCAGCTAGTTCCGTGGTGGTGGCACGGGTCAGCTCATGCCGGGTGGCCTGCCGGCCGGAGACAGATTTCAGGTAGTCGGCCTCCGCGGAACTCAGCCGGCCGGCGACCATGCGTCGGACCACCGCGTCGGCGCGGCCGAAGACGTTGGGCGCCAGGCGGAGCTGGCTCAGCCACGGGCCAACTTCCTGCGCGGAGCGGAGCGGCCGTACAGGTCGCAGCTCGCTCAGCCGTTCCGAGCTGGCGTCGAGGTACGCAGCGACCATAGTGGCGGCCAGCTGGTCCATCTCGGCGTCGCCCGAGGGCGGCACCCGGCGGAACCCGGCGCCGTTCAGGTCAGCGGCCATCCGCGCCCCGGCGACCACCACTCGCGGCTGCTCTGGACCGGGGTCTTTGTCCTGCCCGGTCGAGAACGTGACCGGCTCGGCCAGCACGTCGGTGGTCACTGCGACCGTCCCGGCGATCAGCACGGTCGCCGGCAGATCGGGGTCGATCACCGCCAGCCGGGCACCCGGGTCGGCCAGCCGCGCCGCAACGACCGCGGTGAGTTCGGCCCGCGGCAGGCCGGCCAACACCGTACGGGCGTTGGCCAGTCCTCTGCGGGCCGCGTCACCGAGCTGTCGCAAGTCGATCCGGTCGAGCTCACCACTTGCGGGCAGCGGCTGCGGGTCCCGGCACCAGCCGTTCCAGTCGTACAAGCCGGCGGCGATCAGCGGACCCAGTTCACGAGCCGCACCGATCAGGCAGTGGGTCACCGTGGAACCGGCCCGACCGTGCTCGTCGGCCACGCTGAGGCGGTGCATCACGACGGCCTGCGGGCCGTACACCAGGTACAGGAGGTCCGCCTCCTTCGCAGGGAGCTCCCGCCGGCTCGCCCAGACGTTCGGCTGCAGCCTCTCCTCCCAGCTCACCAGCTCCCTTTGCGGGAGCGAAGAGGCGACCGGGCCGACGCCGATCCGGCCGGTCAATGATCGGCGCGACCAGAGGAACACCACCTGATCGATGCTCATGCCACCTCGCTCAGCGCGATGTTCTGCTTGTGTAACAGGGTGAGCAGCGGCTTGAAGACCCGACGCTGGCGGAACCGCCGAGCCGGGAAGACGTTGTCCACCGGGTCGCAGTTGGTGGCCGAGGCATAGTGCAGGCTCACGTCGAGCAGGCGTTGCACCGGCGACAGCCAGGCGCCGGCCCCGCGCGTCGCGAGGAACGCATACACGTCCTCGCTTTCCTGATCGACCGTGGTCAGGTCGAGGTCGTCATCCGGGCCGGCGAACCAGCGCCGGATCGGCTGGTCCGGGTCGAAGGTCAGGTGGTCGGCCTTGCTCACGACCAGGGCGGCCGGCAGCGGAACAAAGCCACCGCCACGGCCGGCATCGGTTCTGTACTGCAGTTCCAGCCGTTGGAGCACCACCTCGAAAGTGCCGTCCGGGGGTACCTCACGCCGGCCCGTGACCAGCGGGGGAACGTTGGTCGCGTCCACCACGAAGATCAGCGAGGTGACGGCCTGGATGAAGTCGTTGCCCTGGCCGCTGAGGAACTGCTCGCCGGAGACGTCGAAGAAGGCGAGCGCGTGCGACCTGCCGCTGTGCCGGCTGTGGATCTCCGCCGCGTAGGTGAGTGCATTCGGCCGGCCGATCGGGGTCGCATCGAGCTGGCGCCGCCCGGTCAGTAACGGGTCCACGAAGTCAGCTTGGAACCTTTGATGCAGTCCCTGGTCCAGTGGGCGTACCTCGAGCCCCAGGATGTCCATCCGATCGACGTTCAGCATCTGGCCGACCATCGCCGCCAGCAGGTGGGTCTTGCCGGCCAAGCTGTTCCCGACCACTCCCAGCACGATCGGCTCGCCGAACGAACCGTAGTCGTCGGGCAGCCGGTGCTGCGGCGACGAACCTGGGCAGATGCGTACCGCTGAGTGCGCCTGGCTGGCCCGGATCGCCTGGTCGCTCGGCAGCTCGCTGACCGGGATGACCCCACCTCGGTCGTCGATGACGACCGACTCGGTCGCCGACCAGTCAATCATGGTGAGGCAGATAGGGCAGCGGATCCTCGGCGACCGTCCAGCCGGGGCGGTCATGAGCCCGACCCGACGATCAGGGCGACCACGGCGATGCCGATCACGATCACGATGACCGCCCCGGCCGCCCGTATCCACGGTGGCAGATCCATCGCTGCGATCACCAGTTCCTCGAAATTTCGCTGCAGCGCTGGTGGCCGCGTTGTGCCGTACTCCTGGGGCTCGACCCGCCGGCCCGGCGACCCCGCAGGTCGCTGCATCGGCAGCTTCGATGGTCGGTGCGGGGCCTGGGTCGGCGCGGACCGGCCGTACGATGTCGGTCGCCCTTGGCGCACTCCCTGCCCCCGCGCTTCGGTCGGTGGGTAACGCGTGGTTCCCGGCTGCCCCGGTCGCTCGCTTGACGTCTGCCGCCGCCCTGGGTCCCGCTGCTGTCCTAGCGCTCGCTGCTGGACCTTTTGCTGCCACACCGCCTCTTGCTGCCGGGCAGCCTCTCGCCGCGCTTCCTCTTGTCGGCGGGCTATATCCTGCTGTCGCGCTGCCTCCCGCTGGCGGGCTATCTGCTGCTGCCGCGCTGCCTCTTGCTGGCGGCGGACATAGTCGTTCTTTCTTCGCTCCAGTTCCCGGAAGCGGGCGCGAGCCTGCTGATCCCGCGCCGGACGAGCCGCGCCGGGCACACTCATGGTCGCGCCCGGCAGCCGGGCCAGCATTGCCCCGGCTGAGGGCCGCTCCGTAGCGAAGTCCGCGAATACCCCGGCGAACAGCCGCTGCATCGAACCCGGCCGGGCCTCCAGTCGCCGGCGCATCTCCGCCGGTGTCCCTGGGTCCTCGCCGGTGACCAATTTGAAGATCAGCAACGCAGCACCGAAGACGTCGTCACCAGGATGGGACACGCCGTCACCCAGCTGCTGCTCCGGCGACGCCCAGCGGTCGTCGCGCCGGAATGCTTGACGCTGCTCCCCGATCCGGGCGGCTCGCCGGAAGTCGACCAGCTGGATCTGATTGTCGTCCCAACGCACCGTCTCCGGACTGATTCGCCCGTGCACCACACCGGCCACCTCCAGTGCCTCGACGGCGGCTAGGATTTCCCGGGCCGCGACCAACAACCGCTGCTCGCGAAAGGGAAACTTGTCCGGTGGCAAGGCGTCCAGGGATTCACCGCGCAGGGTGAACACCGTGGTCGCCGGCCGGTCTCCGTCCTGGTTGAAGGCGACCAGTCGACTCAGCCAGTGCGGATAGTTCCGCTTCGAGAGCCGGTGACTCAACCATTGCCCCGCGCTGATCTCGGCTCGAATCTGATCATTACCGCGGGGGTCGAAGCACTGCCGGACCAGAACATGTTCGTTGAGCAGCGGAACGGTGCCGCTGCGGACCCGAAAGAATTGATCTTCGATGCGGTCGCGCTCGTCGGAGGAAATCAGCCATTCGCGTGGCCCACTGCCCGATTCGTTCGGTTCGTACAAGCTGAACAAATCGTTGCGCATCAACCCTCCCGACATATAGATCAAGAGCGCTACCCGGGTTGATACCACTGTCGCAGCCGGTCGACGCGGAACCCATCCACCTTCCGGGGGATCAATGTGCCTGCCTGAATGGACATTCACCGCCAGGCCTTCGGCCGCAATCGCCGTACGCCGGTGGGTGGAGGCGCACGTCATGCGGGGTGTGGCTCAACAGGCGTGGCAACTCTTCATGAGTGCCCACTTGACAGCGCTACGGACGAGTGGCGGCCCGGGTGGCGTGGAATCACTGCGGGTCTTGGACCGGGCTTCGGGAGAGGCCTTGTCGTTGTGATCGACCGTTGGACCACTCACGTTTTCCTACGAAGTGGACGCGAGATCTGCCTGAGTCTAGCTTTTCGAGCTGAAGGGCTACTTTTACGCCGGACGGCGAAACGAGAACGCAGTCAACGGCTCGGACCGGCCTTCCTTCAAAGGGCCGGATTCCGGTCGTCCTCGACAACGCCTTGCCGCACACGCCGACTTGCGATGAAGATAAATTCGTCACCGGGTGCGGCGCTCGGCGCGTCTTCTGCACTTGGTGACTCCGGTCGCGCTCGGTTTCCGATCAGTAGGGAAACGCAGTCTTCACGGCCGTCACGGAGTTGCATGATGAGCCGGCCGAGGTCGTCGACGTTCTCGTCTTGCGTCATTTGCCGGTCGCTGTTCGTCGCTGTCTCGGCGGTCGGTCTCGAGCATCTGGCCGAGGCCCACCGTCGGCAGCATTACGTATAGCGGGGCGGCCGGATCCGCAGCAAGCGCGACCCGGTCACAGATGTCGGTCACCTGCACTCGCCCCGCTGAGTCCCAGCTCTCGGAGGAGGGGGTATGGCCCGCGCGCGGCGACTGTGCTCACCCGAGACTTGCCCTGACGGGTCATTCTCAGCTGCGATGCCGGTGGGCGCTGAGCCCGTCGAGGATCAGGGCCAGCATGGGTTGCGTCCGGTCCGGTGCGGCCCGCCAGAGGGCACCGGTCAGCTGGAGGAAGTCGCCGGGCTCGACGTCGGAGCGGATCGTGCCGTCGTGCTTGCCCGCGTCGAGCAGCCGGGTGATCGCCTCGATGACCGGACCGTAGGTCTGTTCGGAGATGGTCTTGTGGGCCATCGGGCTGAGCGCGTCGCCCAAGCCGTGCTTCTTGCGCATGGCGTCGACCAGGTCGGTGGTCCAGCGGCGCAGTGCCTCCGGCGGCGCCAGCGTGGCCAGCAGATCCGCCACCGAGCCGGTGAGCTGGTCGACCTCGTCCTGGTAGATGGCCAGGACCAGCGCCTCGCGTGACGGGTAGTTGCGATAGAGGGTGCCCGGGCCCACCCCGGCCAGCTGGGCGATCTGGTTCATCGAGGTGTCACCGTCCTCGGCGAAAGCCTGGCGGGCGGCCGCCAGGATGCGGGCTCTGTTCGCGCGAGCGTCGGAACGGACCATGCCACCCTCTTTGCTATCTGGAGAGGTCTCCAGTACGGTAGTGGAGACCTCTCCACAACGATAGAGGAGCAGCATGCGCTACATCAAGCTCGGCACCACCGGCCTGGACGTGTCACCGGTCGCCATCGGCGCGATGACCTACGGCGACCCCGGGCGCGGGCACCCGGTCTGGTCGCTGGACGAGGAGACCAGCCGTCCGCTGATCAAGCACGCCCTGGACGCCGGCATCAACTTCTTCGACACCGCCAACCTTTACTCGTACGGATCCAGCGAGGAGATCCTGGGCCGCGCACTTAGCGACTTCGCCGATCGGGACGAGGTGGTGATCGCCACCAAGCTGCGTCACCCGATGCGCCCGGGACCCAACGGCAGCGGCCTCTCGCGTAAGGCGATCATGACCGAGGTCGAGCACAGCCTGCGGCGGCTCGGCACCGACTACATCGACCTCTACCAGATCCACCGCAACGACCGGGCGACCCCGTGGGAGGAGACCCTCGAAGCCCTCCACGACCTGGTCAAGGCGGGCAAGGTCCGCTACCTCGGGGCGTCGTCGATGCACGCCTGGGAGTTCGCCAAGGCACTGAACCTGCAGAAGCAGCACGGCTGGGCCCGGTTCGTCACGATGCAGGACCACTACAACCTGCTGGCGCGCGAGGAGGAGCGCGAGATGATCCCGCTGTGCCTGGACGAGGGCGTCGGCACGATCATCTGGAGCCCGCTGGCCCGCGGCCGGCTGGCGCGGGTCTGGGACGACGCGAAGGCCACTGCCCGCGCGGAGACCGACGGTTCCTACGCCGACCTGCTGTACACGCCGGCGCAGGAAGCCGCGAACAAGGCCGTCATCGACGCGGTCGGCGCGATCGCGGCCGAGCGCCGGGTCGACCGGGCCCAGGTCGCGCTGGCCTGGCTGCACCACCAGCCCGTGGTCACCGCGCCGCTGGTCGGCGCCAACACGACCGCCCAGATCGACGCCGCGGTCGCGTCGCTGGACATCCAGCTGACCGATGCGGAGATCGCGTCGCTGGAAGGGCCCTACACGCCCCGGTACGACTTCCAGGGCATCTCGGACGAGGCCGAAATGCGGAAAATCAGGGCCCGCATCCCCGGCTACGTCAACGCCTAGGAGACTGCGATGTTCGTGGTGCTGTTCGGAGCGACCGGAATGGTGGGACACGGTGTCCTCACCGCACTGCTGGAGGATCCCTCGGTCGAGGGCGTGACGGCGATATCGCGCCGAAGCACCGGACGCCGTCATCCCAAGCTGCGTGAGGTCATGCGCCAGGACTTCACCCGCTACGACGAACTCGACAGCGTGTTCGCCGCAGCCGGTGCCACGCTCTTCTGCCTCGGCACCCCCTCGGTGGGGTTGAGCGAGCCGCAGTACAAGCGGATCACGCAGGACTTCGCCGTGGCCGCGGCTGAGGCCGCACAGCGCAACAATCCGGACGGGCTCTTCGTCCACATCTCCGCCAACCGTGCCGACAGCGACAGCCGAACCATGTGGATCCGGGTGAAGGGCCGAGCCGAAGAAGCCCTGACAACGCTGCACTCCCGCGTCTTCATCCTCCGCCCGGGCTTCATCCGCCCGAGCCGGGGCGCGCGCCCGGCCACCCGAGCGCAACGGGTCGTCTACACGATCCTCCCGCCGTTCTACCCGCTCATCAAGCGGCTCTATCCGGCCCAGTTCACGACGACGGACGCGATCGGCCAAGCGGTCCTCGCGGTGCTGCACGCGCCTGGATCCGTACCCTCCAAGCTGGACAATCCCCTGATCAACGAGGTCGCCGCGCGAGGAAGGCCGAGAGTCGGCTGAAGGTCTGGCGACCGGCGCGGCGCCGGGCCGCGACCTGAGCGGCGTGGGCTGTTCCGCGGCGCTGACCGCGCCGAGGTCATCCGGGCTGGATGAGGCGGGTACGCAAGACGCGCCCCACAGTGACTTGCACGCGCACCTGAGTGCGTCGGAGAAGAGGGCAGAGGCCTCGTGGGAAAGCTCATGAGCAGGATGCAGAAGGCCGCGAAGTCGCCGAAGGCGAAGGAACTCGAGAAGGAGATGATGCGCAAGGCCAAGGACCCGAAGACGCAGGCGAAGCTGTCCAAGGGTTTCCGGAAGCTGCGGTCCAAGCACTGAGGCGAATGCTGGATGCGCCGTGCCCGCGCGTACCCGGGAAGTCGACGGCGACACGCGCCGGTGCGGCATCCCTGAGGGTGCCGCACCGGCCGCACGCGGACGCGCCGTCGGCGCACCCGGTCACTTCTTCTTGTTCTTCTTGCCTTTCTTGTCCTTCTTCGACTTCTTCGCCATGGCGCGGCCTCCCTTCCCTTGTCATCAGTCGCCCGCTGGCACCCACCCGGAGAACTCATCCGAGGAAAGATGCCGCGGTGGCCATGCATCGAACGATGCGGGATGTCTCGTCCGCGCCCCTCATCCCTGATGGATGACAGGCGTCGACCACCCCACTGCACGTCGGAAGCGGCGAGCGGGACGATGGTCATGGCCGCTGCGTGTTCTTGAAGCGATCCACGAAGTGCGGAGAGTGACGTCGAAGCGGCGCCAGCAGCCGAGGTCCCGGCCGGCTTGCGGCGTCGTTTTGTGCCGGAATTTTTGGCTTCGTGGCGTTGCCAGGCCCGGGCCTCTGTCGGCCGGTGCCAGGCAAGGTTGACCAACGCCAGGACCGTCGATAACGCATGGATCACGTAGTGGGCAGCGCGGGATCATCAGCAGCACGCCATGGGGAGGGTGACCTCGTCATTGGCGAGGGCGGCAAGTCCGCCGTAGCGACGCTGGTTGAACGCACGTCACGGTTCGACCATTACCAGCGTGATGGGCACGGGATCGTGGCTGGATAAGTCAGCGCGGAGTCTCTCAGGTCGACGACAGGTGTCTTGGTCGACCACGTCATCTACCCGGGCTGCGTCCAATTCGTCGATACACCCATCGGGCCGTCTGTCTACGTATGACTTCGGCCAGATGAAGAGGGTCGTGTCGATCCCTGGGCGCGCAGCTTTCGTCATCATGGATCATGTCTCCGATCAGCAGGACGCAGACGAGGGGACAGCCGGTGGAAGCTAGGACACGCGATCGGGAGTTCCGGCAGCGCCGCCGCTACAGGACGGTCGTCGGGACCGCCGCCGTCCTGATGTTGGTCACGGCGGCCGTCGTCTGGGTATGGCGACGGCATTCCGCCCCCGAGGTCGGGTCGCTGCGACCGTTCGCCACCGAGCAAAGCAAAGCGCCGCGAGTTGCTGCGGTCACGTACGAAGTGTCGGGGAAGGGGCGAGTGACCATCCAATACGCTGACCCGGCACGCGCCACGACCACGACCCTCACCGATCAGCAACTGCCTTGGCGAGTCAATCTTGAGCCGCACGCGGTGTCGTTCGTGCAGATCACCGCCCGACGTCAGCTCTCCCGCGATGGGGACTTCGACGCTGACGCACACCCGGTGAGGGCACTCGTAGACGGCGTTGAGGTATGCAGCGGTACCGATGAGGGCGGCTATCTGCGATCCACCTGTTTGGAGCTGGTGCCGCCTTTGTGATCCAGTCATCGCACGACGTAGCTATCGAATTGCTGTGCGTTTCTTCGCCATGCAGTTCGCGATGCGAAGAACGCTACCGGACATGTAACAGATCAGGTGCTCACGCATTCATCTAATAGGTTCTGTCAGACTTCCATGTCGTACCCCATCGGTGATCGCCTGCCTCTCGGCGGCCCGGGTGGGCCACGCCCGGCGGTGGATGAGTTCGCTCATGATGGTGGCGAAGAACGATTCGGCGACCGGGTTGTCCCAGCGTGGCGCGCGCCGGCCGACCGAGAGCCGGATGCCGTGGCGACCCGCGAGGCGGGCGTGCTGGGCGCTGACGTATCGGCCGCGGTCGAACGGAACAGCAGTCTGGGGCCGGGTCGCCGTCGTCGGAGGACGTCGGTCAGAGCCGTGTCGATCAGGACGGTCCTGAGGTTGTCGACCACGGCCCGTCCGACGACCCGACGCGAGGCCAGGTCGATGACGGTGGCCAGATACAACCAGCCTTCCTACGTGTTGATGAAAGTGATGTCACCGCACCAGCAAATGTCGATTGCTGCGCTGTTGACGGTGAAGTCCCGGCCGATCAGGTCCGGCCGGGCCGCCGCGTTGGGTCCGGAGTCGTGGTGACCCGCGCTGAAGCCGGCGTACTCCGACCGCAGCCGGGCCAGCTCGGCCCGCTCGTCGCTGGTCAGCCCGTCCGAGCGGTGCCGACGTCGAGCCGGGCCTGCTTGACCCAAGCCCGCACCGCCGTCTCAATCAGGTCGAATTCCTCTCACGACCTGCCCGACCGCGCGGCCCCACGCTGAGACAACTCGATGATCTCGGCCTTGAACTCGGCCGTGAACGCCCGCCGCGGCCTCGATCGCTTCTTCCTCTGCTAGGGCGCGTCTCGAAGTGCGTGTAGCCATTCGTTGATGGCGGTGATGTGCAGGGTGGCTTCGTAGCGGACGGCGAGTTTGTCGAACCTGGTGGCCACGGCTCGGTGACGTTTGAGACGGTTGATGCCGCACTCGACGGCGTGGCGTTGCCGG
>NZ_JBSGFR010000009.1:0-207001 GCF_053603475.1 Actinoplanes sp. NPDC004185 | reverse complement strand
GACCCGGGCCCGGTCCGGCCGCTCCCGCGCCGCGTCCATCGCCGAGCTCTGGGCCGGGGCGCCGGTGAAGCTCTGCTCCGCCTCGCTGCCGGTGGGCAGAGTCACCGGCGGGGTCGGCATCTTGCCCAGCCGGATGGCCAGCAGCGGCAGCGCGCCGATGCCGCAGACCAGCGCGGAGAGCAGGATCGCCGCGGCGCCGGCGGCCGAGGTGAGCAGCGCGACGAGGGCGGTCAGCGCCCCGAACAGGCCGATCATGATGCCGGCGGTGAAGACCCGAAGGGACGCGGCCACGCCGACCGCGCCCAGGGCAGCGACCAGCAGCAACGCCACCGAGCCGGTCAGCAGCTCCGGGCCGCCGACCCAGGACAGCAGCGCGAAGACACCGACTGGGTCACCGGAGGCGATCAGCACGGCGCCGCCGACGAACGCGTACGGCAGCGCGCAGCCACCGAGGACCGCACCGGCGCGCGCGTCCCCGTACGCCCGGGAGGCGGTGATGCCGGCCAGCGCGAGCAGCAGACCGACGCCGAGCCCGAAGAAGGCCGCGCCGCCCCAGGCCGGCCCGGCCGCGAGTACCGCGAGCAGGCCGATGGCCAGCAGCACCGCGCAGCCGGCCAGGGTGGCCGTGCGGGTCGAGGCCGGCGACCAGATCGTGCCGCGGCGCCGGGCGCCCTCGGCGATCGCCTCGACGACGTCGTCGTACTCCAGCTCGGGCCAGTTGTCCCGGGCCGGCACCAGGTGCAGCACCTCGCCGTCGCGCACACCCTGCGGGAACAGGCCCTGGGCGGTCGCCAGCGCGACGCCGTCGGTGCGGCGCAGCAGCCAGCCGCCGTGCTTCTCACCGTCGTCGGCCAAGCCCTCACCGGCATGCCGGAGAACCTCGGGCAGCAGCTCGGCCAGCGGTACGTGCTCGGGCAGCGCCACGTCCACCCGCCGTTGGGGCGCGCTGATCGTGACTCGGGCCAAGCCGACACTCATGGCAGCGCCACCTTTCGCATGCCCTTCTGGCCCTCGCGGTCGCGGCCGTCGCCCGCGGCCTGCGGGCGGCGCTCGGTGCAGGCGGTCATGCCGTTATTCCCATCGATGGTGAGGAGGCTGCGGAACGGTGGGGACTTTACCTACCATGAGCCCTGCGCGGTGACCGGTCGCTGGTCCCGCGGACGGGGCACAGCCACCACCCGCCAAAGTGGATGATGTGCGCAAGGCGGGTGGTTGCGGATGAAAGGGACACTCTCGGTATGAGCACGGTGGTGATCAAGCGGGCTGCCCGGCGGCCGGCGCCGGAGATCCCGACCGGCGAGCTCGCCGTCGATCCGCCGCCCGAGATTCCGCAGGCCGTCGGCGGCCGCTGGACCCAGGCGATGATGGTGCTGCCGATGCTCGGTGGCTCGGTCGCGATGGCCATGATGATGGGCCGCGGTGGCGGCGGCGCGTTCTCCTATGTGGTCGGCGGCCTGTTCGGCGTCTCGTCGCTGGCCATGCTGGCCACCTCCTTCGGCGGCAGCGGCGGGCCCAAGAAGGCCGAGATGATGGCCGCCCGCCGGGAGTATCTGCGGCACTTGTCCGGCCTGCGCCGGCGCGTGCGCGACACCGCGAGCAAGCAGCGCATCGGCCTGTTCTACCGCCACCCCGACCCGCAGCAGCTCTGGTCGACCGCCGAGAGCCACCGGGTCTGGGAGCGCCGCTCGGCCGACCCCGACTTCGGTGTCGTGCGGCTCGCCGTCGGCCCGCAGACCCTGGCCACGCCGCTGATCCCGCCGGTCACCCGGCCGCTGGAGGATCTCGAGCCGATGACCGCCGGCGCCCTGCGCCGGTTCCTGGACGCGTACTCGGTGGTCCCGGACCTGCCGGTGGCGGTCTCGCTGCGCGGCTTCGCCCGGGTCTTCATGCGCGGGCAGGGTCCCACCGGCGAGGCCGACGCGCGCGCCCTGACCCGGGCCGTGCTGGCCCAGCTCGCGGTCTTCCACGCCCCGGACGACCTGATCATCGCCGTCTGCGCCGGTCCCGAGCGCCGCGCGATGTGGGAATGGGTCAAGTGGCTGCCGCACAACCTGCACCCGTCGCGCACCGACCGGCTCGGTCAGGTCCGGCTCGTCGCCAGCGCCGGTCCCGACCTGGAGAAGCTGCTCGAGGACGTGATCGGCAACCGGCCGCGGTTCAACCCGGCCGGCAGCAGCGGCAACGGCCCGCACGTGGTGATCGTGCTCGACGGGGCCGACCTCAAGGGCGCGACCCAGCTCGACGACGGCATCGACGGCGTCACGGTGCTGGACCTCGACGACGTGCCGCCCCGGCTGCTGGACCGCTCGCTGCTGGTGCTGGAGGTCAAGCCGGGCAGCGGCCGGCACGAGCTGCACACGTACGCGATGGATCACGCCGCGGACGTCGGCACGCCGGACCGGCTCAGCGAGGAGGAGGCCGAGGCCGTCGCCCGCCGGCTGGCCCCGTTGCGCCTGGCCGCCATGTCGCGTTCCACCGACACCCCGATGGCCGCCGAGATGGGCCTGGCCGAGCTGCTCAACCTCGGCGACCCGGACTCGTTCAGCGTCGCCCAGGCCTGGCTGCCCCGGCCCAACCGGGACAAGCTGCGGGTGCCGATCGGCCTCGGCGCCGACGGCGGCGCCATCGAGCTGGACCTCAAGGAGTCCGCGCAGGACGGCATGGGCCCGCACGGCCTGCTCATCGGGGCCACCGGCTCGGGCAAGTCGGAGCTGCTGCGCACGCTGGTGCTGGCGCTGGCCGCCACGCACTCCTCCGAGACGCTGAACTTCGTGCTCGTCGACTTCAAGGGCGGCGCGACCTTCTCCTCGCTGGACCGGCTGCCGCACACCGCCGCCGTGATCACCAACCTGGCCGACGAGCTGCCGCTGGTCGACCGCATGGTGGACGCGATCGACGGCGAGCTGCTCCGGCGCCAGGAGCTGCTGCGCAAGGCGGGCAACTTCGCCAGCCTGCGCGACTACGAGAAGGCCCGGGCCGGCGGCGCGGCGCTGTCTCCGCTGCCGTCACTGCTGGTCATCTGTGACGAGTTCTCCGAGCTGCTCTCCGCCAAGCCGGACTTCATCGACCTCTTCGTCCAGATCGGACGACTGGGCCGCTCGCTCGGCGTGCACCTGCTGCTGGCCAGCCAGCGGCTCGAAGAGGGCCGGCTGCGCGGCCTCGACACCCACTTGTCGTACCGGATCGGTCTGCGGACCTTCTCGGCGCTGGAGTCGCGGGCCGTGCTCGGCGTGCCGGACGCGTACGAGCTGCCGCGCTCGCCCGGCCACGGCTACCTCAAGTTCGGCACGGAGCCGCTGGTGCGGTTCAAGGCCGCGTACGTGTCCGGGGCGTTCCGCAAGGCCGGCAGCGGCGGTCCCGGCGCGACCCGCGACGGCTCGGCGCCGCAGGTGCTGTCCTACTCGACCCATTACGTGCCCGCGCCCAAGCCGGTCAAGCCGGCCAAGCCCGTGCCCGAGGAGACGCCGGCCGGCGAGAGCCTGCTCGACGTCATGGTGGCCCGGCTCAACGGGCAGGGCCCGCCGGCCCACCAGGTGTGGCTGCCGCCGCTGAACCAGTCGGCCGCCCTGGACGAGCTGCTCGGCCCGGTGACCGTCGACCCGGTCCGCGGTCTGGCCTTCGCCAACCCCGAGCTGCACGGCGCCCTGCAGGTGCCGATCGCGCTGATCGACAAGCCGCGCGAGCAGCTGCGCGACGTCATGTGGCTGCAGCTCAGCGGCAGCGCCGGGCACGTGGCCGTCGTCGGCGGCGCCCAGTCCGGGAAGTCCACCGCGCTGCGCTCGCTCATCTGCGGGCTCGCGCTGACCCACACCCCGGCCGAGGTGCAGGTCTACTGCCTCGACTTCGGTGGTGGCTCGCTCGGCACGCTCAAGGATCTGCCGCACGTCGGCGGCGTCTACGGACGGCTCGACTCGGTCGGCGTGCGGCGTACGGTCGGCGAGGTCTCCACGCTGCTGGCCGAGCGCGAGGCCCGCTTCGGCGAGCTGGGCATCGACTCCATGTCGTCGTACCGGCGGCGCCGCGCGGCCCAGGCCGGGCTCAACAACGGCGCCGACACCGACCCGTTCGGCGACGTGTTCCTGGTGGTCGACGGCTGGACCACGCTGCGCAAGGACTACGACGAGCTCGAGGGTGTCATCACCGACATCGCCACCCGCGGCCTCTCGTACGGCATCCACGTGGTCACGAGCGCCCCGCGCTGGATGGACTTCCGCCCCGCGATCCGGGACCTCTTCGGCTCCCGGGTCGAGCTGCGCCTGGGCGACCCGACCGACTCGATGGTGAACCGGCGCGCGGCGGTCAACGTGCCCGAGAAGGCCGGCCGTGGCCTCGTCGAGCACCCCACGGACAAGAACAAGAGCCTGCACCTGCTGACCGTGCGGCCCGAGCTGAGCGGGGCCGGCGAGACGGCCGAGCTGGTCAAGATGATCGCGACCAACTGGACCGGGCCGGTGGCGCCGCGGGTGCGGCTGCTGCCGCCGTCGTTGCCGTACGCGGACATCGACCTGGGCCGGTCCACCGGCCTGCGCCTGCCGATCGGCATCGCCGAGTCGGATCTGCAGCCCGTCGAGATCGACTTCGCCGGTGACCCGCATTTCCTGCTCTTCGGCGACGCCGAGTGCGGCAAGTCGTCGTTCCTGCGGGCGCTCGCCACCACCGTGATGCGCCGGTTCCGGCCCGAGGAGGCCCGGCTGATCCTGGTCGACTACCGGCGCAGCCTGATGGACCTGCCCGAGTCCGACCACCGGATCGGCTACGGCATCCAGGCCGCGAAGACGCTCGAGCTGATGGAATCCGTGGCGGGTTACATGGAACGCCGGCTGCCCGGCCCGGACGTCACCGCCCAGCAGTTGCGCGAGCGGTCCTGGTGGACCGGCCCGGAGCTGTTCGTGCTGGTCGACGACTACGACCTGGTCGCGTCCGGCCCGACGAACCCGCTGCAGCCGATCGTGGAGTACCTCCCGCAGGCCCGCGACGTCGGCCTGCACCTGATCGTGACGCGGCGGGCCGGTGGCGCCGGCCGGGCGATGTACGACCCGGTGATCCAGCGGCTGCGTGAGCTGTCGTCGCCGGGACTGGTGATGTCCGGTCCGAGCGACGAGGGCGCGCTGATCGGTCCGATCCGGCCCACCCTGATGCCACCAGGGCGTGGTCGCCTGATGACTCGGCGTGAGGGAGTGCGCTTGATCCAGTTGTCTCATCTGCCGCCGTACTGAGCCTTCGACCTGCGTCGGCACACCTGCGGTGCGATCCGCATCGACAGACCCCAGCGACAACGCGCGGATTCGGAGTAATCTCCCAGCATCGACCGTCCATCATCAGAATGGTCATGCCGCCAGTGAGCGCTGTGAGCGAAGCACCGCGTGCGTCCCGCCGATCGAGGCGCGACGATGCCGTACGCCGTCGGGCCTGCGGCGGTGCCCGTTGGTGAACGCCCGACGTCTGACTGCCCGGCTCGCCGCCGCCACCACCGCGGCGGGCCTGTGCATCGGCCTCAACGGCGTGCCCGCGCTCGCGGCCAAGGCCGAGATCGAGCCCACCGCCACGGTCCCCAGCACGCTCAACGGCCCGCTGACCGAGCCGGAGCCCTGGCTGGGCGACTCGGTCCGCGCCGAGCAGTGGCATCTCAAGACGCTGAACGTGGCGGGCGCATGGACGTACACGTCGGGCGCCGGCGTCACGGTCGCCGTGATCGACTCCGGCGTCGACTCCGGCCACAAGGATCTCCAGGGCCAGGTGCTGCCCGGCCTCGACCTGGTCGATCCCGGCGGCGACGGCGACACCGACCTGGTCGGTCACGGCACTACGGTCTCCGCGATCATCGCCGGCCGCGGCGACGACGAAGCCGGCGTGGTCGGCATCGCCCCCAAAGCCAAGATCCTTCCGGTCCGCGTCCTGGACCGCGAGAACCGCTACGACGACGCGCTGATCGTCGCCAAGGGCGTGCGCTGGGCCGTCGACCACGGCGCCCGCGTCATCAACCTGTCCCTCGGCGGCAACGGCAGCAGCCCGGCCCTGGCGGCTGCCCTGGACTACGCCTTCGCCAAGGACGTGGTCGTGGTGGCCTGCACGGGCAACGCGAGCGCCTCGACCTCGTCCGGCGTCTGGTATCCGGCCCGCGAGCCCGGCGTGATCGCCGTCGCGGGCATGGAGAAGGCCGGCGACGTGCTGTGGTCGGGTTCGATCACGGGCAAGGAGACGGTGGTGACCGCCCCGGCGACCCAGCTGGTCGGCGCCCGCCCGGGCGGCTACTGGCGGGTGCAGGGCACCAGCTTCGCGGCCCCGATGGTCTCCGGCACCGCGGCGCTGGTCCGCTCCCGCTGGCCCACGATGTCGGCGGCCGAGGTCGTCAACCGCATCATCAGGACGGCGAAGGACCGCGGCCCGGCCGGCCGTGACGGGCAGTACGGCTACGGCCTGGTCGACCCGACGGGCGCACTGACCGCCGAGGTCCCGGCGGTGCTGCGCAACCCGCTGGACACGACCGCCTCACCGGGCATCGCCGGCTTCGGCAACGCCCCGGCCTCGGGCCAGGCCCAGTCGGCGCCGAACAACGCGGTGGTGGGCGCTCGCGTCCCGGGCGCCTACGGCACAGCGGCCCGGGCAGGAGATGCGCAACCCCCGACCTCCCCGCGCGGCTGGGGAGCGGCGGGCCTGCTGTTCATGGTGTCGGTGGTGGCAGCGGTCCTCACGTTCCGCCGCTTCGCCCGCGTCGTCTGACCCGGCGGGTTTCAGTCGCCCAACGTGCCATCCGGGCGTCCGGCGGGCGCTATCCCGCGCGGCTCCGGATCCTGGGGCGCCGCGGCGACGAAAGCGGCGATCGTCTGCCCGAAGAGTCCGTTCACGATTCCGCAGTCGCGGCAGACGAAATCGTCGTCGAGCCGGCCGGTCGCGCAGTGCGCACAGCTCCCCCGGTCCCGCGGATCGTGGTAGCCGCGCAGCGCCTCGGTCAACGCCCGGGCCACCGGCAGCCGCAGCGGCAGCCGTTCGGTCTCCTCCCCGAGCCCGATCACCAGCTCACCGACCAGCGGCGCCCCCGGATCCGGGGCGTCGAGGCGGGCCACGAAGTCGCGTAGGGCGGCCAGAACCTCGGCGGAGTGCGGCGTCGACATGCCGGACACCCTACTTTTACTCCAGCACTAGAGTAACGGCATGGGTCGCGAGCTCACCCCCGCCGAACTGCTCGTCATGGGCCTGTTGGCCGAGCGCCCACGGCACGGCTACGACCTCGACCAGGTCATCGCCGCCCGCGGTATGCGCGAGTGGACCCCCATCGCCTTCTCCTCGCTCTACTATCTGCTGCGCAAGCTGGAGACCGACGGCCTCATCGCCCCGGTCAGCGGCGGCAGCCCCCGCCGCCGGGTCTACGCGCCGACCAGCACCGGCCGGCAACTCACCGCCGAGGCGACCCGCGGAGCACTGGCCACCCTGTCCCCGCCGCACCCACCGGTGCTGATCGGCCTGGCGAACGCACCGATGCTCGATCCGGTGACCACCGTCGAGGCCCTGCACGCCCGCAGCCGCGCGATCCTCGCCGAGTCCGACCGGCTGGCCGCCCACCGCGACCAGCAAGCCGCCGGCGCGCCACCGGCGGTCGCCGCCTTGTTCGACTACGCCCTCACCATGCTGGACGCCGAGCGCGACTGGGTCCGGCGCACCATCGAGTCCCTGGAGGCTCCGGATGTCCAAAGTTGACCTCAAGCGCGACCAGCGGACCCTCTACGCCGCACCGACCGGCCGGTACGCCGAGGTGGACGTCCCCGCCCTGCGCTACCTGGCCGTCGACGGCAGCGGCCGCCCTGGCTCCCAGAGCTATCAGCAGGCCGTCGAGGCGTTGTTCACCGCGTCCTACGCCGCCAAGTTCCTCAGCAAGAGCAAGCTGGACCGCGACCACGTCGTGATGCCCCTCGAAGGCCTGTGGTGGTCCGACGACATGACGACCTTCCTGACCCGCGAGAAGGACCGCTGGTCGTGGCGCATGCTGATCCGCCAGCCGGACTGGCTCGACGAGCAGCTCCTGGCCACGGCCATCGAGCAGGCTCGGGCCAAGGACCGCGACCCCGAGGGCCGGCTGCGGGTCGTCGAGCTCGACGAGGGACGCTGCCTGCAGACCCTGCACGTGGGCTCGTACGACGACGAGGGCCCGATCCTGGCCCACCTGCACGACCAGCTGCTGCCCAGCCGTGGACTACGCCCGATCGGCCGTCACCACGAGATCTACCTCAGCGACGCCCGCCGCGTGGCCCCGGAGAAGCTCCGCACGATCCTGCGCCAGCCGGTGGCAGCCGTCGACGACTAGGGACCGTCTCTCGGATCATGGTTTGGTCCAGAGCAGGATGCCGGCCAGGGTGAGCGCGGCTTGGTAGTGGACCGCGAGTTTGTCGGTGCGCATGGCCAGGCCGCGCCATTGTTTGAGCCGGTTGATGCAGCGTTCGGCGACGTTGCGCTGCCGGTATTGCTGCTTGTCGAACGCAGGTGGGCGTCCGCCGGCGCTGCCGCGGCGCAACCGATTGTTCTGCTGGTCGGATGGTTGGGGGATCGTCGCGCGGATACCGCGGCGGCGTAGCCAGTCGCGGATCGCCCGGGACGAGTACGCCTTGTCGGCGAGGACCCGTCCGGGTCGTTGCCGGGGCCGGCCGGCGGCTTGGGGTACCCGGATCGCGTTCATGACCGCCTCGAACTGGGGTGCGTCACCGGCCTGTCCAGCGGTGACCAGCATGCTCATCGGCCGGCACCGGGACTCCACAGCGAGGTGGATCTTGGTGCTCAGGCCGCCGCGGGATCGGCCCAGGCCGTGGTCGGCGGGTTCGTGGCGGCGGTGTCTTTTCCCGGCCTGAGCCCAGCGGCGTGTTGGTGCGCGCGGACCACGGTGGAGTCCACGGCGGTGACCAGCCAATCCAGTTCACCCGCGGCGTCGGCGTCGGCTTGCACAGCGGCAAGAAGCCGCTGCCAGGTCCCGTCGAGGGTCCATCTACGGAAACGGGAGTAGGCGCCCTTCCAGGACCCGAGTTCAGAGGGCAGGTCCCGCCACGGTGAGCCCGTCCGGTACTTCCAGGCGATCGCTTCGATCACCTCGCGGTGATCAGCCCACCGGCCGCCGCGTTGCGGCGACCGGTCCGGCAGATACGGCTCGATCTGCGCCCACATGTCATCAGAGATCCATCGACGAACCGGCATCCTCACTCAACGAGCCACCCTGATCCGAGAGACGGTCCCTAGGCGCAGTCACCCGTCTTGACGCCGCGGGTGCGTTCGACGCCCAGCCTCGCCGTGCCAGCGGCCTCCGCCGCCGTCAGCGCGAAACCCACTGTCTGGTCGTCGGCCGCCGCCGCGAAGATCACGCCGAGCACGTCGCCGTTCGGGGCCACCAGCGGGCCGCCGGAGTTGCCGCTGCGGACCCTCGCGTAGATCGTGTAGATCTCCCGGGTCACGTCGCCCGAGTCGTAGATGTCCGGGCCGGTGATGTTGCTGACCTCGCGGACCCGGGCCGACTGCGCGTCGTACGGTCCGTCCAGCGGGTAGCCCAGCACGACCGCGTTGGCCCCCGTCCCGGCCGGCTTCTTGACGAACGGCATCACCGGCGCCCGGAGCCCCGGCACGTAGATGACCGCCAGGTCGCGTTCCGGGTCGTAGACCACGACCTTGCCGTCCAGCCGGTCCTTGGTCGTCTCCACCTGCACGTTGCGGGTGCCGGCGACCACGTGCGCGTTGGTCATGACGCGCTCGTCGGCGTACACGAAGCCCGAGCCCTCGATGCGCCGCGAGCAGCTCGGCGCCGTGCCCAGCACCTTGATCACCGACTTGCGGGAGTTGACCACCACCGGGGCCTTGGCCAGGGCCGGGTCCGGCGCGGCGACCTCGCGGGCGTTGGTGCGGGCCAGGCCGCCGAAGACATCCGGGAAGCCGTTGGTGTTCAGCGACTCGCGCAGCCCGGCCGAGAGTGCCTGGGCCTGCTCCGGCATCAGCGAGTTGATGCCGTTGAGCACGGCGCTGCTGCGCACCTGCTTGTTGATCCCCGGGAACGGCGTCGACCCCAGCGGCACGGCGATCAGCCAGGCCACCAGCAGCACGGCGACGAGCGAGACCACCGCGCCGCCGGCGTCGTCCAGCCGCTGCAGCGGCGGGCTGCTGATCGAGCGGCGCAGCCGGGTGCCCAGCCAGCCCGCCAGGGTCTGCCCGAGCACGGCCAGCGCGAAGATCGACACCAGCGAGACGACCAGCCGGACCGTGCCGTCCGCGAACTGGTTCGCGATCAGCGGACCCACCTGCAGGCCGATCAGCACACCGCTGAAGAACCCGCCGAAGGACAGCGCACCGATGACGAAACCCTGCCGGTAGCCGCTGATCGCGAAGACCAGCATGAGCAGGATCAGGATTCCATCGACCACAAGCACTCGCTCAGAGTAGAAGTGACGGTCACGAGACCACCTCGTCGGAGGCGGCCGGCACGGCGACCGGGGTGTCGGGCATTTCCATGAGCCGGCCGGGCTGCCACGGCCGGGTCCAGCCGGCCATGTCCAGCAGGGCCGAGACGACCCCGGCGGTGAAACCCCAGACCAGCATGCCGCGCACCTGGAACGCCGGGCCCACCCAGCCGCTCGGGTGGCGCACCCGGATCCGGTTGGCCGGGTCGACCAGCTCGGCGACGGGCAGCCGGGCCACGTGCGCGACCTCGGCGGGCTGCCGCACGTGCACCGGGTGCGGGGCGTGCCACCAGGCCAGCACCGGGGTGACCACGAACCGGCTGACCGGGATGTAGAGCTCCGGCAGGGTGGCCAGCACGGTCGCGCTGGCCGGGTCGAGCCCGACCTCCTCGTTGGCCTCACGCAGGGCGGTGGCCGCCGGGTCGGCGTCGGTGGGGTCGGCCGCGCCGCCGGGGAAGGCCGCCTGCCCGGCGTGGTTGCGCATGGTGGCGGCCCGCTGCAGCACCAGCAGATCGGGCTCGCCCGGCTGTTGCTCACCGAGCAGTACGAGGACCGCGCTGGCCCGGCCGCCGTCGGCCGGTGCGCGCAAGGCGGTGAAATCTTCGGTACGGGCAGAGCCGACGCGAGTCAGCAGCGGCTCCCACCAGTCGGGGAGGCCGTCCGGACGCCCGCTCACCCGGTCACCGTCACGCCGGTGTGGGTCCGCACGAGAGCGCCGAGGGTGGGCTTGTCGAGGGCCTTGCCGGTGTAGAGCTCGCGGCTGCCGTCGGCGGCGATGAACACGGTGACCGGCAGGGCGACCTTGCCCAGCGCGGTGAGCAGCTGCTGGTCGGGGTCGAACAGGGTCGGGAAGGAGACGCCCTGGCCGGCGGCGAACGACGCCCCGGCGTCCCGCGAGTCCCGGGTGTCGACGCCGATCACCCGCAGCCGGTCGGCGGTGGCATCGGAGAGCGCCTGCATGACGGGCAGCTCCTCCCGGCACGGCCCGCACCACGAGCCCCAGAGGTTGATCACCGCGGGCCCGCGCAGGGCGGTGAGCCGGACCGGACGGCCGCCGGTGAAGCACGGCAGCGAGACATCCGGAAGATCAGCGACAGCCACCGCTGGGCCCGCAGAGGACAGCGGAGCCGCGGAAGGTGCCGCCGCGGAAGGCGGGGCTGCAGAAGGCGGCGCCGCGGAGGTGAGCGACGCCGGGGAGGGCGGAGCCAGGGGTGCGGTGAGCGCAGCGCAGTCGGTGAAGGGAGACGCCGCGTCCTCGGCGGGTGACGGTGGCGGCACCTCGGTGGCCGTGCACGCGGCGAGTAGCAGCGCCAGGGGTGGCGTCAGCCACCGCGCCAGCCCCGGTCCGCCCCGGACTCGGCTCACGGGGCCTCCGGCGTCAGGACGGCCGTGTCCGGCACCAGGTCGGGGTCGACGCCCGCCTGGACCGCCAGCTCCTTCGCGCGCGGGCCCTTGAGCAGCTTCGCCGCCGGGGCCGCCTCGGTCGGGCCGGTGCCGTACGACGGGCACATCGTGGCCAGGGTGCACGCCCCGCAGGCGGGCTTACGGGCGTGGCACACGCGGCGCCCGTGGAAGATGATCCGGTGCGACAGCATCGTCCAGTCGCGCTTCTCGATCAGGTCCGCCACCAGGAACTCGATCTTGACCGGGTCCTCCTCGTGGACCCAGCCGAAGCGGTTGACCAGGCGGCGGAAGTGGGTGTCGACCGTGATGCCCGGAACGTCGAAGGCGTTGCCCAGGATCACGTTCGCCGTCTTGCGGCCGATGCCCGGCAGCGCCACGAGCTGGTCCAGCCGGCCCGGCAGCTCACCGTCGTGGCGTTCGAGCAGCGCCTGACCGAGCTTGATCAGCGAGTCGGTCTTGGCCCGGAAGAAACCGGTCGGCCGCAGGATCACCTCGAGCTCGGCGCGGTCGGCGGCGGCATAGTCGGCCGCCGAGCGGTATTTGGCGAAGACTGTCGGGGTGACCTCGTTGACCTTCTTGTCGGTGCACTGCGCC
This sequence comes from Actinoplanes sp. NPDC004185, assembly GCF_053603475.1. Lineage (NCBI taxonomy): Bacteria > Bacillati > Actinomycetota > Actinomycetes > Micromonosporales > Micromonosporaceae > Actinoplanes > Actinoplanes sp. NPDC004185. The sequence continues at coordinate 194,579 of NZ_JBSGFR010000009.1, read as the reverse complement.
GACAGGATGGTGGCGACCGCCAGCTCCAGCGGGGTGCTGAAGTCGAGCTCGCAGTGCGCGTCGGGGTGGGTCTCCGCCAGCAGTCTGGCCATCTTGCGGGCCCGGCGTTTACGCCCGATCGGGGTCTCCCCCGCGAAGCGTTTGACCGACCGGGCGAGCACGGCCGCACCTGCGGTGGCGGCAACGACGGGACGACTCACGCGAGCAAGAGTACGTCGCACCCACGACCGCCCCGGGTCACATACCCGTCACCGGGGCGCCGCGATGGATCCGTCCTCACCGATGGTCGCGGCGGAGTCACCGAAGTCGTCCGCCGAGAGTTCCCGGACCCGGGCCAGGCCGTGCTCCTTCTTGCTGTCCCGGACGGGCTTGCCGGTGCTGTCCAGGTACGTCGAGAGGAACTTTCCGCCGGTGAACCCACCCTCACGGGTCAGCGTGACGTGCAGGATGCCGCCGTACTTGAGGACGCCGTCGCTGCTGAGCGTCTTTCCGCCGCCGGCGAAGTTGCCCAGGCTGTACGCGATCAGCTTGCCCTTGTAGAACTGCATGCCGCGCAGCACGTGCGGCCCGTGCCCGACGACGACGTCCGCGCCCGCGTCGATGACCGCCTTGGAGAACTTGATCGGGTCGCCCCTGTTCTCGCCGAAGAACAGCTCGTTGCCCGGTTTCACGTGACCCATGCCGGAGCCCTCGGCGCCCATGTGCACCTGCACCACGACGACGTCGGCCTGCCCGTCGGCCTCCTCGATCACCGTGCGGGCGGCGCCGAGGTCGTTGAGGTTGTTCGCACCCGCGTACGGGGAGAAGCCGACCACCGCGACCTTGATCCCCTTGACCTCCACGACGGTGATCTGGCCCTCGGCCCCGGTGTGCTTGAGCCCGGCCTTCTCCAGCGCCTGGACCGTGTTCTTGTAGCCCTGCGCGCCGAAGTCCTTGGAGTGGTTGTTCGCCGTGTTCATCAGCTCGAAGCCGGCGTCGACCAGGTGCTCGGCGTACGCCGGCGGGGAGCGGAAGGCGAAGCAGTTGGCCCGGGGCGGGGTGCCGCACTTGGACGAGCCGGTGTCGCCGGTGAGCGGCTGTTCGAGGTTGCCCATCACCAGATCCGACTTCAGGCCCTCCTGGACCGAGTCGAAGAAGCCCTTGCCGTTGTCGGCGGGCAGCTTGTTGGGCGCGCTGCCCATGATGATGTCGCCGGTCGCCGAGAAGGTGAACGAGTCCTCGACCTGGGTCGACTCCGTCTCCTGCTTTCCCGGCGGGGCCGAGGCCGGAGCAGCGGCGGAGGCGGGCGGCGCCTTCCAGACCGGGGCGGCAGTGTCGGATCCCCGATCGGCGAGGGCCACGCCACCGAGGCCGGCGCCCACGAGCACGGCGACAGCGAGGGTGATCGTGAGAGCGGGGCGGCCGAACAGGCCCGGGCGGCGCGGTGGGGGGTGGGAATTCATCGACGAGGACGATACCGTCGGCCGACCAGCGGGGTCGACCGTCGAACGGCCGGTCCTTGCTCACCGAGAGCGACGATTCTTTCGACGTCGGGGCACGACCGGTTACGCTGCGAGATCTGGATCGAGGGGTGCCCGCCCGTTTACGGCCCGCGTGCGCCTAGACTGATCGAGCGCGGCGAAGCGCGTATTCGGAGGTACAGCGATGGATGAGGTACTGGCTCGCAGCGGGATCTTCCAGGGCGTTGACCCGGAGGCTGCCGAGGCACTCGCCAAGGAGATGGAGACGATCGAGGTCCGCAAGGGCGACATCGTCTTCAATGAGGGCGAGGCGGGTGACAGCCTTTACATCGTTCTCTCCGGCAAGATCAAGCTTGGTCGCCGGGCAGCGGACGGCCGGCAGAACCTCGTCTCGATCATGGGTCCGTCGGACATGCTCGGTGAGCTGTCGTTGTTCGACCCCGGTCCGCGGACGGCCACGGCCACCGCGGTGACCGACACGCGCCTGGCCCGGCTCAAGAAGTCGTCGCTGCGCCCGTGGCTGAACAACCGGCCGGAGATCGCCGAGCAGCTGCTGCGGGTGCTCGCCCGCAGGCTGCGCCGGACGAACGACGCACTGGCCGACCTGATCTTCACCGACGTGCCCGGCCGGGTGGCGAAGAACCTGCTGCAGATGGCGGGCCGCTTCGGCACCCGCGACGGTGGCGTGCTGCGCGTGACGCACGACCTCACCCAGGAGGAGCTGGCGCAGCTCGTCGGCGCCTCCCGGGAGACGGTCAACAAGGCGCTGGCGGATTTCGCCTCCCGCGCCTGGCTGCGGCTCGACGGCAAGAGCGTCATCATCCTGGATCCGGAAAGGCTCGCCCGCCGCGCGCGGGTCTGACCGGCAGAGCACCACGAGCACGACGAGGGGCCGTCCTGATGGGCGGCCCCTCGACGGCGTGTCCACCCACCTGATCAGGGGACAAAGCCGCCCTCTCATGATCCGTGTCGCACCCGGTCGGCCGCTCGTTACGGAGGTGGTCGAGAGGCACTACACGGGTGAGAGGCGCGGGGTTTTGAAGATGGTGGCGGGCGTGCAGCGCAGGGCAGGGCAGAGGTGATCCCGTGACCGTGCTCGAGACCGCGATCGACCCGCGCAACCCGGCCTACCTGCAGAGCCGTAGCGCGATGCTGGAGCGGCTGGCGGAGCTCGAGGCGGCGCTGGAGGCGGCCCGCGCGGGCGGCGGCGAGAAGTGGGTGACCCGGCACCACGCGCGCGGCAAGCTGCTGCCCCGCGAGCGGGTCGAGATGCTGCTCGACCAGGACAGCCCGTTCCTGGAGTTGTCCCCGGTGGCGGCCTGGGGCTCGGAGTTCCCGATCGGGGCCAGCGTGGTGACCGGCATCGGCGTGGTCGAGGGCGTCGAGTGCGTGGTCATCGCCAACGACCCGACGGTGGACGGGGGTGCCGTCAACCCGTACACGGTGGAGAAGATCCGGCGCGCCGCCCGGATCGCCTCGGTCAACCGCCTGCCGCTGGTCAATCTCGTGGAGTCCACGGGCGCGGCCGCCCCGGCGGGCCCGCCGCCGGGCGGGGCGATCGCCCGTGACCTGAGCCAGCTCACCGCGGACCGGGTCCCGACGGTCTGCGTGGTCTTCGGCGCGACCACCGGCGACGCGGCCTACCTGCCCGCCCTCTCCGACTACACGATCATGGTGCGCGGGCACGCCAAGATGCTCACCATCCACCCGCAGCCGGTCCGCGCGGCCGGCGCCAACGGCCGGCCCGCGCCCGAGGTGCGCAGCGCCCCCACGGTTCCGGCCGGGGTGACCGGCCCGGCCGACCAGCTGGCCGAGGACGAGCGCGACGGGCTGCGCCTGGCCCGTCAGTGCGTCCGGCGGTTCAACTGGCGCAAGCGCGGCCCAGCGCCGCGCTGCTTCCCGCCGAACCCGCCCAAGTACGACGCCGAGGACCTGCTGAGCATGGCCGGCGCCGACCCGGCGACCGTGTTCGAACCCCGTGAGGTGCTGGCCCGGATCCTCGACGGCAGCGACTTCGACGAGTTCAAGCCGACCCAGGGCACCGCGCTGGTCACCGGCTGGGGCGAGCTGCACGGCTACCCGATCGGCGTGCTGGCCAACCTGGGCGGGGCGTTCTCGCCGGCCGAGACGCAGAAGGCCGTGCACTTCATCCAGCTCGCCAACGCGACGGCCACCTCCCTGCTGTTCGTGCAGTACACCGGCGCGCCGGCCGCCGAGGCCCACGAGGCCGCGGACGTGCGGCACGGTGCCCCGCTGGTGCACGCCGTGGCCAAGTCGACCGTGCCGCACCTGACCCTGATGATCGGCGCCCGGCCCGCCGAGGAGGCCGGCGGCATCTACGGCCGGGCCTACGAACCCCGGTTCCTGTTCAGCTGGCCGGTGGAACGGCCCGCGGAGGGTTTACCCCCGCTCGGGAAGCTGCCCGACGACGGCGTCATCGATCCGCGCGACACCCGTACGGTGCTCGGCCTCTGCCTGTCCGCCGTGCACAGCGCGGCTGTCGAGGGCGCCGAGCACGTCGGCGTCTTCCGACCCTGAAGTCCCTGAAAGGTAGACCAGTGATCCGACGTCTTCTGGTGGCCAACCGTGGCGAGATCGCCCGCCGGGTATTCGCCACCTGCCGCCTGGTCGGCATCGAGACGGTCGCCGTCTACTCCGATGCCGATGCCGACGCGCCGCACGTCACCGAGGCCGACTACGCCGTCCACCTGTCCGGCAACACCGCGGAGTCGACGTACCTGCGGGGTGATCTGATCATCGCCGCGGCCAAGCGGGCCGGGGTCAACGCCATCCATCCGGGTGACGGCCGGCTGGCCGAGGACCCGGGGTTCGCCGCCGAGGTCGCGGACGCCGGGATGATCTGGGTCGGCCCGCCCGCCAAGACGCTGGGCACGGTGCAGCACAAGATCGAGACGAAGGCCATGGTCGCCGAGGCCGGCGTGCCGGTGCTGCCGACGCTGACCGACCCGGCCGAGATCACCGACTTCCCGGTGCTGATCAAGCCGGCGACCGGCCACGGCGGGCAGGGCATGCGGGTGGTCCGCGACCCGGTGACGCTGGCCGAGGCGATCTCCTCGACCCGTCAGGAGACCGGCGACACGGTCTTCTGCGAGCCGTACGTGGAGAACGTCCGGCACATCGAGGTACCGATCATCGCGGACGCGCACGGGGCTGTGGTGCCGTTCGGCGAGCGCGAGTGCTCGGTGCAGCGGCGCTACCAGAAGATCATCGAGGAGACCCCGTCCCCGGCGGTCGATCCGGCGCTGCGGGAGGAGCTGTGCCGGGCCGCGATCATCGCGGTACGGGCCATCGGCTTCGTGGGCGCCGGCGCCGTGGAGTTCCTGCTGGACGAGCACGGCGACTTCTGGTTCCTGGAGCTGACCCCCACCCTGCAGGTCGAGCACGCGGTCACCGAGTGCGTGTCCGGGTACGACCTGGTCCGCCTGCAACTGCTGGTGGCCGAGGGTGGCAGCCTGCCGATGCCCGGCCCGCCGCCGATCCGCGGGCACGCCATCGAGGTACGCATCTGCGCCGAGGACCCCGCGTACGCGTGGCTGCCCGCCTCCGGCACGCTGCACCGTTTCGCCGTACCGGACGTGGCCGGTTCGTTCCGCCCGCTGCCCCAGCCCGGCCTGCGCCTGGACGCCGGCGTGATGGACGGCACCGTCGTCGGCGTGCACCACGACTCGACCCTCGCGAAGCTCGTCGCCTGGGCACCGACCCGGCAGGAGGCGGCGCGGATGCTGGCGTCGGCGCTGACCCGGACCCAGTTGCACGGCGTGGTCGCCAACCGTGACCTGCTGGTCCGCGTCCTGCGGCACCAGGCGTTCCGGGTGGGTGACGTGGACACCGGCTTCCTGGATCGGCACCCGGAGGTCTTCGCCCCGCTGTTGTCCTCGGTGGACGCCGTCCGCATCTCGTGCCTGGCCGCCGCGCTGGCCGGTGCCGCGGCCCGGCGGGCGACGGCCCCGGTGCTGCAGTCGCTGCCGTCGGGCTGGCGCAACGTCCCGTCCGGCTCCCAGACCGCCGTCTACGACGGTCCGGCCGGCCCGGTGGAGGTCGGCTACCGGATGAACCGGCACGGCGAGCTGGCCGGCTGGTGGGTCCGCGCGGTGGACCCGGAGGAGCTGGACCTGGCGGGGCTGGGCCAGGCTCCGACGCTCGACGACCACCCGCCCACGGTGGTGGTGCACGCCGACGGCGGCCGGGTGGACCTGGACGTCAACGGCATCCGGCTCAGCCTCAAGGTGCACCGGGTCGGCGACATCTCCTACGTGGACAGCCCGGAAGGCTCGGTGACGCTGCGCGAGCTGTCCCGCTTCCCGCTGCCGGCCCCGGAGACCACCGAGGGCTCGCTGATCGCCCCGCTGCCCGGTGCGGTCCGCCGGGTCCTGGTGGTCCCGGGTCAGCGGGTGCGCGCCGGTGAGCTGCTGCTGACGCTGGAGGCGATGAAGCTGGAGCACCCGGTGCACGCACCGTCGGCCGGCGTGGTCGCCTCACTGCCGGTGCAGCCGGGCGCTGAGGTCGACACCGGCGAGCTGCTGGCCGTGCTGGACCCTGAGTAAGGAGACTCAGCCGCGGGCCAGCACCGGCCCGCGGAGCTGGTCCCGGCCCTGGCCGGCCAGGCAGCGGAAAGTACGGTCGGCGCTGGTCGGCGGCAGCACCGACAACGCCCACTCGGTGCTGTCGGTACGGGTCGTCGTGCGCCGGAAGGTGGCCGTGCTGCACACCTTGCGCACGATCGGGTCGGTGGTGACCGCGTCCCGGTCCCGGGGCTCCACTCCGGACGGCAGCCGCCCGATCGCGAAGACCTCCCAGCTGTGCGGCCGGGTGCACGAGACCTTGCGGGCGGTCCGGCCGTCGTCGGCCCGCCGCGTGTAGCACTCCACCTGTGCGGGACAGTGCGCGGTGGGAGCGGCGCAGCCGGGGAGCCGGGACAGCGCCACGGGCACCGTGGAGGTCGCCGGCGCGGCCAGCCGGGTGGCGAACGACCGCACCTTCGGGCCGTGCGCGGACGCCAGCCAGGCGCCGCCCAGCGAGGTCGCGACCAGCATCAACACGCCGAAGCCACCGAAGAGCCACTTGCGCTTGGCCCGCTTGCGGCCCTCGGTGTGCACGGTCGGCGTCTCGTCGGCGCCGTGCACCTCCCGGGTGGGTGACACCGGCGGCACGGGCCGCGGGTTGCGGGGCATCGGCTGCTGCTGCGGCGGCTGGAACGTCGACGCGCGGTAGACCGTCGGCGGGGCCTGGTGGCCGGTCTGACCGAGGTGCACGCCGCCGAGCATCTCGCGCAGCTGCTCCGCGGTGGGGCGGGCCCGGGGTTCGTTCGCCATGCCGTACCGCAGGATCTCGGTGAGCGCGCGGGGCACGCCCGGCAGGTCGGGGACGGGCTGGTTGAACATGTCCATCAGCGTGATCAGGCTGGGGCTGCGGTCGGACTCCCAGCGCGGCGGGCGGCCGCGCATCACGGCATAGAGAGTGGCGCAGAGCGCGTACACGTCGACCGCCCCGGACGGCTCGGCGTGCGAGAACATCTCGGGCGGGGCGTACGCCGGGGTGAGCACCTCGAGGGTGACCGACGAGTCGCGCATCTCGCCCAGCACGGCCAGCCCGAAGTCGGCGAGCACGGCCGGGTTGAAATGCGAGTACAGGATGTTGGCCGGCTTGACGTCGCGGTGCAGCACCCCGTTGGCGTGCGAGTGCACCAGCGCGTCGGCGATCTTCACGCCCAGGTCGCGGGCCTCGGCGGCGGTCAGCGGGGAGACCCGCATCCGGTCCAGGTACGACCCGTCGCACAGTTCCATGATCAGGTACGGGTGCTGGTCGACGGTCACCCCGACGTCGAAGAGGTCCACGACGTGCGGGTGCGACGACATCCGCCCGGCCGCTTTGGCCTCGCGCAGGAAACGGGCCTGATCCCGGGCGTTGTCCAGCGTCCTGTTCTCGACCTTGATGGCGACTTCACGGCCGACGGAATCCTGCGTCGCCCGGTAGACGGTGGCGTACCCACCTCGTGCCATAACCGTCAACCCGGACATGCCAGGCACGTACGGCGCGGGAAGGCGGCCAGGCGGGTTGTCGGTCACGGGTTAGAAAATACGCGACCGGGCGCCGGCTTCATCCCGGCACGTCAGACGCGTACGCGACAGATTCCGGCGGTTCCACGATGGAATGGGCCAGAGCATCCCTCAATTCCTCCGCCGCGACCCGTTCACTGACCTGTTCCGAGGAGTACGCGAGCAGCACAGCCTCCTCGGCCGCCGCCCGCGCGAGGTCCAGCGATCCGGCTGCCGCGTGCACCCGGGCCAGCACCATCGCGGCGACCACTCCGCTGCGGACATCCTCGGCCGGCACCTCGCGGGCGCGCCGGATCCAGGTCGCTGCCGCCTCGACGTGACCGTCGGCCAGCAGAGCGGACGCGTACGAGGCCAGAGCGTGCCGGCGGGAGAAGAGCAGCGAGCCGCCGGTGTCACTGGCGATCGGGGCGAGCAGCCCGACCGCGGTGGCCGCGTCACCGGCCCGCAACCGCGCCTCGGCGAGCAGCACCCGCGGCCCGACCTGCGCCGGCGCCAAGGGGTTGTGCGGCTCGACCGCGGTCATCACCCGGCGCGCGTCCGCCTCGGCGGCCTCCACGTCACCGCGTTGCAGCGCCACGAAGCCGCGCAGGGTGCCGGCCATGCCGAGCAGCAGCGGGTGACCGGTCCTGTCCGCGTACTCCAGCGCGTCGGTGAGCAGGTCCTCGGCGTGCTCGGGCTCGTTGAGGCCACGCGCTATGGCGCCCCGGACGACCAGGGCGAGCCCGCGTCCCCAGTCGTCGGAGACCGCGGCGAAGTCCCGGTACGCCCGGCGCGCCTCGCCGTCCGCCTCGGCCAGGTCACCGAGCTCGGCTGCGGCGTACGCCTCGACCGCCCGCAGGGTGCCGACCGCCCAGCCCTCGCCGACCCGGTCACCGAACGGCAGGAAGATCCGGGCCAGCCGGCGCGACTCGTGCAGGCGTCCGGCCAGCAGCCGGGCGAACGCCGTGGTGCCGCGCAGCCAGGATCGGCCCACCGGGTCACCCAACTCGGCGAAGAGGCGGGCCGCCCGGCCGAGCACCGCGTCCGTACCCGCGAAGTCACCGCGGGTGGTGGTCACCCAGGCCAGGTTCTGCAGCGCCCAGGCCTGCCCGTGCCGGTCCCCCGCGGTGAGCGTGACCTGGTACGCGGCCGCGAACCGGCTGCTCGCCTGGCTCAGCTTGCCGGCCAGGAAGTCGGCCATGCCCAGCCGGCGCATCGCGTTGGCGCGTTCCGGGGCCAGCTCGGCCTCGGTCGCCACGTCCAGCGCCTGCTGCCAGGCCGCGACGGCCCGGGACGTGTCGCCCAGCGCCTCCTGCGCCCGGCCGACGACCAGCAACGCCTCGGCCCGGCACACCGGCTCCTCGTCGGCGCTGCCGGCGATCTTCTCGCCGTAGGTCAGGGCCTCGTTGGCGCGTCCCAGGCGCAGCAGGGCCCGGGCGTGCACCAGCTGGTCGGAGAGCGGCAGGCCGTCCTTGGCGATGGCGGCGGCCCGTTCCGCGTACGCGATCGACGCGGCCGGTTCGATGTTGGCCAGGGCTCGGCGGGCCATCCGGCCCAGGGCGGCCACCCCCAGCGGGGCCACGTCGCGGGCGGTCGCGTCGGGGCGCAGCCGGACCGCGTCGGCCAGCTCGACCGCGCACTCGGCGTGGGTGGCCACGAAGGCGTCCCGCTCGTTCTCGCCGAGGCTGAGCCGGCTGGCCCCGTCGTAACCCAGCGCCGTCACGGTCTCGGGCGCGGCCCACCGGGCCAGGTACGCATGCCGGTCGGCCAGGTCGGCCTTGCCGAGCCCGGCGTACGCGGCCTCGCGCATCAGCGGCGTGCTGAACGCGTATCCACCGCGGACCCGGTGCAGCATGCGCCGTTGCAGCAGCTCGTCGATGGCCCGTTCGAGCTCGACGGCCGCCACCGCACCCGGCCGGGCGTCGGCGGGCGCGCGGCGCTCCCGCAGGGCCTCGATGACGCCGGTGGGCACCGTGTCGCCGACGACGGCGGCGTCGCGCAGGACCGAGCGCGGCTCGGTCGGCAGCGCGTCGATGCGGGCGGCGAGCACCGCCGCGAGGTCGCGGGAGAGCAGCTGGCTGCCCATCGATCCGTCGGCGAGCTGCCACTTGCCGGCGGCGTTGGCGCCGACGGCGGGCATCAGCGCGCCGCGTTCCATCAGCAGCGTGACCAGCTCGGCCAGGTAGAACGGGTTGCCCTGGGCGGTGGCGAGCAGCCGGTCGGCGTCGGCCTGGGCCAGTTTGCCGCCGTTGAGATAGGAGGTGAGCAGCCGGGACGCGTCCGCGCCGCGCAGCGGCGGCAGGGTGTGGATCTCGGCGTCGGCCAGCCGGGTCAGCGCCCCGGCGGTCCGGACCAGCTCCGGCCGGCCGAGCAGCAGCAGCACGACCGGCCCTTCGAGGCGCGACAGCACGGCGCCGAGCGCGTCGATCGTCTCGGCGGTCGCGTCGTGCAGGTCATCGACGATGACGACCAGCGGCGTCTCCCGGGCCAGGGCACTGAGCAGGCCGGCGACCGCGATCGGGATGGTCTCGGTCTCCGGGCGGGCGCCCCCGGTGGGCTGATATTCCGCCACGGCGGCCGGGCGGACCGGGTTGGCCGGGGCCTCGCCGTAGCCGAGCAGGGCCAGCAGGCGGTCGATGTCGAGGTCGGGTGGCTCGCCGTCGCGGCTGAGCCGGGCCACGAGCTTGCGCAGCCGCTCCTCGACCACCGTGCGGTTCATCGTCGCGGCCACGTCCTTGGGCAGGCCGACGGACTTGCGCACCAGGTCGGCCAGCGGCGCGAAGCGGCGGCGCTCACCGAACGCCCGGCAGCGCGCCCGCAGCACCCGGGCGCCGGTGTGGGTGGCGAAGCGGCCCGCGCCGACGTCGTACCCGGCCGCCAGCCGCTTGACCTCGCCCGCGAACCGGGTCTTGCCGATGCCGGCCTCGGCCGTCATGACCATCACCCGGGGCGTGCCGGAGTCGATGACCTCGGCGAGCCGGCCGGCGACCCGGCCCAGCTCGGTCTCGCGGCCCACGAACGGGGCCTCGTCGCCGAGACCCGACCGGGTGCCGGGCGCGTCGTGCAGACCGAGCAGCTCGTACGCCGGCACCGGCTCGCGCTTGCCCTTCAGCCGCAGCGCCCGCAGCTGCCGCCAGGAGGCGACGTGCCGGGTGCCGGCCGAGGTGCGTGACCCCGCGTAGACCGCACCCACCGCCGCGGCGTCGGCCAGCCGGGCTGCCGTGTTCACCGTGTCGCCGATGACCGTGTACTCGATCGAGGCCTGGATGCCGGCGACCACCTCGCCGGTGTTGAGCCCGACGCGCAGGCCCAGGGGTGCGCCACCGCCGCGCTCGTCGTCCAGCACGCGACGGACCGCCCGCTGCATGCTCAGGGCGGCCCGGACCGCACGCTCGGCGTCGTCCTCGTGCGCGACCGGCGCGCCGAAGACCGCCATGATGCCGTCACCGGTGAGCTTGTCGACATGCCCGCCGAAGGTCTTGACCGCACCGGCCAGCGCAGCCAGCACACGGTCGGTCACCGCGCCCACACGCTCCGGGTCCAGGTCCTCGGACCAGGACGTGAAGTCGGAGAGGTCGCCGAAGAGCACGGTGACGATCCGCCGCTCCGCCGCCGGCAGCGTGGCCGCGGCGGGCAGGGCGGCACCGCAGTTGTGGCAGAAACGGGCACCGGGAACGGCGACGGTTCCACACACAGGACAGGTCACAGCGGGTCCAACTGTTCCGGGGCGCGCTGTGATTCCCGCCTCAGGTATTCGAGTTGTGCGCGCGCCGACCAAATGGCCGCGAAACGGACTCCTCGTGCGATGTCGGGGTAGACGACGTCGACGATCGCCTCGGCCGAGTCCGCCCCGGCCGCGATCGCGGCCCGGACCTGGCCGAGCCGCTCCTGCCGGTGGGCCAGATAGGCCCGGGCCACCGCGGCGCAGTCGGGGCGCGCCGGCCCGTGCCCGGGGAGCATCAGCACACCCTCGTACGCCGCCAGCCGCTCCAGACTCGTCAGGTACGCCCCCAGGTCGCCGTCCGGCCAGGCCACCACGGTCGTGCCCCGCCCCAGGATGGTGTCGCCGGTGAAGACGGCCCGCTCGTCGCCGCACTCGACCAGGAAGCTGACCGAGTCACGGGTGTGCCCGGGCGTGTCGAGCACCCGGATCTCCAGGCCGTCGCCGCCGAGCTGCTCGTCGCGGCCCAGCGGCCCGGCGAGCACACCGTGCTTCGGATCGGCCGCCAGCACGTGCGTGCCGCCCAGGAGCTCGGACAGGCGCGCAGCGCCCTCCACATGGTCGTGATGACCGTGAGTGACAAGAATGAACAGGAACGGTCCGTGTCCGGCGATCCGGGCCAGATGTCCCTCGTCGAGCGGGCCGGGATCGATGACGATCCCGTGCTCGGCCCCCGGGGCACGCAGCACCCAGGTGTTGGTGCCGTCCAGCGTCATCGGCCCGGCGTTGGGTGCACGCAGCAGCGTCACCCACCCCGGCAGATCCACGATCTCGGCCGCCCCCATGCCCCGCATCGTACGTCGCGCTGCGCTGACCGTCCGGGGACCGGATGTGCGATCCGGTCACCGGCGGTCACGACGCGGCGGCAAAACCACACGTGGTGAGGGGGTCAGGAGATCTCGGCGATGACCTCGACCTCGACCGGCGCGCCCAGCGGCAGCTCGGAGACGCCGACGGCGCTGCGGGCGTGCCGGCCCATCTCACCCAGCACGTCACCGAAGAGGTTCGAGGCACCGTTGACCACGGCGGGCTGGCCGGTGAAGCCCTCGGCCGACGCCACGAAGCCGGTCAGCTTGACGATCTTGACGAGCCGGCCCAGGCCGACCAGCGCGTCGATCGCCGCGAGGGCGTTCAGCGCGCAGTAGCGGGCCAGCTCGGTGCCCTGCTCGACGGTCACTTCCGCGCCGACCTTGCCGACGTACGGCAGCTTGCCGTCCACCATCGGAAGCTGCCCGGAGACGTAGACATAGTTGCCGGACTGCACGGCCGGCACGTACGACGCGAGCGGCGGCACGACCGACGGCAGCGTCAGCCCCAGCTCCGCGAGGCGGGCGTACGCGTCGGCCCCGCCGTCCCCCGTCACCGGCGTGGTCACGACTTGGCCCGCTTCATGTACGCGATGAGCTGCTCCGAGTTCGGCCCGGGAACGACCTGTACCAGCTCCCAGCCGTCGTCACCCCAGTTGTCGAGGATCTGCTTGGTCGCGTGGACCAGCAGCGGCACGGTCACGTACTCCCACTTCTGCATTGCTCGTCCAGCTCCCTGTCACTCGTACGGGCCGCTCCGGGCGGCTGCCCGGCGACGGCGACAGCCTAGCCAGGCGGCCGGAGCTGCCTCGCGGCTGTCCGGATTTCGTTACGCTGAGCACCGGGGCGGCGCGGCCCCGACTCCGCCGGCCGAGGGGGCACGATGACGCAACCGCAGCAGGGCGGGACGGCGCGGCCGTCGTCGATCGCCGCCGCGGAGGCACCCGCGTCCGACTTCATCGACGCCCCGCCTCCGGCCGAGCTGCCCGAATGGCCGCCGGTCGGCGCCTATCCCGGGGAGCCCGGTCACCCGGCCCCGGTCGAGCCCGCCCCGCCTGTCGAATCGGCCCCGGCTTCCGAGCGGGCCGCCGCCTTCGACTCCGCGGCCGAGACGCAGGTCTTCGCGGTGCAGCCGGCCGAGACCGAGGTGCTGATCGGTGAGCCGGTGTGGCATCAGCCGCCGCCGACCGAGCCCTTCCACGCCCGTCACGAGAAGCCGGGCGAGTGGCGCACCGAGCCGCCGCCCCACCTGGCCCTGGAGCACTCGCCGCCGGCCGAGGTGCAACCCGGCGTGCAGCACGACCAGCCGACCGAGGCCATCCCGCTGAGCATGCTGCCGCACCCGTGGGAGGTGCCGTTCGACCCGCATGCCACCGAGACTGTGCTGCTCGACGCGCCGCGCAAGCACAAGCGCCCGTTCTGGGTGGCGGTCGCCCTGGTCCTCACTCTGCTGATCTTCGGCGGCGGCACGGTCTCGGCCTATCTGCTGCTGCGCGACGCCGAGAGCGGCCGGGGCGCGCCCGACCCGGCCACGGCGGTCAACAGGTTCATGACGGCGATCTACACCCAGCAGGACCCGACGACCGCGGGGGAGGTGGTCTGCCGCGAGGCCCGCGACGAGGAGAAGCTCAAGGCCCGGGTCGACCAGATCAAGGGGTACGCGAACGAGTACGACGCCCCCTCCTTCCGCTGGAACGACCCGGCCGTCTCGGGGCAGACCGACGAGAAGGCCACGGTCGGCGTGCAGCTCACGATGAGCACCGACGACGAGAAGACGGCCCAGCAGCAGCTGACCTTCACCGTGGTCCGCAAGACCAGCTGGCTCGTGTGCGACGTGACCGGCTGAATCGAGGCCGTACGCTCGATCTGTGGCAACCAACGAGTGGCCGGCGCGCCTGCACGTCGTGACCGGCAAGGGTGGCACCGGCAAGACCACCGTGGCGGCGGCGCTCGCCCTCGGGCTGGCCGCGGGCGGTCACCGCACGCTGCTCGTCGAGGTCGAGGGGCGGCAGGGCATCGCCCAGCTGTTCGGCACCGATCCGCTGCCGTACGCGGAACGCCGGATCGCGACCCCGGCCCGCGGTGACGGCGAGGTCCGGGCGCTGGCGGTGGACCCCGAGGAGGCTCTGCTGGAGTACCTCGAGATGTTCTACCGGCTCGGCGCGGCCGGCCGTGCGCTGCGCAAGATCGGTGCGATCGACTTCGCCACCACCATCGCCCCGGGTCTGCGCGACGTCCTGCTCACCGGCAAGGTGAAGGAGGCGACGACCCGCTCGTCGGACGGCCGCCGGGTGTACGACGCCGTCGTGCTGGACGCGCCGCCGACCGGCCGGATCGGGCGGTTCCTCAACGTCACCGCGGAGACCGCCAAGCTGGCCAAGATGGGTCCGATCAAGACCCAGAGCGACGGGGTGGCCTCGCTGCTGCGCTCCCCGATGACCGCCGTGCACGTGGTCACACTGCTGGAGGAGATGCCGGTCCAGGAGAGCCTGGACGCGATCGGCGAGCTGACCGCGCTGGGCATCCCGGTCGGCCGGATCATCGTCAACGGCGGCCGGCCGCCGCTGCTGGCCACCGGCAAGGTCACCAAGACCGAGCTCAAGCGCGGCCTGACCGCCGCCGGCCTGCCCGCTGACGCCGCGACGGTCAACGGCCTGCACGCCGAGGCCCGGGCGCACCTGACCCGCCGTGAGCTGGAGGAGTCGCTGCGCACGGAGCTGGCCGAGCTGGGCCGCCCGATGCTGGAGCTGCCGCTGCTGGCCGGCGGGGTGGACCTCGACGGGCTGCACGAGCTGGCCGACCTGCTGCTGAGCGCCTGACCCGGCCGGCCCGAGGGCGGCCGCGGTGTCTGACCCGCCACACACCGCAGTGCTGCACGCCGCGCCGGGGGCGGCGAGTCAGTACGCTCGGAACGTGGCCGCTGATCAGACCGCCCCTCGCCTGGACGTCGACGCTCTGCTGGCCGATCCGGCCACCAGAATCGTGGTCTGCTGCGGCGCCGGTGGCGTGGGCAAGACCACCACGGCGGCGGCGCTCGGCCTCCGCGCGGCGGAGCAGCACGGCCGGCGCACGGTGGTGCTCACCATCGACCCGGCCCGCCGGCTGGCCCAGTCCATGGGCCTGACCGAGCTCGACAACACTCCCCGGCAGGTCAAGGGCATCGACACCGAGGCCACCGGCGGCGAGCTGCACGCCATGATGCTCGACATGAAGCGCACGTTCGACGAGGTCGTGCAGGCGCACACCTCGCCGCAGCGGGCCGCGGAGATCTTCGCCAACCCGTTCTACCAGGCCATGAGCTCGACGTTCTCCGGCACACAGGAGTACATGGCGATGGAGAAGCTGGGTCAGCTGCGCGCGGGCGACCAGTGGGACCTGATCGTGGTCGACACCCCGCCGTCCCGCTCGGCGCTGGATTTCCTGGACGCCCCGGCCCGGCTGTCCCGCTTCCTGGACGGGCGGATGCTGCGCCTGCTGATGGCCCCGGCGCGCGGCGGCAAGAGCATGTTCAGCCTGGTCACGGCCTCGTTCGGGATCTTCTCGCGGGCAGTGCAGAAGATCCTCGGCGCGCAGCTGCTGACCGACCTGTCGGGCTTCGTGGCCGCGCTGGACTCGATGTTCGGCGGCTTCCGGCAGCGCGCCGACGAGACGTACCGGATCCTGCAGGACCCGCAGACGGCGTTCCTGCTGGTCGCGGCCCCGGAGCGGGACGCGGTCCGGGAGGCCGCGTATTTCGCGGAGCGGCTGGTCGCGGAGCGGATGCCGCTCGCCGGCCTGGTGCTCAACCGCACCCACGAGACCGCGTTGGCCACTGTGACCTCGGCCGAGGCCGAGGCGGCGGCGGTCGAGCTCGACGCGGCGGGTGATCAGCAGGCGACCGCGGACGCGCTGCGCATCCACGCGGCCCTGCTCCGGCAGATCGACCGGGAGGTATGGGTGGCGGCCACGTTCACCGAGGCCTTCCCGGACGTCCCGGCCGTCGCAGTGACAGCGCAGCCCGCCGACGTGCACGACGTCGACGGGCTCCGGACAATCGGTGCTGCCCTGTCCCGGGACCAGCTGTCCCGGTCCTGAAGGATCAGCGGGTGGAGACGAGCACCTTGTCGGCGCCCTTCTCCCGCAGCGCGGCTTCGAACATCTTCCGCCAGCTCGCCACGTGCGGGTGCCGGCGCAGCAGTGCGCGCCGCTCCCGCTCGGTCATGCCTCCCCAGACGCCGAACTCGATCCGGTTGTCCAGAGCGTCGGCCAGGCATTCGTAGCGGACCGGGCAGCTGCGGCAGATCCTCTTCGCCACGTTCTGCTCGGCGCCCTGCACGAACAGCGCGTCAGGGTCGCCACTCTGACATGCCGCCATACTGGGCCAGTCGCTGATCATCCCCATCTGTTCACGTCCCCCCTTGCTTCCCCTGACGCCGGCGGACTCATGTCCCCTCAAGTCACACAGGCGTCGTGCGATAGCTCGCCGGATCATCATGCTCTGTAGTCGGGCGATTACGCAACGTTGTCCCTCAAAAACGTATACCTCGGTAGTTCCGGGCATCTCGGGCTGACCGAACGACGGGAAGTTCGCGAAAACTTCGGGAAAACGCCACGCGCGGCCGAGGGAAGAGGCAGAATCATTCTGGGCAAACCGTAACCTTCTTGACGGGCAGTCACGGGTATCTTTCGCGTACCCTGCTCAGGTGACCTCCTGGATGCGCAGACGCGATCACAACATCTTCGCCAACGCGACGTCGCTGCTGATCTGCGGCCTGCTCGCGGGCGTGGTGGTGGCCGCCGCGGCGTTCCCCGCCGTGGCCATGTCCGGCCTCGCCGCCAAGGCCGGCGGGCAGACCTTCGCCAGCCTGCCGAGCGAGCTCAAGCAGGCGAGCGCCCCGCAGATCAGCCGGGTCTTCGCCTCGGACAACAAGACGCTGATCTCGGCCTTCTACGACGAGTTCCGCAGCGAGGTCGGTCTCAAGGACATCTCGGTCAACATGCAGAACGCGATCATCGCCGCCGAGGATCACGAGTTCTACAAGCACAACGGCGTCGACATCAAAGGTGTCGCCCGGGCGTTCGTCAACAACAAGAGCGGCAAGTCCCAGCAGGGCGCCTCGACGCTGACGATGCAGTTCGTCCGGATGTCGCTGGCCTACTCGGCGACCAGCCCGCAAGAGGTCGTCGACGCCACCAAGGACACCCCCAAGCGCAAGATCAACGAAATGAAGTACGCGCTGCAGATCGAGAAGGATCTCACCAAGCAGAAGATCCTCGAGGGCTACCTGAACAAGGCGCCCTTCGGCAACGGCTCGTACGGCATCTTCGCGGCCAGCCAGGTCTACTTCAGCAAGAAGCCCAAGGACCTCACGGTCGCCGAGTCCGCCCTGCTGGCCAGCATGGTGAAGGCCCCGACCGCGTTCAACCCGACCACCGCCAGCGGCTACCCGCAGGCGCTGGACCGCCGCAACTACGTCATCAACGACATGCTGGAGCTCGGCTTCATCACGGCGGCGGACGCCAAGAAGGCCACGGCGACCAAGATCAGCCGCACGGTGAAGCGCCCCGGCAACGGCTGCGTCTCGGTGGCCAAGAACCACTGGGGCTTCTTCTGCGACTACTTCTATCGCTGGTGGCTGAGCCAGGACGCCTTCGGCGCGACCACGTACGACCGGGAGCGGCGCCTGAAGAGCGGCGGCTACCGCATCCAGACGTCGATGGACATCAAGGCGCAGCAGGCCGCCCGGGACAACATCGGCGAGCACATCTCGCAGAACAACAAGAACGCGCTGCTGCTGGCGGCCGTCCAGCCCGGCACCGGCAAGGTCCGGGCGCTGGCCGCGAACCGCCGGTTCAAGCTGGACGACCCCTCGGACCCGAAGAACAAGATCTCCTCGGACCCGGCCAAGGCCCGCAAGAAGATCCGCGGCACGTACCCGAACACCACCAATCCGCTGCTCACCGGCGGCGGCGACATCACCGGCTACCAGGCCGGCTCGGTGTTCAAGATGTTCACCATCGTGGCCGCGCTGGAGAACGGCTACCCGCTGGCCTACTCGATCAACGCCCCGGCCAAGGCCATCACCAAGTACCGGATCGCCCCCGGCCGGTCCACGTGCAACGGCATCTACTACTGCCCGAGCAACTCGGGCGGCAAGGCCGGCGGCGTCACCAACATGTGGACGGGCTTCAGCCGCTCCATCAACACGTTCTTCGTGCCGCTGCAGGAACGGGTCGGCGCGGAGAAGGTGGTCGACGTCGCCCAGCGCTTCGGCGTGAAGTTCCGCACGAAGACGGACATCGACCTCGCGTCGAACAAGGACGCCGCCCACCAGTGGGGTGCCTTCACCCTCGGCGTGTCGTCCTCGACCCCGCTGGAGATGGCCAACGCGTACGCGACGCTGGCCGGCGACGGCATGTACTGCGAGCCGACCCCGGTGCAGCAGATCGTCTCGCGGGCCGGCGAGAAGATCGACATCGGCAAGCCGCACTGCACCCGCGCCACGTCCCCCGACGTGGCCCGCGCGGCGCTGGACGCGGCCCGCTGCCCGGTGGGTGACAACGCCCAGCTCGGCAGCTGCGGCGGCAGCCGTACGGCGGGTGCCGCCCGCGGCATCATCAAGCACCCGATCTTCGGCAAGTCCGGCACGACCGACAACGACAAGACCGCCGCGCTGATCATCGGCAGCACCTCGCTGACGGTGGCCGGCTACCTGGTCAACCCCGACTACCAGAACCACAAGGACCGGATGTCGCACGGCATCGTGAACCCCGCGGTCTGGAACACCATGGCCGACTACATGCGGGGCAAACCCAGGGTCCAGTTCAAGAAGCCGGGCAGCTCGAAGATCTCCATCGGCGAGCAGCGCTCGATCCCGGGCGTGAAGTGCGCAACCATCGCCGGCGCGAAGGCCCGGGTGGAGAGCGCCGGCTTCACCGCCTCGGTGGGTCAGGAAGTCGAGTCGGACTGCCCGAAGGGCACCGCGGCGGGCACCAACCCGCCCAACCGGACCATCAAGAACGGCTACGTGAGCATCGAGATCAGCAAGGGCAAGGGCGACGACAAGCCGGACGATCCCACCAAGAAGCCGAAGCCACCAGGACGACGCTGAACGACGGCGGGCGGGTCACCCTCGGGTGGCCCGCCCGCTGCGTTCCTGGCGGTGCTTCGTCAAACGTTCGGGTGTCCCGGCCGCCGCGTCTCCCTGGTGCTTGGTCAGCCGAGCTGCTTGCGTACCGCTGCCGCCACCCGGCCGCCCTCGGCCCGGCCGGCCACCGCCGCCTGGGCCGCCTTCATGGCCGGGCCCATCTGGGCCTTGCCGGTGAAGCCGCCGGCCTGCAGCGCCCCGGCGACCAGCTCGGCGATCTCATCGTCGGTGAGCTGCGCGGGCAGGTAGCGGTCCAGGATCTCGCCCTCGGCGTTCTCCTTGGCGGCCTGATCGGTGCGGCCGGCCCCGGCGAAGGCGGTCGCCGCCTCCCGGCGCTTCTTCGCCTCCTTGGTCAGCACGGCGAGCACCTCGTCGTCACTGAGCACCTTGGCCGCGTCCCCGGCGGTCTCGGCGTTGCGCACAGCGGTCAACGCCATCCGCAGCGTCGAGGTGGTCAGCTCGTCCCGGCTCTTCATGGCGGAGTGCAGGTCATCGTTCAGGCGGTCTTTCAGCGTTCCCATGGACGCCCAAACTACTCTGGCCTTCATGCGCCGACCCCTTATTTCCCTCGCCGCCGGCGTCACCGCCGCCGGTGGCGCGGCCCTCGCCTACGCCTCGCTGATCGAACGCAACCTGTTCACCCTGCGCCGCATCGACGTCCCGGCGCTGGAACCGGACGCCGAGCCGATGCGCATCCTGCACATCTCGGACCTGCACATGATGCCGGACCAGCGCCGCAAGCAGGCCTGGGTGGCCGCGCTGATCGGCACGGACCCGGACCTGGTGGTGGTCACCGGGGACAACATGGCCTCCCCGGAGGCGATCCCCGGCGTCCTGCGCGCCCTGGACCCCCTGCTGCACCTGCCCGGCGCCTTCGTCTTCGGCTCGAACGACTACCGCGGCCCGCTGTGGAAGAACCCGCTGCAATACCTGCTGCCGGAACGCGAATACGTGCAGGGCGTGGAACTGCCGGCAGAAGACCTGCGAGCGGCGTTCACCGACGCGGGCTGGACCGACCTGAACAACGCCCGAACCGTGATCAAAGCCGGCGGCCGCTCCGTGGAACTGGTCGGCGTCGACGACCCCCACGTGGACCGCGACGACTACCCGTCCGTGTCGGGCCCGGCCTCCACCGGCGCCGACCTGCACATCGGCGTGACCCACACCCCGGCCTCCCGCGTCCTGGACCCGATGGCCGCGGACGGCTTCGGCCTGCTGCTGGCCGGCCACACCCACGGCGGCCAGGTCTGCGTCCCCGGCTACGGTGCCCTGACCACAAACTGCGACCTCCCGACGGCAATGGCCAAGGGCCTGCACCGCTGGCCGGGCTCAGACGCCTGGCTGCACGTATCGGCCGGCCTGGGCACCCACCCGACAGCGCCGATCCGCTTCGCCTGCCGCCCGGAAGCCACGATCCTGACGCTGATCCCGCGCTGACCTGCGGTTTCAGCAACCGGGGATACCGATTTCGCGACGGCCGAAGCGTCGGCTAGTATTGCTGAGCACGCTCGGGGTGTGGCGCAGCTTGGTAGCGCGCTTCGTTCGGGACGAAGAGGCCGTCGGTTCAAATCCGGCCACCCCGACCAGAGTTAGTGCAGGTCAGGCCCGGTCGCCGGAAACGGTGAACGGGCCTGCTGCCTTTCCGGCGGCGGTCTATGCCCGCTCCGGGTTCAGGCGCAGTGCGCAGCGCGGCCTCGTCGGGCATATCGGCGTGTAGCTGATGGTCGCGGCCTCGTTGAACGCCAGGGTCAGGGTGGTGAGCGGTTTGTCACGCAGCATCGGCTCCTGGCTTCAGCTCTCTTCGATCTCCAGCACCTGGTTCGCGTGCCGCAGAGTCAGCACGTGCTCCGAGGCCGCCCATCCCGTCCCCGCCCTGCTCGTTGCCGCCGCGGCCCAGCGGCAGGCCAGCGGCAGGCCGGTCAGGAGCAGCTGGGCCATGTGCCGGCGGTGTACAGACGGCACCGCCCACAGCCGCATGAAGAGGAAACTCGCCACCGTTCTGGCCGGCTTGGTCTCGATGCGGCGCGGGACGTCGCTGAACCAGAAGACGTCCAGAAGGAGGTGCCGCTCCACCGTCGCCGGCGGGTCCGCGGTCCCTCCGACGAAGTTCAGCGATCCGACCACCACCGCGGCATCTCGCAGGCAGCGCTCGACGAAATCACGCCCGACCGGATAGGACAGGCCGGACCGCAGCCGATCCCGCGAATAGTCCTCCCACGGCGGCTCGTCGGTCACCTGACGAGGCTATCCATCATCTCGTCCTGGACGACGCCGAAGACCTTTCAGGTGTCGTAGATGCCGCGACTCCGCCCTCCAGCAGATAAGGACCCTGCACCGGCGCGGATTCATCGGGCAATGTCAAGAAGCCCTGTCCAAGTGAGCGCGGATCGGGCCAGGGCCAGAAGCACGCATGTAGCCCCGGAAAGGCCGCCGAGCAGCAGCCATAACGCCACCGGGTGGGTACGCCGGACCAGCGCCGCAGTCAGAGCGACCACCAGCGTGGCCGGGATGATGACCAGCTCGGCCTGGCTGACGCTGGCGTAAGGGATCCCCGCCGCATCGGAGCTCTCAGTCCAGGTGAACCAGACGGTGTGCGGCCACCACAGGTATCCGAGCACGACCAGATTCGGCGCGGCACCGAGAAGGATCATCAGCCACCGGGCTGGAAGCCCTGCTGACGGCTTCGGCTCCTCGGTCACCAGGCCAAGTTAGCGGCGTCGCCGGCCCGCCGAGGCAACTCACCACGAAAGTCAGAGCCGGTCCCTCGAAGGAGACCGGCCCTGACCGCAGAGCTCACCGACAAGCGAGATCCCCAACCGGAAGCTTGCCCACCGTCAAGTACGCCTCAAGCGCCCCGATCGCACAACCATTCGGCTTCGGGTGGACCAGCACCCCGTGCCCGCCCGCATTCACCGTCACCAGCACCGAGTCCGACCCCATCGCCCGCCGCATTCCCTGTGCCGTCCGCAGCGGCGTGGACGGGTCCCGCTCGTTCTGCAGGATCAGCACGTTCCGCTTCCCCGTCTCCTTCACCACCGGCTCCGGCCCGGCCGGCCGCACGGCCCACGCCGAGCAAGGCGCGACATTGGCCGGAGCTCCACCCATCAACGGATGCGCAGCCCGGTCAGCCGCCACATTCCGCGCGTACGCCCGGACATTCCGCGGCCAGGCCTTGTCCCCGCAGCTGTAGGCCCACCCGGCCGAGAACAGATTGTCCTGCGGCACATTCGGCAGCGTCCCGTGCGCGACCAGCCCATTGGCCAACTCCGCGAGGAACGCGCGATCGTCGTCAGTGGCCCGCCCCGCCGCCACATTCCCAGCCGCCCGCCACAGCTGCGCCATCGGCGCCTCAGCACCCATCATGCTCGCGTCGCTGTACGACAGCTGCCATGTGAACATCCGGACGAAGTTCCCGTTGATCGGCGCTTTCGTCTCCGCCAGCTTGACCGGCCGGCGGTCGAGCGCGGCCGTCAACGCCAGGTAGTTCTTCCGGACCGCCCGCGCGGTGTTCCCCAGGTGCACGGTCCCGGCGTTGGCGACTCCGAACGCGGCCAGGTCAGGCCACCGGTCCTCCATCGCCCCGCTGAAGGCCCGGAAGTCGGCGTAGCCACGCTCGTTCGGGTCCACCGAGCTGTCGATGACCATCCGGTCGATCGTCTGCGGGAACAGCGCCCGGTAGGTCGAGCCGACGTACGTGCCCCAGGAGATGCCGTAGTAGGAGACTGTGCGCTCGCCGAGGGCCTGGCGGATCCGGTCCATGTCGCGGGCGACGTTCGCCGTGGTGAGGTGTTTCAGCATCGGGCCCGAGTGGGCGGCGCACTGCGCGGCCATGCGCTTGGCGTAGGCCACGTTCGCGCCGATCGAGCCGTCGGCGGACGGGAAGGACAGGATGCCGTACTGCAGGTCGCGGACCAGTTCGTCGGCGCCGCGGCCGCAGCTGATCGGCGTGCTGTAGCCGATGCCCCGGGGGTCGAAGGCCACGAGGTCGTAGCTGTCGCGGACCTCGGCCGGCAGCAGCCCGCCGAGCGCGGTGGGCACGTCGAGGCTGGCGCTGGGGCCGCCGCCGTTGGTCATGAGGACGCCTTTGCGTTTGGCCGGGTCGGCCGCCGGGATCCGGGAGATCTCGATCCCGATGGTGCGGCCCTGCGGGTGCCGGTAGTCGAGCGGCACCCGCAGCGTCGCGCATTGCTGGGGAGCCGGCGCACCGGTCGGGCAGGAGCCCCACTTGACCTCGGATCCGGTCGGGCGGGCGGTGGGCGTCGCGGCTCCGGCCGGCGCGAACGAGGTGACCGCGACTGCTGCCGCGGCGGCGACCAGCGCCAGGCGCCGGAGGGACGAGGTGTGTGAACTCATGTCCGAAACCCTAGGAAAGACGGGTACGGGCATCGATCCATCTGGCTACCCGCCGCAGGTACAGCCAGCTGGAAGGCGTCACATTCCGCCGGGCCGGCTCGTCCTTCTCCTAACCAGTCCAGGAGGGACGTTCATGTTCGCTGCTTACGTCACGGTCACCGTCATCGGCGCTGTCTTCACCGGCACCGCCGCCGTCTTCTATCTGATCGGCCACGACTTCCCCAAGGCTCAGGCCGACATGAAGCGGGTGCCGCGGTCGTGGCTGCCCTGGCTGGGCTCGTGCCTGGCGGCCGGTTCGCTCGGGCTGCTCGCCGGGTTCGCCGTACCGCTGCTGGGCACCCTCGCCGCCGCCGGTCTCATCCTCTATTTCGTCGGTGCGTTCATCGCGCATCTGCGGGTGGGCTCCCGTCAGCTCGTGGGCCCGGCCGTCTTCCTCACCACCTCGGTGGCGGCCTTCGTGCTGAGCCTCAGTCAGCACTCGTGAGCTGCCAGACGTTGGCCCGCCCGTTGCGGTTCGCGCAGGCCAGATAGGCGGCCACGGCCAGGCACCGTTCCAGGGACATGCCGTCGAGGCGCCCGATCGTGCGTACCTCGTCGCCGGGGCCGAGCTGCTGGATCCAGGTGCGCCCGGGCTCAGCCGTGTCCACGCGCAGCAGCAGGGCACCCACCTGCTCGCTGTGGCCCAGCATCGACCGCATCCGTCCGGTCGCCGGATCGAGCAGGGCCCGGCGTGCGGTGTGCCGGGCATCGGTGACCATCAGCCGCGCCGGGCCCGGTATCCGCAGTGCCGCGGAGTCCGCGCCCAGCCGCCAGTCCGGGCTGGACCAGCGGGCTTCGCCGGTCCCGGCGTCCAGCACCGTCATGCCGGCGGCCGTCGACACGCACAGGTACGCACCACAACCCGTCGGCCAGCCGAACGGGATCGCCTTGCGCCACAGTTGCCGCAGGTCGGTGAGCCGGTACGCGGTCACGGACCCGGCGCCGCCCTCCCGGCGGGCCAGATACAGGCGGTCGCCGGACGTCACGAAACGCGTGGTGTCGCCGTCCCCGGCGAACCGGCCCAGGTTCAGCTCGACACCGAGGTCCGCCGTGGCGCGCACCGTGCCGTCAGCCAGGCTCAGCACGGCGGCGCGGCCCTGCCGGTCCACTGTGACGATGCGGCCGGCGTCGCCGACGTCGAGGTAACCGGCGGCGTCCAGGCGCCGGGACCACAGCGGCTTCCCGGTCCGCAGGGCGGCCCGCTCCAGGACGATGTGCTCGACAGCGGCGCCGGCCGAGCTCATCAGGACGCTGTCGTCGGTCACCGTGAGCACCGTGGTGGCACCCGAGATCCGGCGCCACAGGAGGGTGCCCGTGTCGCTGTCCAGGAACGAGGTCTGGGCGTTCTCCGGGGAGATCACTGTCAGGACGTCGGCGCCGGCCAGTTCGAGATCGCCCACGGACTGGGGTAGGCGGGTGGTCCACTGCACCGACTTGTCGGCCAGCGAGTATCGGCGTACCAGGCCCTGCCGGCCGACGAAGCTCGACGTGAACAGAGCCGAGGGCGCGAGCGTGAAGGCTCCGGCCAGGTCGTCGGTGACCAGGACCGAGCGCACGCGCGGTGGCTCGGCCGGCACGGACCCGGCCAGCGCGAGCGTGGCCAGCACGACCAGACCCACGACCGCCGGCCGCCTGCGGGTGGTGCCGGGAGGCGGTGGTGTCTCCGGTACGGCGGAAGCGTCGCCGAGATCGATCACCACCAGTCGAGCATCGCACCACGGCAGAATCCTGGCCATGACCGACGAACAGATCTGTGAGGTTGTGGTCACCGCGGCCGACGGCGAGTGGCTGGCCGGTTTCACCCGGCGCCTCGTCGAGGACCGGCTCGCCGCCTGCGGACACCAGACGACGGCGATCCGGTCCATCTACCGCTGGGAGGGTGCGGTGCACGACGATCCGGAGGCCCGCGTCGCCTTGCACACGCGGGCCTCACTGGTGGAGCGGATCGTCGCCCGGGCCGACGCCGAGCATGCTTACGACGTACCGTGCGTGCTCGCCCTGCCGGTGACCGGCGGTAATCCCGCCTACCTGGAGTGGGTGCTGGCTATGACAGATCAGCCCGGGTGAGCAGCGCCCGCAGCTTGATGCCCTCCTGGGCCAGCGACTCGGCGCCGCCCTCCTGGCGGTCGATCACGCACAGCGCGTGATCGACGTGGGCGCCGAGCTTGCGCAGCTCGCCCGTGGAGATCACCACCTGGCCGCCGGAGGTGACGACGTCCTCGACCACCAGCACCCGGCGGCCGGCCACCTCGGCGCCCTCGGCGAGGCGGGCGGTGCCGTACTTCTTGGCCTCTTTGCGGACGAACGCGCAGGGCAGTTTCGCGTGCCGGCCGAGGGCCGTCACCACCGCGATGCCGCCCATCTCGAGCCCGGCCAGCACCTCGGTGCCCTCCGGGATCAGCACCGCCATCTGCTCGGCGAGCCGGTCCAGCAGCACCGGGTCGGCCTCGAACTGGTACTTGTCGAAGTATTCCGTGGCGGTGCGGCCGGAGCGGAGCACGAACTCGCCGGTCAGCCGGCTCACGTCGCGGACCTGCCGCGCAAGGTCAGAGTCAGTCACCGGAACAGCCTGTCAGGCGGTCCGCCGACGGCGCCGCCGGGGGCCTGGCGCCACCCACCAAACAAAAGTCACCCGTACGCGTAGTTGATCTGCGGGCGCGCATTAATGGTGTCCTGTTTCGGCTATTTTGCGGGCTATAGGCCGTCAATTTCGCTGAAAGGCTTGTCGTGACACCCTTCGCGCTGCTCTTCCTCTTAGCCCTCGCCGGTTCGTCCTGTTTCGCCATCGGTCGTGCCCTCGGTCGCGGCGAACGCTACGAAAAGGGCTACCGCGAGGGCTTCCGGGACGGCGAGACCGGCTCGCTGGCCCGGGCCGCGCGGCTGATCCAGATCAACGAGCGCCGGTCGATCGCGCCCGCGCTCGAATCGATGCTCGTGCCCAGCACCGTGCCCCAGCAGCTGCCCGCCCGGTCGGTCAGCCCGGCCGTCGTCGGGGTCCCGGCCCGGCCGCAGCTCGCGCTCTGAGCAGGACAAAAGGCAGCGGGGGTACGGCCGCAGCGACCGTACCCCCGTGCACCCGGCGAACAAAGATCAGCAGGACAGGTTGCCGCCCGGG
This sequence comes from Actinoplanes sp. NPDC004185, assembly GCF_053603475.1. Taxonomy (NCBI): domain Bacteria; kingdom Bacillati; phylum Actinomycetota; class Actinomycetes; order Micromonosporales; family Micromonosporaceae; genus Actinoplanes; species Actinoplanes sp. NPDC004185. The sequence continues at coordinate 167,902 of NZ_JBSGFR010000009.1, read as the reverse complement.
CTCACGCCGAGAATGCTCGTGAACCGGTTGTAGGCGTCGATCCGGCTCTGCACCTGGGCGGGATTGCCGCCGTTGCACTCCAGCGAGCCGTTGATGCTGCGGATCGTCTCACCGAAACCGCGGCTGTTGACCATGGCGTCGTGCGGCGTCATCGAGCCCGGCCCGCGCTGGGTCATCCAGTACCAGACGGCGGTCTGGTAGGCGACCGACGCCTCGTTCTTGACCCGGTCGGGGTTGTTCAGCAGGTCGATGCCGAGCGCGTCGCCGGCCGCCTTGTAGTTGAAGTTCCAGCTCAGCTGGATCGGGCCGCGACCGTGGTACGCGTTCTGCCCGGCCGGGCAGCCGTACGACTGGGACCGGTCGCAGTAGAGCGGCCAGTTCGCCTGGTTGATCTCCTCGACGTAGACCAGGCCGCCGGACTCGTGGTTGACGTTGGCCAGGAAGGCCGCGGCCTCCTGCTTCTTCACCGTGTCACTACCGGTCTTGGTGAACGCGGGGTACTTCTTGACCGCGTCGATCAGTCCCGCGTACGAGTAGAACGGGATCCGGTTCGGGAACATCTGGTTGAACTGCGCCTCGCTGACCGGGAAGCCACCCGAGCCGACGGGCGGCGGGGTGGTCGTGTTGCCGCCACCGTTGCAGGCGTACGGCTCCCAGTACCAGGTGCTGATGACCGGGTCGTAACCCGGGTTCTCGTTCTTGGCCCGGTAGTAGCCACCGTTGGTGTACTTCACGATCGAGCCGGCCGCGTAGAACTGGCCCGCGACCCAGTTCGGGTAGTTACAGGTGCCGCCGTTGGCGGGCGGGGGCGTGGTACCGCCGCCGCAGGCGCCGTTGTCGGCCCAGACACCCGAGCCGCCGGTGCTCGGCGCCTCGCCCTGGGTCCACCACTTGGCGGTCCAGTTACGGCCGTTGTACGAAGCCCGCTGGGTTCCGGTGTAGACCGTCGAACTGTTGTAGGCGGCGACGCAGGCCTCGGCCGCGTTCGATGCCGTCATGGGCAGCACAGCCGCGGCGGCGCCGGCCAGGGCGACGCTGAGCGTGACCACGATCGATAGGAGCCGTTTTTTGGACATGGCTCACCTTCCGTGCGTCGGGGGACGCGCACTGGCGCGAGAAAAGCGGGGAGTTACATCGACTCAACTAGATGCAGCGGTATTTGTAAAGAAACTTCAAGGATTAATTCGGGCGGCAACCAGGGAGCTACTACGGGACACCGGGGACGGCACCGCGGGCGGCACATCCTGATCCCCGACGCCGCCGTGTGAAAGGTGCACCGATGACCCTGCTCAGCCGTCTCGTACCCGACGTCACCCTGTCGGAGGAGGCATTCGCCGCCCGGCACCGCGTGCTCCGGCTGCTGCTGTGGACGCATGTGCCGGTGATCCTGACGCTCGGCTTCTTCAGCGGCGAGCTCAGCCCGGGTCACCACGCCACTCTGCTGCTCGGCGTACTCGGCGCGGTGCTGGTCTGCGGCGTTCTCTCCGGCACGGCGGCGACCCAGCGGGGCCGGGCCATCGCCACGAGCGTCGGCTTCCTGCTGGCCACCGACGCCCTCGTGCACGCCGGCGGCGGCATGATCGACCTGCACTTCCACTTCTTCGTGGTGATCGCGCTCATCGGCCTCTACCAGGAGTGGATCGCCTTCGCCCTGGCCGTGTTCCTGGTCGCGGCCCACCACTTCGGCATCGGCCTGATCGCCCCGGAGCTGGTCTTCGCCCACACCGACCACAGCACCAACGGCGTGCTGGGCCGCGCCCTGCTGCACACCTTCTTCGTGCTGGCGATGGCGGCCGCCCAGGTCACGTACTGGCACTTCGACGCCGCGGCCCGCCGCGAGAACGAGCGCCGGCAGGCCACGCAGGCCGAGGAGAACGCGAGCCGCCTCCGCGCCGCCGCTGACGAGGCCACCCACCGCGAGGAGGCGGCCCGCGCCGAGGCCACGTCCCAGCTGGACCGGGCCGAGCAGATGGCCGTCCGCCTGGAGGAAGTCCTGCAGCACACCAGCCAGACCGGCGCCCGCCTGCGCACCGACGCCGACGAGGCCCTGAGCGGCTTCGAGGCGGCGCTGTCCGACGTGGCCCGCACCGTCGAGCACGCCAGCGACCAGGTCGGCACCACCCTGTCGGACGCCGACGTGGCCCTGAAGTCCCTCGAGGAGCTGCGCACCTCCGTGGCCGACATCGCGACCATCGCCGGCCTGATCCAGGCGGTCGCCGACCAGACCAACCTCCTCGCCCTGAACGCGACGATCGAAGCCGCCCGCGCCGGCGAGGTCGGCAAGGGCTTCGCGGTCGTGGCCAGCGAGGTCAAGCAACTCGCAGGCCAGACCGCGGAAGCCACGGCCCGAATCGAATCCACGGTCCACGAGGTCACCACCGGCGCAGCCGCAGTCGGCGCGGCGGTATCGGGCATGACCAGCCGGCTCAGCTCGGTGGCCGACGCCCAGCGGCTGGCGTCGTCGGTCATGGGCGAGCAGGTCACGCTGGCCGGCCAGACCCGCGGCCTGGTCATCGACGCGGCAGACGAGGTGGCCCGCTCGGCCTCGGCCGTCAGCATCCGCTGACCCGCCCGAAAAGCAACTACTGCAGGACGAACCGGCCGCCTCGACCGAGGTGGCCGGTCAGCCCTTGGCGATCTCGGCGGCCAGCAGCTCCGCGATCTGCACCGTGTTCAGCGCCGCGCCCTTGCGCATGTTGTCGCCCGTGATGAAGAGATCCAGCGCCCGGGGGTCGTCCATTGCGCGGCGGATGCGGCCGACCCAGGACGGGTCCGTGCCGACCGCGTCGATCGGCATCGGGTATTCGCCCGCTTCCGGGTCGTCGACCAGGATCACGCCCGGGGCGTTGCGCAGCACCTGGCGGGCGCCCTCCGCGTCCAGTTCCGAGCCGAAGACCGCGTGGACCGCGATCGAGTGGCCGGTCACCACCGGGACCCGGACGCAGGTCGCGGAGACCTTCAGGGCCGGCAGGTTGAGGATCTTGCGGCTTTCGTTGCGGAGCTTGAGCTCCTCCGACGACCAGCCGTCCGTGGCCAGGTCGCCCGACCACGGGACCACGTTCAGGGCCATCGGCGCGGTGAACGGGCCGAGGTCGTCGCCGACCGCCTGGCGGACGTTGCCCGGGCGCGAGCCCAGCGTCCGGTCGCCGGCCACCTTCATCAGCTGGTCGTGCAGGGTGTCCACGCCGACCTGACCGGCTCCGGAGACCGCCTGGTAGCTGGCCAGCACCAGCTCGCGCAGGCCGTACTCGCGGTGCAGCGGGGCGATCGCCATGATCATGGCCATCGTGGTGCAGTTGGCGTTGGCGACGATGCCGCGCGGGCGGCGCCGCAGCTCCTCCTGGTTGACCTCGGGCACGACCAGCGGGACGTCGGCCTCCATCCGGAACGCCGACGAGTTGTCGACGACCGTGACGCCGCGCTCCACCGCGATGGGGGCCCAGCGGATCGACACGTCGTCGGGCACGTCGAACATCGCCACGTCGACGCCGTCGAAGACCTCGGGGGTCAGCTCCTGGACGACCAGCTGCTCACCGCGGCAGGACAGCTCCTGGCCGGCCGAGCGGGCGGACGCGACCAGCCGGATCTCGCCCCAGACGTTGCGGCGGGAGGTCAGCAGCTCACGCATGACCGTGCCGACGGAGCCGGTGGCTCCGACGACAGCCAGCGTGGGCTGCTGCTGCGGCATCCGCCGGCTACCGGCCGGTCCCGGCGTAGACCACAGCGGTCTCGTTGCCACCGAGCTCGAACGTGTCGTGCACCGCGCGTACCGCCGTGTCGAGGTCGCTGTCGCGGCAGACGACCGAGACCCGGATCTCCGAGGTCGAGATCATCTCGATGTTGACCCCGGCCTCACCGATGCAGGCGAAGAACGACGCGGCGACGCCCGGGTGCGAACGCATGCCGGCGCCGATCAGCGACACCTTGCCCACGTGGTCGTCGAAGAGCAGCGACTTGAAGCGGGTCTGCTCCTTGATCTTGTCCAGGGCGGCCATCGCGGTGGGGCCGTCGGCCTTGGGCAGCGTGAAGGAGATGTCGGTGCGTCCGGTGCCCTCGGTCGACACGTTCTGCACGATCATGTCGATGTTGATCTCGGCCTGGGCGACAGTCTCGAAGATGCGGCCGGCGGCGCCGGGCTCGTCGGGCACGCCGACGATCGTGATCTTCGCCTCGCTGCGGTCGTGGGCGACCCCGGTGATCAGCGCTTGTTCCACTCCCGCGTCCTCCATCGATCCGGTGACCAGCGTGCCCTGCTTGTTCGAGTACGAAGAGCGTACGTGGATCGGCACCTTGAACCGCCGTGCGTACTCGACACATCTCAACATCAGCACCTTTGCCCCACCCGCGGCGAGCTCGAGCATCTCCTCGTAGGTGATCTGCTTGATGTGCCGGGCGTTCGGGACGATCCGCGGGTCGGCGGTGAAGACCCCGTCGACATCGGTGTAGATCTCGCACACGTCGGCGTGCAGTGCGGCGGCCAGCGCGACAGCGGTCGTGTCGGAGCCGCCGCGGCCCAGGGTGGTGATGTCCTTGGTGTCCTGCGAGACGCCCTGGAAGCCGGCCACGATCGCGATCGCGCCCTCGTCCAGCGCGGTGCGCAGCCGACCCGGGGTCACGTCGATGATCCGGGCCTTGCCGTGCACCGAGGTGGTCAGCACGCCGGCCTGCGAGCCGGTGTAGGACCGGGCCTCGTACCCCAGGTTGTGGATGGCCATCGCCAGCAGCGCCATCGAGATGCGCTCGCCCGCGGTGAGCAGCATGTCCAGCTCACGGCCGGGTGGCAGCGGGCTGACCTGGTTGGCCAGGTCGAGCAGGTTGTCGGTGGTGTCGCCCATCGCGGACACCACGACCACCACGTCGTCGCCGGCCTTGCGGGCGGCCACGATGCGCTCCGCCACGCGCTTGATGCGCTCGGCATCAGCGACGGACGAACCGCCGTACTTCTGCACCACGAGGGCCACGGCAGCCGGCTCCTTTCCACCCCACACGTGCCGACGCCGCCTGGCCAGGAGATCAGCGGCCCGGCGGCGCCAGTCGGTCAATCGCCACCCAGACTAGCGGCGGGCCGGCTGATCGCTGACACGCGATCCCAGATTCCGGCCGCTGCGACGTACGACACGCCGGGAAAGGGTTCCGGTGCCCGCAACGACCGGTCCGGGCGACGAGAGGCGAGAATGTCTCGATGCGCTCCCGCCCCGCCACGCGTGTGTTGCCCGCGCTGGCCACCGCCCTGCTCACCCTCGGCGTCTCCGCCTGCGGTGACTCGGCGCCCGCGCCGGAGCCCACTCCGTCCCCGTCGGCGTCCGTGCCGGCCCCGGACCAGGACGCCCGGGTCGCGCTGGCCGCGCGGGCCGCGCTGGCCGAGGACCACCGCTTCTCCGCGATGTACACCCTGCAGACGCCGGGCTTCGCCCCGCGCTCGGTGCTGGCGACGGTCGCGGTCGACGGATCGTGGCGGGTGGACATCCCGTCCGGCGCCCTCGGGGGTACGGCTGACGTGTCGATCGCCCAGCTCCCGGCCGGGTTGTTCCAGTGCGCCATCCCGTCGGCGACCAACCCGGTCAGCCCGTCCTGCGTACGGGTGGCCGACGCCGGCAAGAAGGTCCCCGGCGAGTACGATCCCAAGATCCAGCGGGTCTTCCGGCAGTGGCTGCCGGTCTTCACCGATCGCCAGTCGGCCCTGTCGGTGACCGCCGCCCAGCCACTTCAGGGCTCCAGCGGGCGGTGCTTCTCCATCGACACGATCTCCGCCTCGCTGTCCGCGCCGGTCGACGTCGGCATCTACTGCTACGCCGACGACGGCCTGCTCACCGCGGCCCGGGTCAAGTTCGGCACGCTCACCATCGCGGGCGCGCCGGCCGCGGCCCCGCCGACGATCGACCTGCCCGGCCCCGTGACCGGCGGCGAGCCGATGGGTCAGGACGCCCCGCCGCCTCCGCCGGTGACCGAGCAGCCGGTGGTGCCGTCACAGCCGGTACCGTCCGCGTGAAGCTGTCCGCCTGACCTCCTGCTTCCCACGATCCGGGCGTAGGGTTGGGCAGGTTCAAATTGATCACGTAGGGTGACGTTCGACATGTGGCAGGCGCTTCTCCTTCGCTGCCGCGACGAGGCCCCATCCCAGGCCGGCACCTCGTCGCGGAGTTGACGCGCGCCGGTCGTTCCTCGGAACTGACCACTTTTCAGGAGCCCTCACCATGTCTTCCTCCACGGATGTAACCGGCGACCCCATCGCGCGTCAGCGCCCCAGCCGGATGCCGTACCAGCGTTACCAGCCCTACCAGCAGCAGTTCGATGTCGAATTGCCGGACCGGCAGTGGCCCGCCCGCCGCATCGAGGCCGCGCCCCGCTGGTGCGCGGTCGACCTGCGCGACGGCAACCAGGCTCTGATCGACCCGATGTCCCCCGAGCGCAAGCGGCGCATGTTCAACCTGCTGGTCGGGATGGGGTACAAGGAGATCGAGGTCGGCTTCCCAGCGGCCAGCCAGACCGACTTCGACTTCGTCCGCCAGCTCATCGAGCAGGACCTGATCCCGGACGACGTCACGATCCAGGTGCTGGTGCAGTGCCGCGAGCACCTGATCGACCGCACCTTCGAGTCGATCCGCGGCGCCAAGCGGGCCATCGTGCACTTCTACAACTCGACCTCGACGCTGCAGCGCCGGGTCGTCTTCGGCCTGGACAAGGCCGGGATCACCGACATCGCGACGACCGGGGCGCGGCTCTGCCAGAAGTACGCGGAGATCCACACCCCGGACACCGAGATCTTCTACGAGTACTCCCCCGAGTCCTACACCGGCACCGAGCTGGAGTACGCGCTGGAGATCTGCTCGGCGGTCATCGACGTCATCGACCCGACGCCGGACCGCCCGCTGATCATCAACCTGCCGGCCACCGTCGAGATGGCCACCCCCAACGTGTACGCCGACTCGATCGAGTGGATGCACCGGCACCTGCCGCGGCGCGAGAGCATCGTCCTCAGCCTGCACCCGCACAACGACCGCGGCACCGCCGTCGCCGCCGCCGAGCTGGGCGTGCTGGCCGGCGCCGACCGCGTCGAGGGCTGCCTGTTCGGCAACGGCGAGCGCACCGGCAACGTGGACCTGGTGACGCTGGGGCTGAACATCTTCTCCCAGGGCATCGACCCGATGATCGACTTCTCGGACATCGACGAGGTCAAGCGCGCGGTGGAGTACTGCAACCAGCTGCCCGTGCACGAACGGCATCCGTACGTCGGTGACCTGGTCTACACCGCGTTCTCCGGCTCGCACCAGGACGCGATCAAGAAGGGCCTGACCGCGCTGCAGGAGGACGCGAGCGAGGCCGGCGTGGAGGTGGACGCCTTCGCCTGGGGCGTGCCGTACCTGCCGATCGACCCGAAGGACGTGGGCCGCAGCTACGAGGCGGTCATCCGGGTCAACTCGCAGTCCGGCAAGGGCGGGGTGGCGTACATCATGAAGGAGGAGCACAAGCTCGACCTGCCGCGCCGGCTGCAGATCGAGTTCTCCGGCGTGGTGCAGCACTTCACCGACACCGACGGCGGCGAGGTCGGCCCGCAGCAGATGTGGGACATCTTCGCGGGCGAGTACCTGGTCGACCACCAGCAGTTCGGCCTCATCGAGCTGGAGCGCTACAGCACGGCCACGGTGGACGGCAAGGTCGAGATCGACGCCGAGGTCCGGCACCGCAACACCCGGCGCCCGGTCGTCGGGGTCGGCAACGGCCCGATCGACGCGTACGTGCAGGCGCTGGAGCCGCTGGCCATCCAGGTACGGGTCCTCGACTACGCCGAGCACGCCCTGTCCTCCGGTCACGACGCCCAGGCCGCCGCGTACGTGGAGTGCGAGGTCAACGGCCGCACCGTGTGGGGCGTGGGACTGGACGCCAACATCGTCACCGCCTCGATCAAGGCCGTGACGAGCGCGGTCAACCGCGTCCGCTGAGCATTTGTTCCGCGCGCCGTCCGGGTTCACCCGGGCGGCGCGCGGGACGTATCCGGCACGGATGACGACTTGCGCCAACCGGGCGTAGGGCGCATACGCTTACTTCGTGCCCCCTCGTATCACTCCTTTGTGGACCTTGCGTGTCGCTGCCGCCCTGTTGACCGTGACCGTCGCCGCCGGTTGCCAGCTACCCGCCGAGAACGGCTCGGGCTCCGGCTCGGACCCGACCGGCGGCGCCACCACGACCGATCCCACCGAGGCCCGCAAGAAGCTCGACGCCCTCAAGGTCGTCACGAAGACCGGCTCGATGCGCGGCTACAGCCGGGCCAAGTTCCCGCACTGGAACAGCACCGGCAGCAACTGCGACGTCCGCGACACCGTCCTCAAGCGCGACGGCACCAAGGTCAAGGTCTCCGGGTGCAACGTGGTCGCGGGCACCTGGATCAGCGTCTACGACGGCGACAAGATCACCGACCCGGCCAAGGTGGACATCGACCACGTGGTGCCGCTGGCCAACGCCTGGCGCTCGGGCGCGGCCGCCTGGACCACGGACCAGCGCGAGGAGTTCGCCAACGATCTCGACGATCCCCAGCTGGTGGCGGTTTCGGCCGCGTCGAACAGGTCAAAGGGTGACCAGGACCCGTCGACCTGGAAACCCGAGCAGACCGGCTCGTGGTGCCAATACGCTCAGGACTGGATCGTGGTGAAGAGCCGGTGGAAGCTCACGGTCACCACCAAGGAGAAGGTCGAGCTGAAGAAAATGCTGGAGAAGTGCCGATGACCAAGCACAAGCCCGCCCCCGAGTCCGCCGCGCCCGCCGAGGCCGCCGCTCCGGCCGCGGCCCAGCCCACCGCCACCACGCCGGCGGCTGCGGCCACGTCCGCGACGGAGGCCGCTCCCGCCGAGCAGGCCGCCGTCTCTGAGGGTGCCGCCGCCGAGCCGGCCCCGGCAGCTGGGACTGCGGCCACCGAGGCCGCTGCCCCCGCAGCTGCCACCACCTCCGAAGCCGCCCCTGCCCCGGCGGCTGCCACCACCTCCGAGGCCCCTGCCACCGCGGCGACGAGCCGGACCACCGACATCGTCGCCGGTCAGGGCGGCGTCATGACCGACGAGGCCGGTGTCATCACGGGCGACGTGACCCTCCTGACGGAGCTCTCCGGCAACGAGGTGACCATCCGCGCGCAGTACAAGGACGCCGACGAGTGGTATGCCGTGACCGGGGCGAAGACCACCCTCAAGGACCCGGCCGACCTCGACGCCGTCCATGCGATCGCGGTCGGACTGCTGAACCGGCCCGAGGGCTGATCAACTGCACGGAACCTTTACAGATCGACAAACCCGAATGTAGCGTCGGGTCGTGGCCAGACCTGTCGTGACCCGCATGCTCATCGTCGCAGCTCTCGGGCTGCCCACTGCCGCGCTGCCCACTGCCGCGCCGCCCATTGCCGCCTCGGCCGCCCCGGCGGCAGGCGCGGTCCCGGCACTGAGCAGTGTCATCCCCGCGCCCGTCGAGGTGCGGCCCGTGGCCGGCGCGGATTTCCGGCTCGGGCCGCTCACCGTGATCCGCACGCAGCCCGGTTCGGCCGCGGCCCGGGCCGTCGGTGATCAGCTCGCCCGTGCTCTGCGCCCGGCGACCGGCTACCCGTTGCCCGTCCTGCCGGCCGCCCCGCGCGTGCTGCCGACCATCTCGCTGCTGCTCGGCGCCGATGACGCGCAGCTCGGGGACGAGGGCTACCGGCTCAGCGTCGACCGCCGGAGCGTCACCATCCGAGCCAACAAGGCGGCCGGGCTCTTCGCCGGGACGCAGACGCTGCGCCAGTTGCTGCCTAGGGAGATCGAGTCCCGGACCGTCGTGCGCCGGGCGTGGAGCGTGGCCGGCGGCAGCATCGTGGACCACCCGCGGTTCGCGTACCGGGGGGCGATGCTCGATGTGGCGCGGCACTTCCACACCCCGGACGAGATCAAGGCGTACGTCGACGAGATCAGCCGCTTCAAGATCAATTATCTGCACCTGCACCTCGCGGACGACCAGGGCTGGCGCATCCAGATCGACAGCTGGCCGCGGCTGACCACGGTCGGCGGCGGCCCCGGCACCGGCGTCGACGGCACCGGTCCCGGTTACCTGACCAAGGCCGGCTACCGGGACCTGGTCCGGTACGCGGCCGCCCGGCACGTGACGATCGTGCCCGAGATCGACATGCCCGGGCACGTCAACGCCGCCCAGGTCGCCTATCCCGAGCTGACCTGCGACGGCGTGGCTCCGCCGCCGCGTACGGACACCGCGGTCGGCTACAGCTCGCTGTGCATCGGCTCCGAGACGACGTACCGGTTCGTGGAGGACGTCATCCGTGAGCTCGCCGCGCTGACGCCAGGGCCGTACCTGCACATCGGCGGCGACGAGGCCCACGCCACCACCGACGCCGACTACCTGACCTTCCAGCAGCGCGTGCTTCCGCTCGTCACCAAGTACGGCAAGATCGCGTACGGCTGGAACGAGATCACCAAGTCGCCGGCCTCCGCGAACGCCGTGGCCCAGTTCTGGGACACCGCGACCACCAACCCGACCGTCGTGGCCGCCGCCGCCCGGGGCACCAAGGTGGTCATGTCCCCGGCGAACAAGGCCTACATCGACCAGAAGTACGACGCGAACACGCCGCTGGGCCTGTCCTGGGCCGGCTTCATCGAAGTCCGCACCGCGTACGACTGGGACCCGGCGAACCATCTCACCGGCCTGCCCGCCACCGCGGTCCTCGGCGTGGAAGCGCCGCTCTGGTCGGAGACGCTGCGCGACCTGGACGACATCGAGTTCATGGCGTTCCCCCGCCTGCCGGCGATCGCCGAACTCGGCTGGTCACCGCAGAGCACCCACGACTGGGCGTCGTTCCGCGAGCGGCTCGCCGCGTACGGCCCTCGATGGACCGCACGCGGCGTCGACTTCTATCCCTCGCCGCAGATCGACTGGAGTTAGGGCGCGGGCAGGTCCGTCCGGGTCTGGATCAGCTCGGCGCCGACGTCGGGCGCGGTGTCCGACTCCGGGCGGACGATCTCCGCGCGTACCTCGTGCATCTTGAGCTGTCCGCTGAGGATCTCCTCGGCGTAGTGGCAGGCCACCCGCTGGCCGGAGTCGTCGAACACCCGCAGCTCCGGGCGTTCGCTGGCGCAGCGGGTCGGCTGCGCCCACGGGCAGCGGGTGTGGAACCGGCAGCCGCTGGGCGGGTTGGCCGGCGACGGCAGGTCGCCGGCCAGCAGGATCCGCTCCCGCCGGTCCTCCACCTGCGGGTCGGGGACCGGCACGGCCGACATCAAAGCCTTGGTGTACGGGTGCAGCGGCCGGTCGTACAGCTGGTCGCCGTCCGCCTCCTCGACCAGTGAGCCCAGATACATCACGCCGATGGTGTCGGAGATGTGCCGGACCACGGCCAGGTCGTGGGCGATCACCAGGTAGGTCAGCCCCAGCGAGTCCTGCAGGTCGCCGAGCAGGTTGACCACCTGCGCCTGGATCGACACGTCCAGCGCGGACACCGGCTCGTCGGCCACGATCAGCTCGGGGCCGAGCACCAGGGCCCGGGCGATGCCGATCCGCTGCCGCTGCCCGCCGGAGAACTCGTGCGGGTACTTGTTCAGCGCCGAGGCCGGCAGGCCGACCGAGTCCAGGGTCGACTTCAGCCGCTTCTGCACGTCGGTCTTGTCCTTGTGCAGGCCGTGCGCCTTGAGCCCCTCGACGAGCAGGGACTCCACCGACTGCCGCGGGTCCAGGCTGGACAGCGGGTCCTGGAACACCATCTGGATGCGGCGCCGGAACAGCCGCATCTGCTCGCCCTTGAGCGAGCGCACGTCGGTGCCGTCGAAGGTGATCCCGCCGCTGGTCGGCTCGACCAGCCGGAGCAGGCCGCGGCCCAGCGTCGACTTGCCGCAGCCGGACTCGCCGACCAGGCCGTAGGTCTCACCCCGCTTGACCTTCAGGGAGACACCGTCGACGGCGTAGACATGACCCACCGTACGGTCGAAGAGCAGTCCGCTCTTGATCGGGAAGTGGACCTTGAGGTCGTCGATCTCCACGAGTGCGTCGCTCACACCGGCACCTCCTGCGGTACGGGGTTCGTGCACCGCAGCGCGCCGCCGCGGAAGGTGGGCTCGAGGGGCACCGTCTCGCCGATGCAGGCGTCGATCACCCGGTCGCAGCGTGGTGCGAAGGCACAGCCCTCCGACCAGGGGATGTTGTCGCTGACCGAGCCCCGGATCTGGTGCAGCCGCCCACCGCGGTCGAGATCCAGCCGCGGCACCGACTGCAACAACCCGTGCGTGTACGGGTGCCGTGGCTCCGCGAACAGGTCGTGCCGCTCGGCCCGCTCGACCACCTTGCCGGCGTACAGGACGTTGACCGTGTCACAGAGACCGGCCACCACCCCGAGGTCGTGGGTGATCATCACCAGCGCCGTACCGGAATCCTCCACCAGCTGCTTGAGCAGCGTCAGGATCTGGGCCTGGATGGTCACATCCAGGGCCGTCGTCGGCTCGTCGGCGATCAGCAGGCGCGGCTTGCAGGCCAGCGCGATGGCGATCAGCGCCCGCTGCCGCATACCGCCGGAGAGCTGGTGCGGGAACTCCTTGAGCCGCCGCATCGGGTCCGGGATGCCGACCGCGTCGAGCAGTCCCCGGGCCTCGCGCAGCGCCGCCTGCCGGGTCCGGCCCTGGTGGCGTTCCAGCACCTCGGCCACCTGCAGGCCGAGCGGGAGCACCGGGTTCAGCGAGGACAGCGGGTCCTGGAAGATCATGCCGATGTCCCGGCCGCGGCGGTCCCGCAGCTCCTGCGGGCGCAGCTGGAGCAGGTCGGTGTCCTCGAAGCGGACCTCACCGGTGACCTTGTTGCCGCGGCGCGGCAGCAGACCCATGATCGCCAGGCTGGTCACCGACTTGCCGCAGCCGGACTCGCCGACCAGCCCGACCGTCTGGCCGGGTTCCACGGTGAAGCTGACGCCGTCCACCGCGGTGAAGGGCTTGGCGCCCTTGCGCTGGAAGACGACCGACAGATCACGAACGTCGAGCAATGGCATGACTGATCACCGCCGGTTCTTCGGGTCGAGCGCCTCGCGCATGCTCTCGCCGAGCAAGGTGAAGCCGAGGGCCACAAAAATGATCGCCAGGGCCGGGAGATAGGCCAGCTCGGGGCGGACCTCGAAATACCGTACGCCGTCCACGCCCAGCATCAGGCCCCACTCGGCCCGGTTGATGTCCGGGTCGCCGAGGCCCAGGAACGACAGCGCGGCCGCGTCCAGGATCGCCACCGCGAAGGTCAGCGTGGCCTGCACGATGACCGCGGTGAGCGAGTTCGGCAGCATGTGCCGCAGCACGATGTCGCGCCGCCGCACGCCCAGCGCGCGGGCGGCGAGCACATGGTCGCTCTCCCGTTGCGCCAGCATCGACCCGCGCAGCAGCCGGGCGAAGATCGGCACGTTCACCACCGCCACGGCGATGATCACCGTCCATTGGGTGGACCGGCTGGCCAGGGCGACCAGCGTGATCGCCAGCAGCAGGCTGGGCAGGGCCAGCATGACGTCGGTGAGCCGCATGATCAGCACGTCGACCCAGCCCCCGACGGCGCCGGCGATCGCACCCAGCAGGACACCGAGCGCCAGGCCGATGAACGTGGCCAGGACGCCGACGAACAGCGTCTGCCGGGCGCCGTAGATCATCCGAGACGCGAAGTCGCGGCCCAGCGGGTCACTGCCCAGCGGATGCCCGGCAGTGGCGCCCGGGATCGTGTCGACGGTCAGGTCCTTGGTCAGCTCCGGGAACCGCTGCACGGGGTCGTGCGGGGCCACCAGCGGCGCGAAGATCGCGATGATCAGGAACAGCAGGATGATGATCGCGCCCACCACGGCGGTGGGGTTGCGCAGCAGCCGGCGGCCGGCGTCGCGGATCAGGCTGACCCCACCGGCCTCGGATGTCTTCGCGGTCAGCTCTTCGATCCGGCGGCGCTTGTGGTCGGCGAGCGTCGCCAATCCTCCGGTTCCGCTCACTGCACACGCACCCTCGGGTCGATGACGGCGTACGAGAGGTCGACCAGCAGGTTGACCACGATGAAGACGACTGCGGCGAGCAGGATCAACGCCTGCAGCACGGGGTAGTCGCGGCCGCCGCTGATCGAGTCGGTGATCAGGGTGCCGAGACCGCCCCAGTTGTAGACCTTCTCGGTCAGCACCGCGCCGGCCAGCAGGGCACCGGCCTGCAGGCCGATGGTGGTGACCACCGGCAGCAGCGCGTTGCGCAGCACGTGCCGCTTGCGGATGGTCGTGTTGCGCAGGCCCTTGGCGTCCGCGGTACGGATGTAGTCCTCGTCCAGGACGTCCAGCACGCTGGCCCGGGTGATCCGGATGATGATCGCCAGCGGGATCGTGGCCAGGGTGAGGGCCGGCAGCACCAGGTGCCAGAGGGCGTCGGCGGAGGCGTCGAACTCCCGGGTGAGCAGCCCGTCCAGGACGAAGAAGCCGGTCACGTCCGTGTTGTCCATGCCGGTGGTGATCCGGCCGGACGGCGGGAAGATGTGGATGTTCTGGGTCAGCACGTCCTTGAGCAGGTAACCCAGGAAGAAGATCGGGATCGAGATGCCGATCAGCGTGACGATGATGGTGGCGTTGTCCAGCAACCGCCCGCGGTACCGGGCCGCGATGTAGCCCAGCGGGATGCCCAGCCCGATCGCGATGATGATCGCCGCGATCGCCAGCTCGATGGTCGCCGGGAAGGACCGGCTGATCACGTCCATCACCGGCTCGCCGGTGCGGATGGAGTTCCCGAAATTACCGGTCACCACGTTTTTGACGAAGCGGCCGTACTGCGTCCAGATCGGCTGGTCATAGCCGAGGGCCCGGGTCAGTAACTCGCGGGTCTGCGGGGTCGCGCGTTCGCCCAGCAACGCGTCGACAGGCCCGCCAGGAAGGCTGCGCAGCCAGAAGAAAACCAGGGTGGTCAGGGCAATGAGGGTGACGACCAGCTGGAGCAGGCGGCGCAAGATGACTCTCACCATAAGGAATGACGCATCCTGTCAGAATCGCGCCGGACGGCCCGGACCGGGAGATCATCCCGGTCCGGGCCGCGGCGGTGCCTGGTGCTACGGACTACTTGGTCAGCGTGACGGTGTTGAATTCCTCGTTGGTGAGAGGACTCGGCACCAGACCCGCGACGTTCTTCGTCGTGACCAGCGCCGGCGGGGCGTGCCAGAGCGGGACGGCCGGCAGCCACTTGGTGGCGAGGTCGCGGTTGACCTGCTCCCACGCGGTCTTCTTGGCCGCCATGTCGACGGTCGCGTCGGCCTTGCCGATGGCGGTGAACATGTCGGTCATCGCCGCGTCACCGAACTCGGCCTTCTCCCGGCCGAAGAACGTGCCGACGAAGTTGCCCGGGTCGTTGTAGTCGCCGGTCCAGCCGAGGATGTGCAGGTCCTGCTTGCCGAACTGCTGCACGTCGTCCTTGAAGCCGCCGTTCCACGGCCGCGGGACACCGTTGACCTTGATGCCGGCAGCCTGCAGGTCGTTCGCCAGGACGGTGAAGATCTCCTGCGGGTTCGGCATGTACGGCCGGGAGACCTCGGTCGGGTAGTAGAAGTTGAGCGTCAGACCGGTCGCGCCGGCCTCGCTCAGCAGCTGCTTGGCCTTCTCGAGGTTGTAGTCGTACTTCTGCACGTCCGGGGCGTAACCGAGAACCGTGTTCGGCATGAACTCGTCGGCCACCGTGGCGCCGCCCGGGCCCTTGGTCTGCACCAGCTGCGCGCGGTTGATCGCGTACGCGATCGCCTGGCGGACCCGCAGATCCTTCAGCTTCGGGTTCTTCTGGTTGATGCCCAGGTAGAGGATGTTGAAGGCGGGCCGGTCGAGCACCTTGTAGCCCTCGCCCGCGAGCGCCTTGCGGTCGGCCGGGGCCGGGAAGTCGATCGCCTGCACCGTGCCGGCGCGCAGCTCCTGCTTCCGGGTGTTCTCGTCCTTGATGACCTTGATGATCATCTTGTCGACCTTGGCCTTCTCGCCCCAGTAGTCGGGGTTCTTGTTCAGCGTGATCTCGCCGGTGGCCTTGTTCCAGCCGCCGTACGTGAACGCGCCGGTGCCGGTCGGGTGCTCGGTCGCGAACGCGCTGTACGCGAAGGAGTCGCCGTTCTGCGTCACCTTGTCGGAGTCGTACTGCTTCATCGCGGTCGGGCTCGCGATGGAGAACGCGGTGAGCGCGAACGCGCCCGGGAAGGCGCCCTTGTACTTCTTCATCGTCACGACCGCGGTGTTGGCGTCCTGCGCCTTGCAGTTGTCGTAGACGGCGTCCGGGTTGCCGGCGAAGCCGCCGAACACGTCGGCGTAGTAGATCATCTGGGACTGGGCGGCATCGCCCTTCATGTTGTACCAGCGGTCGAAGTTCGCGCAGACCGCAGCGGCGTCGAGCGCGCTGCCGTCGTGGAACTTGACGCCCTGCCGCAGCTTGAACGTCCAGATCTTGCCGGTCGGGTCGTTGCTCCAGCTCTCGGCCAGACCGCCCTGCAGCTCAGCGGTGCCGGGCTTATGTTCGATCAGGGTGTCGTACATCTGCCGGATCGGCCGGAACGACTCCCCATCATCGTTGAAGATCGGGTCGAAGTTCTTCGGGTCTCCGGCGCCCGCGAAGATGAAGGTACCGCCGGTAGCGGCCTTGCCTTCGTCGCCACCGCTGTCGCGGTCGCTGTCGGCGCAGCCGGCAGCACCGATCGTCAGAGCCGCAATGACACCGGCGGTGATGACCGTCCGGAGCCTCTTCGCCTGCATCCTCGATGCACGCATCGTGTTCACCTCGTCCTGTGGGTACGGACAAACGCGGTGACCATTGGTCACCGTTGGCGCGACCCTAACCGCTCATAGCGAACACATCGTGGGTTGGTATCGGATCGTGTCTTTTCCCAGTCTGCGGAACGAGGTCACGACACACGGTCAGACGGCGCGACGTCCCTCGAACGCACGACCCAGGGTGATCTCGTCGGCGTACTCGAGGTCGCCGCCGACCGGCAGCCCGCTGGCCAGCCGGGTGACCGCGATGCCCATCGGCTTCACCATGATCGCGAGATAGGTGGCCGTGGCCTCACCCTCGGTGTTCGGATCGGTGGCCAGGATCAGCTCCTTGACCTCGCCGGTGCCGAGCCGGATCAGCAGCTCCCGGATCCGCAGGTTGTCGGGCCCGATGCCCTCCAGCGGATTGATGGCGCCACCCAGGACGTGATACCGACCGCGGAACTCACCGGTCCGCTCGATCGCGACGACGTCCTTGGGCTCCTCCACGACGCAGATGACCTCGTTGCTGCGACGGGTGTCGCGGCAGACCCGGCACTGCTCCGACTCGGCGACGTTGAAGCAGGTCGTGCAGAAGCGGACCAGCTCCTTCACCTTGCGCAGGGAGCTGGCCAGCCGGTTCACGTCGGCGGGATCGGCGGACAGGACGTGGAAAGCGATCCGCTGGGCGCTCTTCGGGCCCACACCCGGCAGGCGGCCCAGCTCGTCGATCAGGTCCTGGATGGCGCCCTCGTACACAGGCTCAGAATCCCGGGAGGGACAGGCCGCCCAGGCCGCCGGTGGCCGGACCCATCTTCTGCTCGGTCAGCTCCCGCACCGCCTCGGACCCGTTGTGGATGGCGGCGAGCACCAGATCCTCCAGCGTCTCGACGTCCTCGGGGTCGACCGCCTTCGGGTCGATCTTGATGGACTTGAACTCGCCCAGCCCGGTGACGACCACGGTGACCAGGCCACCGCCGGCCGTACCGGTGACCTCGGCCTCGGCCAGCTCGGCCTGCGCCTGCGCGACCTGCTGCTGCATCTTCTGCGCCTGCTTCATGATCTGCTGCATGTTCGGCTGTCCACCGGGGCGCATCGCATAGCTCCTTAAAACGGGGGTAGTCCCGACCATTGTCCAGTGCCCCGCACGCGCGGCCCGGAACCGGGTCAGGACTCGCTGATCTTCTCCGCCCCGAGGGCATCCCGGAGCAGCTGTACGGCCTGCTGCTCACTGCTCTGCCGGGCGGTCTTCTCATCGATCACGTCATCGAGCGGCTCGTCGCCGGGGTCGAAGCCCTCGAACGCGGGGCCGCCGCCCTTCGCTGGGCCGCCGCTGCCGTTGGGCCGGGCGGTGTCGGGGCGGGGCGGGCCGTCGTACTCCGGGTCGTAGGGCGCTTCCTCGGTCGGTGAGCCGTCGGACCAGGGGCCGGTCCTGGCCGGTGAGGCCGCGTTGGTGCCGCGGCCGGCGCCGGCGGCTGCGGCCCGGGCCGCGGCCAGACCGCTGGACGGCGGTCGTCCGCTGGTCACCGGGGCTGCGGCGGCTGTCGGTGCGCTGTTGCGGGATCTCTCCGCTGCTGTGCCGGGCTGGTCGGATGAGCGGGCACGGTCGTCGGTGGTGTTCGGGCTCGGAGTGCCCGAGACGGCGCGGTTGCTCGGGATGGTGCTGCCAGGGGCGGTGTTGCCCGGGCCACCGGTTCCTTGACCGCCGCTCGGGCTACCGCCTGGGCCACTGCTCGGGCTACCGCCCGGGCCGCCACTCAGGCCACCGCCTGGGCCGCCGCTCAGGCCAGCTCCTTGGCCACCGCTCGGGCCACCGCCCAGGGCGGGTCCTTGGCCACCACCCGGGCCACCGCCCAGGCCGGGTCCTCGGCCACCGCCCTGGCCGCCGCTCAGGCCACCGCCCGAGCCGCCGCTCAGGCCACCGCCTGGGCCGCCACTCAGGCCGCCGCCCGGGCCGCCACTCAGGCCGCCGCCTGGGCCGCCGCCTGGGCCGCCGCCCGAGCCACCTTGGCCGTTGCCCAGGCCGTTGCCTTGGCCGCTGGCCGGAGCGCCTCCTTGGCCGCCGAAACCCTGGCCGCCACCCGGACCGTCGAATTCGTCACCGAGTGGGGTGGTCTGACCGACGCTCGGGTCCGCGAAACCCGGCCCGCCGGACCGGCCGGCGATCGCGGCGCCACCGGGCCGGGCCGGCTCCGGCCAGTCCTCGTCTTCGACCACGGGTGCCGCGACCTGGGTGGCGACTGCGGTGGCGAGTCCTCCGGGACGGGCCGGCTCCGGCCACTCGTCGCCGGCGTCGCTCGCGACTGTCGCCGAAGCGCGCGGGGCGGGGTCCCGCTGCCGCGCCGGAGCCCCTCCGGTGGTCGGTGCGGCGCGAACCGTCTCCTGGCGAGGCGGACCGTCCTGGGCCTGCGGAGAACGCTGAGCGGGACCGGCCGGGCCACCGCGCGGACCCACCGGGGCGGAACCGCCCGAACCCGGCGACGGACCGCTCTCACCGGCTACGTCACAGCGGATCTGCCACCGGCCGCCGAGTGCCTCATACAGGGCGTCGGAGATCAGCGTCGGTTCCGCGGCGACCATCTTGGCGTGCGCGGGGAAGCGGAAGGTCAGGACGACGGTCTGGCCCTCGAGGTCACGCACGGTCGCGCCCTGGGCGAGGGCGGCGATCTTTTTGCTCTTGCGGCTGACCGCCGTCATGATCTCGGGCCAGACCTCGCGGATCGCCGCGGCCGACAGCTGCCCGGGGACCTCGGCCTGCGGGGCGTAGCCGGGCTCTTCCGGCGCGTCGGGCATGAGACCGGCGGGCTCGGGCCGGCGACCGGCCGGGCCGCCGTTCGGACCGCCGTTCGGGCTGCCCAGGACAGGGCCCGTCGGGGCAGGAGCGCCCGAGGCGGGTGCGGCCGGCCCGGCACCCGGAGGGACCGAACCGCCCGAGACGGGGTTTGTCGAGACCGGCGTCCCGGAAGTGGGGGCGGCGGAAACCGAGGACGCGCCGGAGTCGGTCCGCGCGGAAGTGCTCGCAGCGGGCCTCCCACCGGCGGAGACCGGCGCGGCCGGAGACCCCGGGCTCCCCGCTGAAACGGCCGACCCGGGCTCAGTCGCCCATGGCGGCTCCACGTCCGGTTCCGTCTCCCAGGGCGGCCCTGGATCAGGCTCAGGCTCCGTGTCCCACGGAGGCCCGAGATCCGGCTCACCGGCAACCGGGGAGGCCGCTCCAGCAGCGGGCGCACCGGACACCGGCCCAGCCACAGACGCTCCGCCAGAGACTGGTGTACCGGAAACCGGCCCAGCCGCCGACGACCCAGCGGCGGAAACTGACGCGGCCGCGGACGGCCCAGCGGCCGAAACTGGCCCGGCCGCAGACGGCCCAGCGGCCGAAACTGGCCCGGCCGCAGACGGCCCGGCCGCGGAAACCGGCGAGGCCGCCCCAGGCACCACCGACACCGGAGCAGCGGAACCCACCCCAGCCGACGAAACCGGCGCAGCGGCCCCGACAGCCGACCCGGACGACGCAGGCCCCGGGACGCCCCCTGCCGGTGCCCGCCGACCAGCTGCCGCAGCAGCGGCACGAGCAGCGGAGATGCCCCCACCCCCGCCCGCCGGCGCCGGGGACGGAGACGGGGACTGCGCTGCGGTGGCAGGCTCCGGGCGTACCTCATCGGTGGTCAGCGTCAGACGCCGCTCCATCCGCTCCAGACGCTGGAGGAGCGCGTTGTTCGCGTCGTCCGCGCCCGGCAGCAGCATGCGGGCCGTGATCAGCTCGAGGAGCAGCCGCGGCGCGGTCGTGCCGCGCATCTCGACCAGGCCGTTGTGCACGATGTCGGCGCAGCGGGACAGCGTCGCCGGGCCGAGCCGGGTCGCCTGCGCGCCCATCTGCTCGAGCTGGTCGGCCGGGCCGTCGATCAGGCCCTTGCTGACCGCGTCCGGCACCTGCTGCAGCACGATCAGGTCGCGGAAGCGTTCGAGCAGGTCGGAGGCGAAGCGCCGGGGGTCGTGGCCGGCTTCGGCCACGCGGTCGATGGTCTGGTACGCCGCCGCGCCGTCACCAGCCGCAAGCGCGTCGCACATCTCGTCGATGAGCGCCACGTCCGTCACGCCGAGCAGCGAGACCGCCCGTGGGTAGCTGACCCCCTCGGGGCCGGCGCCGGAGATGAGCTGGTCGAGCACCGACAGGGTGTCCCGGGCGCTGCCGCCGCCGGCTCGCACGACCAGCGGCAGCACGGCCGGGTCGACGTGCACGCCCTCGGCCTCGGTGAGCTGCTGGAGGTACGGCCGGAGCACCGCCGGCGGGATCAGCCGGAACGGGTAGTGGTGGGTGCGCGAACGGATCGTGCCGAGGACTTTTTCCGGCTCGGTCGTGGCGAAGATGAACTTCACGTAGTCCGGCGGCTCTTCGACGAGCTTGAGCAGCGCGTTGAAGCCGGCCGACGAGACCATGTGCGCCTCGTCGATGACGTAGATCTTGTAGCGGCTGCTGGCGGGGGCGAAGAACGCCTTTTCCCGCAGGTCACGGGCGTCGTCGACACCACCGTGGCTGGCCGCGTCGATCTCGATGACGTCGATCGACCCGGTGCCGTCGTTGGCCAGCGACCGGCACGAGGCGCAGACCCCGCACGGCTCCGGGGTCGGGCCCTGCTCGCAGTTGAGCGAGCGGGCGAGGATGCGCGCGCTGGACGTCTTGCCACAGCCGCGCGGCCCGGAGAACAGATAGGCGTGATGCAGCCGGCCGCTGCGCAGTGCCTGCGACAACGGCTCGGTGACGTGCTCCTGCCCGATGACCTCGGCGAAGGTCCGGGGCCGGTACTTGCGGTAGAGGGCGAGTGCCACTCCTGCCACCTCCTGCGACGACCGCGCCATTCTCCGTCGAGGGTGTGACAACAACAAACCCCGGGGAACGAAAGGACCCCCCGTGCACCCGTCAGAGCTCGCTTATCCTTGCTGCCTTCCGGCCCTGGGGAGGTTCACAAGATGACGCCGCACGAGGGGCTGCGGACAGAGTACCTGGCCCGGGGAAGGCGCCGCGCGGCCCTCCCGCGCAACCCGGCTCGGCGGGCCTGTATTCTGTCCGACGGAGGATTCGCCTAGTGGCCTAGGGCGCACGCTTGGAAAGCGTGTTGGGATAAAACCCTCACGAGTTCGAATCTCGTATCCTCCGCCAGCCGCAGCAGGCAGACGTCGAAGGCCGGTCCCGTCGGGACCGGCCTTCCGCCTTGAGTGCTCCCTTTGTCACACCCGAGTTGATCTCGGCTGTCACGATGCTCGTACTGCCGGACAGGGGACCGGCCCAGGCCCGGTTCCGCGAACTGGCCGCCCACCCCGGGGGAGGCCCGATGACCGACGAGCGGCTCGATGAGAAGCGGGCGCTGTCTTGCTGAAGGTCCGCTGGTCGCCATCGCTTTCTCTGGTCCTGCTGCTGGTCGTCGCGGCTGCCGTCCGGGTCGGTCTGCTGATTCGGGAGTGGCCGGCGAGCAACAGCGACGAGGGCACGATGGGCCTGATGGCGATGCACATCGCCGAGGGCCGCCACTTCCCGAGCTTCATGTACGGCCAGTCGTACATGGGCACCGCGGAGGCCTATCTCTCCGCCGCGGTGTTCCGGGTGTTCGGCCCGTCGCTGGCCGGGCTGCGCATCTCGATGCTGCTGTTGTTCCTGCTCTTCCTCGTCGCGATGTACGTGCTGGCCCGGCGCCTGTACGGCACAGCGGTGGCGCTGGTGTCGGTCGCACTGCTGGCGCTCGGGTCACGGGAGTTGTACGGCCACGAGCTGGTGGCCCAGGGCGCGATCCCCGAGACCCTCCTCGCCGGCACGCTGCTGCTCATGCTCGGCCACCGGCTGCTGGCCACGTCGGACGACCCGGGGCACGCGGCCGCGCAGCGGTGGCGGCTGGCCGGCTGGGGCGTCACCGCCACGCTCGGGCTGTGGAGCACCATGCTGACGGCCCCGTTCGTGCTCACCTCGGCAGTGCTGGTCTGGATGACCGTCCGGCGGCGGGCTACTGCACCGCGAGGCGGGCTGGGGGCGCTCGGCGGTGGTCTGCTCGCGGGTGCCGTGCCGTGGCTTCTGCACGACTTCACCCACCCGTGGCGGGACGGCGGGGTGGTCGGCGTGGTGAACATCTACCTGATGGGTGGCACCGGGCTCAACGGCGGGAAATCGGCCGGGCTGGCCAGCCAGGTGACCAACACGGTGACGACCAGCCTCGCCTATGTCAGCGGAGGCTCGGCTGTCGCCCACCCGTACGCCCGGCCGGCCTGGCCCTTCGGTTTCTCCGGAAGCTGGCGTCCGCCGACGGACGACGCCGTGGCCACGCTGTGGGGGATCGCCCTGATCGTGCTGTGGGCCGCGGGAGTGGCTGCCTGCGTCCGCGCTCTGCGCCGCTGCGCGCCGGAGGAGCGAAGCGCGCAGGTGTACAGCCGGTTGGCGATGCTCACCGCAGCTGGTCTGACCGTCGCGGCTTTCGCGGCCGGTTCCACACCCGGTGTCGCTCCGGCCAACAACTTCCGCTACATCATCGGTGTCCTCGTCGCCACGCCGGCCGTCATCGCCTCCTTGTGGGGCCTGCGCTCCGTGGCGCCCAGAGTCGGTGGTCCGCTCCGGGCTGCCGCGCTCGGGTTCGTCGCGATCACGCTGGCTCTCGGCACTGTGCAGGCGTACCGGGACTCCGCCCGGGGCCCCGGCGAGGCTGACAGCCGACAGCTGATCGATGCTCTGCTCGGCGAAGGTGTGACTCATATCTACAGCGGCTACCTCGATTGCAACCGGTTGACCTTCATCAGCGGGGAGCGGATCGTCTGCGCTGTCCTGTTCGGCGATGCCGTCAACGGCCTCCGTCCGGGGTTCGACCGCTACCTGCCCTACCGGACCGAGGTGCGGGCCGACCCTCGAGCGGCCTACGTCTTCCGCTCCGGCGACCCCCGCAACACCGCCCTGGCCCGCTCGACCTGCCACTGGCAGAGATGGTGGCACCTGGCCGGTTACGAGATCTGGGAACCTGCGGCCGACTGCCCACAGCCATGACCGTCCAGTGAATTCGGTGGTCGGATCGGGGCGGGCGGGCGAGCATGGTCGCCATGGCGAGGGACCGGGTGTGGTTGCCGCTGCAGGGCGGCCTGCCGCCGGTCGACACCGGGTCCGGCCCCGTCGTGGAGATCGCCTGTGACGAGTCCGGCTTCTCCGGCAGCAACCTGCTCGATCCCACCACCCCGGTGATCACGCATGCCAGTGTCGACCTGAGCGTCGATGAGGCGGTCGGGTTGATCTCGGCGTTGCGGTCCGGGTTCCGGTATTCGCCGTACGAGTTCAAGTCGGGACAGTTCCTGCGGAGTCCGCAGGCGGGCGAGGCGCTGGAGTGGTTCCTCACCGAGCTGCGTGGCCGGGCGCACGTTCAGCTGGTCGACAAGGAGTTCTTTCTCGTCACCCGGATCGTCGACTTCTTCCTGGAGGAACCTTCCTACGCGGCGGGCACCCGGCTCACCCGGCAGAACCGGCCGGCGGCTTCCCGCCTGTACCGGGCCGGGCGGTCGGCCGGGGACGCGTGGGGCGTCTTTCTCGCTGCGTTCGTCGAGCTGGTACGGCTCAAGCGACGGCACCGCCCCGATCCGGAAGCGTTCGCCGAGTTCTTCCGGGCGCGCGACGATCTGGGGCCGGACGGACTCGAAGGAATCAGCCGGGCGCGCGTGCAGGCGGTCGTGGATCGGCTCTTCGCTGCTGACCGGTCGATACCGCCGCCGCTGGAGCCGATGCTGCCCGCGCTGGCCGAGACCGTGCTGTTCTGGAGCGGCGGGCGGCGGCAGGTGCTGGTGATCCACGACGAGCAGAGCGCCCTCACCGCCGGACGGTTGCGGCAGCTGCAGCGATTGCTGGCCGAGGAGGCCGGGTTGCCGCCGGGCCGGGTGTCGCCGCTGGCCGGGCTGGTCACTGTGGACTCCCGGGATGATCCTCGGGTGCAGGTCGCCGACCTTCTCGCCGGGGTGGCCCGGCGGCTGCCGGGGACGGCCGGCGACGGCCCACTTCAGCCGTTCCTCTCACCGACTTCACTGCGTGATGGCCCGCCATGAAACGGGTGGCCGTCCCGGTATTGCGCCGGGCAAATGTCGGTGACGATCGGCTCAATTCGGCTCGCGCTTCTTTCCGGTTCATCACGCCGGAGAGCGATATATGCGCCGGGATCGACTGTGCGACGGTCCGGGGCTCTGCGCCTTTCGTTGCTTCACAACGGATCTAGGCGTGTCCACACTCGACCACGAGTAGCGACTACTTGACGTGTTCAGACCGTTACCCGGAACGCCTCACTGGCCTTTTGGATGAGTAGCGAAACATGTGAATGGCTCTTCCTCTGCGCCTGACCCCGCTGTTAGCGTGGCACGCCGGACCCGTGCGGCGGGTCTCGGAACGGGGATAACGCAAAGTCTCAGACCGCCGGTCGTCCGGCGGGAATGTCGCACGTCCTCGCTCCCTGCCATGACAGTCCTTCCTCTTGAGGAAGACGCCGGGGTCCGGCCACGAGGCTCACCCGAGCCACGTGCAAATCGGGGATTCAGTGGACGGGAGACGTCGCGTGGTACAGACGTCCAAGCGCCGCCCGGCGCGGGCACGCACCATCACCAAGATCGTGGCGGGGCTGGCGGTAATGGCAGTTGCCGTGACGCTGCCGGCCGGCGCGGCGAGCGCCGATCCGACCGGCACGCCGGCACCGATCGCGATCGGAAAGGCCGATCCTG
This sequence comes from Actinoplanes sp. NPDC004185, assembly GCF_053603475.1. NCBI lineage: Bacteria > Bacillati > Actinomycetota > Actinomycetes > Micromonosporales > Micromonosporaceae > Actinoplanes > Actinoplanes sp. NPDC004185. The sequence continues at coordinate 142,464 of NZ_JBSGFR010000009.1, read as the reverse complement.
CGGGCACTCCGCGGCAGGCCAGGAAGATTCCGCTGAAAGACAAGCCGGCGAACGCTCGGCGGGCCACCGAGATGCCGTCCAAGATTGGCAAGCGGGGGCTCGCGTTCGACCCGGCCGGCACAGCAAGCCCGCGGATCACTGGTGGTACGACGGCCAATGCGTCGGACTTCCCCAGTGTGGTCGGCATCGAGAGCTACTTCTATCTCGACGATGACGGCGACGGGTCCGCCGACCTGTTCGTGCAGACCTGCACCGGTTCCGTGATCAGCCCGACCCGGATCCTCACCGCGGGCCACTGCATCGTCGACCTGCCGTACGGCACGACGTTCGTCATTGCGGGCCGCAACAACCTCGATGTGGACACCAACGGCTTCGTCGCCCGGGTGTCGAACACGTGGACCAGCCCGACGTTCAACTACGAGCGGCTGCTCACGGACAGCAGCGCGGTGCCGGTCGACGACGTGAGTGTCCTTACCCTCAAGGACCCGCTGCCCGCCCAGTACGTGCCGACGACGCTCGCTGACCAGGGCGCGGCCGACCCGGCCGACGGGACCGACGCGACGATCGTGGGTTACGGCGTCACCGAGCGGGGCAGCGGCGACTCCGGCATCCTTCGCTCGGCGACGGTGCCGATCAAGTCCGACGCCACATGCCGCGCCGCGTGGGGCGCGGACTTCGACCCGGACCGGAACTTGTGCGCCGGGACCCCACCGACGACCGACACCTGCTCGGGCGACTCCGGTGGTCCCATCTTCACAGGTGCGGCCGATGCCCGCGTTCAGGTCGGCATCACCGACTGGGGATCGACCGACTGTGGGTCGACGTACGGCGTCTACGAGGCGCTGAACCACTACTCCGACGTCGTCAAGCAGCAGATCACGCTGAGCGCGCCCAACAACCTGGACTTCACGGGCGACGGGCACGCCGATCTCTTCGGCCGTTGGAAGGCGACCGGTGAGCTCAACGCGGGAACAGGCGCGGGCTTCGCGACGAACACCTTCGGCGGCATGAGCGGTGTCTGGCTCGTCAACGACAGCAACTGGAACCGTTTCACGAAGCTGTTCCGGGTCAACGACTGGTCCGGCGACAAGACGGAGTCGATCTTCGCCCGTGACTCTGCGGGCAGGCTCTACAACTACCGCAGCGATGGCGCCGGAAAGCTGCGCGGCGGCGAGCCACTTCAGATCGGCTCCGGCTGGAACGCGTTCACCGACATCATGGTGACGAACGACTGGATCGGCAACGGACTGCCCAACCTGATCGGCAAGACGGCCGCAGGCAAGCTGGTCATCTACAACGCCGACGGAAAAGGCGGCTGGCTCAACCCCAGGGGCACCCCGATCGGTACGGGTTGGAACACCTTCAACACGATCCTGACGCCGGGTTCCTGGCTGGGCGACGGACACCAGTCGCTGATCGGCCGCAAGGCGAACGGCGAGCTGTGGCTGTACAACAGCAACGGCAACGGCGGCTGGACGAACCCGTCCGGCACGCGCATCGGTACCGGGTGGGGCGGGTTCCCGACGTTCCTGTCGCCGGGCGACTGGAGCGGTGACAACCTGGTCGACCTGCTCGGCGTCACGACGGCCGGCGACGTGCGGCTGTACACGAGCAATGGCCGCGGCGGCTGGATCAACGGCCGCGGCAGTGTCATCGACACCGGCTGGGCCGGTTTCGACATGATCTTCTGATCAACACCGGTCTGCCGGAACGGCCCTCGCGGAAACCGCGGGGGCCGTTCCTCTGGCGCACGCTCTTCCTGTGACGCGCCGCGCTACGCCGCCTGCCGGGACGTCGTCAACCCGGCGGGCGGCGTCAGCGACTCCATCGTGCGTACCCCGGGCAGCGGTGACCGCAGCAGCCACCCGGACCCGAGCATCCCGCCCGCCGCGGCGATCAGCAGGGTCGGCCGCAGGCCGATGCCGCTGCCCAGCAGGCCACCGACGACCGCGCCCAGCGGCCGGGCCCCATAGTTGATCGTGCCGAACACCCCGGCCACCCGGCTGCGCATCTCGTCGGCCATCACCGCGGCCTGCACGGAGTTCAGGTTGATGTCCATCATCATCACGCCGAAGCCGGCGATCGCCTCCGCGGCGGCCAGCAGGGTGGCGGCCAGCCACACCGGTCCGCCGGCCAGGGCGATCACCGCGGTCGGGGCCGGGAACAGGATCGCGCCGAGCAGCATCATCCGGCCCACCCCGAAGCGCCGGGAGAGACGGGGGGCGATCGCCGCCCCGGCGAGACCGCCGAGTGCGCCGAGCCCCAGCGCCAGGCCGAGGATCCCGACCGGCAAATCGAGCGTACGGGTGGCGAAGAGCACCACCAGCGCCTGGCCGACGAAACCGAAGAAGTTGACCGTGGTGACACAGCCGAGCCCGGCGCGCAGGTACGGATGACCGAGCACGTACCGCAGGCCGTCGCGCGCGTCCGCGAGCAGCGACCGGCGTGGCTCGACCGGCACCGGCGCCACCTCGATCCGGCCGATGAGCAGCGCCGAGCCCAGGAACGACACGGCGTCCACCAGCATCGCCACCGGCGCGGTCACGGCCTGGATGAGCAGGCCGCCCAGCGCCGGACCGGCCACGAAGGACGCGGACCGGCTCATGCTGAGCTTGCTGTTCGCCTCGACGTAGCGGCTGCGGTCGACCAGGGCCACGAAGAACGACGGGTACGCGGCGGAGAACAGCACCTGCCCGGCCCCGGCCAGCAGTGCCACGGCGAACAGCTGGGCGAGGGTGACCACGCCGAGCCAGTGGGCGACGGGCAGGCTGAGCAGGGCAGCGGCGCGCAGCAGATCAGCGGCCACCAGCAGGCGCTTGCGGTGCGCTTGACGGTCCACCCAGGAGCCGACGAGCAGCGACAGCAGGTTCGGCGTCCAGACCGCGGCCGTCAGCAGGCCGACCTGGGTGGGCGTGGCGGACAGGGCCAGCACGGCGATCAGCGGCAGGGCGAGCTCGCTGATCCGGTCGCCGAACTGGGAGATCGTCTCCCCCGCCCACAACCGCTCGAAGCGCCTCACGACTCCTCCCCCGACGTCGGCCGGAGGTCGTCCGCTGCCGGCAGGTAGTGCCGCAGGATCCGTATGATCCGGGCGCCGGCGGGTGCGTCTGCTTCGGCGCGGTGCACGTACGGCGCGATCAGCTCGTCGATGCGGCCGCTGAGCTCGGCCAGCTCCTCCGGGGTGAGGGGCACGCTGGTGTTGGAGATGCCGGCGACCTGCTGCCACTGCGCCGGCAGGGTCGGTCCGACGTCGGCGATCCAGGCGTTGACCTGCTGCTGGGCCGCCATGGCGAGCTGCTCGCCGAGGGCCCGGGCGGCCAGCTGCGACTCGGGATCGTCGCCCATCGTCACCGAGAAACCGCGCGCCTTGGCTTTCCACCAGCGCTGCCGGCGGTCGCCCGGCACCTCGTCCGGGTCGGCGTCGGTGACCAGGCCGAACCCGGCCAGGTGCCGGAGGTGCCAGCTGGTGACCGACGGCGTCGCTCCCACATGCGGCGACAGCGTGGTCGCGGTCGCGGGTCCGTTGCGCTGGAGATGAGACAAGATCGCCAGCCGTACGGGGTGAGCGAGCGCTCGCATCGCCTGCGGGTCGGTGACCTGCAGATCGCCGAACGGATTCGTGAGAGACATGTTTCGAGAGTAGTCTCTCACATATCGGGTCGCTACCCCTGCGCCGCCGCGATCGCCTCGTCGACGGTCGGGAAGATGGCGAAGTAGCGGCTCAGGCCCACGGTCTCCAGCAGCGAGACGAGGAAGCGGTTGGCCCCCGCGAAGCTCAGCCACCCACCCCGGGCGGCGATCACCTGCTTGGCGGTGATGAACGCACTGAGCCCGACGGAGTCGCAGAACTTCAGGTCGGCCAGGTCCACGACGATGCGCGGCACCGGCCGTTCCAGCAGTTCGGCGAGCAGCTTGTGGAGCTGGGTGGCGGTGTCGGCGTCGAGTTCGCCCTTCAGGCGCAGCACGGCGACGTCGGAGCGGAGGTCGGTCACGGTGGCCTGCATGGCATCACTTTCGTCCTGGTTAAGGGGGTTCACAGCGTAGATCCACCCGAACGGCCGATGGCGGACAGTTCGTCCGCTCCTTCACCGTCGCGGCGTCGCGTTGCGCAACCGGATCCCGCTGAACCCCAGCGAACTCGCGGCGACCTCGTCCAAGAAGGCCCACAGGCTCGTGACCAGCCGCAACTGGATCCCGGCAGCCTCGTGCCGGGCGAGCAGGTCACCGACGGGCTCAGCCGGTCCGAGCGGGGTCACGGCAGTGGTGGCGACCATCGCGTGCGGCTGCGGGGAGCCGAAGGGGCGGAACGGTGCCGCGTCGAAGCGGTACGCGTACAGGTGGACTGATTGCAGGGCCGGCAGCCAGCCGTACTCGATGGCATGCACCCGCCGGTCGCCGAGCAAGCGGCGGTCGGCCGCGGTGGCCTCCGGGCCCGCCCAGGCCAGCACCCGGGGGCAGTCACGCGGGAACCAGTAGGCCGGCGCCTGCTCGGCGTCGACGGCCCACACGTACGGCTCGGGCTGCTGAGCCGTGGCCGCGACGTGCGGCACGAAGCGGGTGATCGCGGGGTCCTCGGAGAAATGCAGGACCTGACCGGCGGGGGGACGCACCGCTGGTTTCTAACAGAATCGGGCCGGACCCCGCAGGGTCCGGCCCGATCGAGATATGTGGCTGGCCGAGAAGTTCAAGCGTGCGGCACAGCCCGGCTCCTGGCGCTCAGAGCTTGCGCCACTGCCAGCGTGGACCGCGCCACGCGTCGGCCAGGATCAGCGCGGACGCCTTTCCTGGACACTGCTGCACCTTGGATTTGCCCTGGGGGCCGCCCATCTGGGCCTCGACCTCCCAGACTTCGCCGTCGGTGCGGACGTAGACATCCCGGCGCGCGAGCCGGTTGTCACCATTCCACCAGTGCTGCTCAACTCTCACCTGACCAACCTTAGGGCAGACATAGACACCTTTGCGCGAGGCCGTCGTGTGAAACTTTTTCGCCGCCAGGGTGGGACGGGTTGTCCGATCCGGTGGATTTCGGCCCTACGCCTTGCGCAGACGCGACATATTAGGGCGGCGTATTAACTGTTACTCCGGGTAATCTTCGCAGGTAACAACGTCGCTCCGCCAGGGACGAAACGGTACCGGCACGCATCCGTCACCTGATCAGCGAATTTGATCATGGTGGGGCGGCGGCGGAAGGGTCCCGAGGCCCGGCGTCGACTCCGGCCAGACAAGAAAAATTTGGCACGGTGCGTGATCGACGACGAATCGCGTGTGGTGCCCGAGACTGCGCGGCCCCAGCCGGCTGCGGTCACCGTCGCGGGCCAGCACCAGAAGATCCACATCGGCGCACGCGGCCACCACCTCACGCTCCGGCCGGCCCCGCCGTACTTCTCGGGCGGCGTCCCGGCCGAGCCGGGCCGCGGCCGCGTCGAGCAGCTCGGTCCCGGCCTGGGCCAGCAGAAACTCGCCCTGATCGGCCGAGCCGGAACGGCCCAGTAGACCCACCGGGCCACTCAGCGCGGCGGCCGTGGCGACATCCACGACGTGCAGCAGCGTCACGTCCCCGGGCAGGGGGCGCACCGCATCGACACAAGCCGCCCAGGTGCCCTCCGCGACCCACACCAGGATCCTCACACCCCAGACACTCGCAGACTCACCCACAGTGACGCCACCCCGACAATCAAGCAGGCCGGCACGGTGAGTGCACCCAGCCGCAGAAATTCACCCGTCACGGGCGGGTGACCACTCTTGTGCAGGATCTGCCGCCACAAAAGAGTGGCGAGCGAGCCGACGTAGGTCAGATTCGGCCCGATGTTGGCGCCCAGCAGCACGGCCAGCACCAGACCGGGACTGTGCGCGGTGAACGGCAGCAGCATCAGGGTCGCCGGCAGATTGTTGAGCACGTTCGCCAGCAGCGCGGCCAGGAAGGCCATGGCCAGCAGGCCGAGCAGGTCGGCGTGGTGCGGCGCGACCCGGTCGACCAGCGCGCCGAAGCCGCCCCGGCTCACGCCCAGCACGACCACGCCCAGCGCCAGGACGAAGACGCAGAAGCCGGGATTCGCCTTCCGCACCAGGGTGGGCACGCCGACCCGCAGCCGTACGGCGAGCACGAGCGCCCCGGCCAGCGCCACCCACGCCGGGTGGACGCCCAGCGGGGACGCCAGCGCGAATCCGGCCAAGGTCACGCCGAGCACCGCCAGGGCGAAGCGCGGGGCCGGCACCGCCTCGACCGGCGGCCGGTGCGGCGGCGTGGCCAGATCGTCGGCGAAGAAGCGGCGCAGGATGACGTACTCGACGGCGATGACGGCGAGCCAGGGCAGCGCCATCAACCCGGCGAAACCGAGGAACGACAGGCCGGCCGCGGACATCGCCAGCAGGTTGGTGAGATTCGACACGGGCAGCAGCAACGAGGCGGAATTGGCCAGGTGGTTGCAGGCGTACACGTGGGGCTTGGGCCGGATGGCCAGCGCGGAAGCGGTGGTGAACACGACCGGCGTCAGCAGCACGACGGTGGCATCGAGGCTGAGCGCGGCGGTGACCGCGGCCGCGATGACGAACACCAGGCCGAGCAGCCGCCGCGGCGAACCCCCGCTCCAGCGGGCCGCGACCGCCCCGGCGAACCGGAAGACCCCGCTCCGGTCGGCCAGGTACGCGAGCAGCAGCACCGCGGCGAGGAACGCCACGGTGGGACCGAGATCACCCAGCTCGTGGAGGGCATCGCGCCACGACACGAGCCCGAGCACGACAGTGAGCACCGCCGCCGGCACGGCCCCGACGGCCTCGGGCAGACCCCGGGGCCGTACGACAGCAAAACCGAGCACCGCGAGGAGCAGCACTAACGAGATCGCGGTGGGCACGATTGGGCACCTTACGGCTAGTCGCGGCGCCCCGCACACCTCGCGTAGCGTCCCCATCATGCTTCGTCGATGGGGTCAGGCCGTCCTGTTCCTGGCGCTCGGCGCCCTGCTCTGGATCCTCGAGGGGTCGGTGTTCTACTTCCTGGCCTTCGCCCTGGTGGCGGCGTTCGTGTCGCCGCTGATCTTTCCACGGTCGATGCCGGCCGCGGAGGCCCAGCGCCGCAGCGCCGCGGACGGCCGCGCCGTCGTCTACTGGCGGCCGGGCTGCCCGTTCTGCATGCGCCTGCGCGCGGTGCTGGGCGTCACCTCACGCCGCGCCTACTGGGTGGACATCTGGAAGGACCCGGAGGGTGCGGCGGCGGTCCGCGCGGTGGCCGAGGGCAACGAGACCGTCCCGACGGTCATCCTGGCCGGGAGCCCACACGTGAACCCCGACCCGCTGTGGCTGCGGAGCCGGCTCCGCGCCGGCTGACCAGCAGGTGCAGGACGACGAACGGCACGACCCCGACCGGATACCAGGCGACGTCCACCCAGTCGAAGCTCGCACCGAGCACCAGCCGCGCCGCCGGACTCCGCTCGGACAGCGCGGCGGGAACGCCGGTGAGCTGCGAGAACTCCACAGCCCAGCAGAACGCGACGGCGAGGATCCCGGCCCGGACGGGCGGAGCCGCCGGCCACAGCAGGAAGACCCCCGCGTAGATCATCGAGGCGTAGAGCGCCGTGCCGGACCACTGTTCGAGCCCGCCGTCGCTCACCGACCGAATCCCGAAGGCGAGCCCGACGATCACCACGACCGCGGCGAGCGCCGCCAGCCGTCCCCGCATCACGTGCCGCGGATCGTGAAGGTTCTGGACACGCCACCCACCGCGTAGTCGTCGCCCGGCGCGTACACCCGGTAGGAGTAGGTGGTCTTGCCCTGCGGCGTGGCCACGAGAGTGAAGCGGCCGCTGTCCCGCACTTTGGCGGTGCTGACCTTGCGCCAGGTCTTGTCCGCGTACAGCCGCTGCAACTGCATGACCTTGCCCCGGTGCAGGGGGGTGGCCCGGCCGTTGACGTTGACGTTCTCACCGACCGGCGCCGACTTCGCGGCCGGCGCCGCACTGACGGCATACCGCTGGGTGCGCACGTGCCCGCCGTCCGAGGCGATGACCGTCATCGGGTACGGCATGGTCGGCTGGTCGACGCCCGGCACCCAGGCGCACTGCACCCACTGCCACTGAGCAGCACTGAGGGTCCGCTGATACGTGCCGTCAGCGCGGGTCCGCACCGTCGTGACGCTGCCCGGCTCGGCGCAGCCGTTGTCGAAGCTCAGCCGCAGCGACAGACCGGCCCAGGGCTGGCCGGTGGTGGTGTCCCAGGCCCGGATCCGCTGAGTGACCGGCTTACCGGCCGGAGCAGGCTCCGGCGAGAACGTCATGTCCAGCCCCGGCCGATGCGAACTCTGAACGTGGAGGCTGGGCGTGTCGACCAACATCCGCGGATCGGTGTTCAGCACATTGGCGTAGGTCTGATCCACGGCATAGATGCCGATCGGCTGGACCGCCCCGCTCCAGGCCGAGGTGACCGGAAGCGTGCCGGTCCAGATCCCGTCCTTGTCGGTGCCCTCGGTCAATCTCAACAGAACCAGGGAATTCTGCGAGACATTCAACCGGAGCCAGGGCGACGCCAGCTCCTGACCCGGCAGATACTCGACCGGCTGGACGCCGGTCTCGTCGGTCAACCGCACCCGCACGCCCACCAGCTGTGTTTGAACGCCGGACACGGTGACGGAGGTGCGATCCAGGCTGATGGACTCGAGCCGGGGCGGCGCGGTGTCCGCAGCCGGGGCGGCGGATGCCGGCCCGGCGGGAATGAGGGACAGCCCGAGAAGGGTGGCTGCCAGCGCGACGAAAGACGTTCGCATGATGCGAACTGTACGGACCACGCGCCGCCCTGTCCGACCCCTCTGAAGGACCGGAAACCGCGGAACGGGAGCACGATGACGGAGCCCTGCCTCATGCCGGAGCTGCTGCGCCGGGCGCACCCGGGGAAGGCCAGCCGGCCGTGTCCGGAGCGGCCGCCGCGGTGAGAAGCGGGGCAAGCCGGGTGCCAACCACCGTGCGCCAGGGCCGGCACCTTCGGAGGACTGCTGCGGTCGCGCTCGTTTTTACGATGCCTGAGAACGATAAAATTCGTTATCGTCGTCCCGGCTGCAGACGCCCTGCGTGGTGCACAGCCGGATGATGACCAAGCTGATTCCGCCGGACGGGGCATTCTGAGTGAAATTGAAAGAGACCGGGGGCAGGCCGCTGTACGCGATCCTGGTGGTGGTGTAAGCCGCCGCTGTCCCGCCGGTGAGGTAAAAGAAGAAGCGGACCTGGCTGTAGCCCCCGGTCACATGGTCATCCACTTCACCTTGAATACCGACGGAGCGGTTGTACCAGGTGATGCTGCCGTGTGAGTTGGCTGCTGTCACAGCCACGCCGAAAGTCGAAGTCGGGTACGCGGCATTCGCCGGCGTGCTCTGCAGGCCGACGCCGACCATCGTCAGGGTGCAGTCATGATCGCCGATGTCTTTGCCCCAGTCAAACAGCACGTCGGGACGATATTGTCGGCCCATCTTGCCTGTCACCGCCTGCGGCTGAACGCCAGAGACGCTCATCCGGGCTGCAGATTGGGAGGTCTAGCCGTTCTTGTGCACCTGTATGAACTTCTCCTGATCACGCGTTAACGCCGCCCCGCTGAAGTTGGCACTACTTATCTCATTGGAAGAAAGCTTTGCTTCGTGCAGGTGGGCGAACCGGAAATCAGCGTCCTTGAGGCGTGCTCCGCTGAGGTCCACTGCACGCATCCAGGTGTGATTGAAGGTTGCGCCCTTCAGGTGACATCCGCTGAGGTCCGCTTCCCCCAAGTCGGAATAGTCCAGCCACGCGTCGTTCATCACAGCTCCAGAAAATCGGAGCCCGTGCAGATATGCACGGCGAAGATCGGTAGCCACGAGGTTCAGCGTGGGCCGCTCTTCACGTATTGGCCGGCGACCAAGAACCGTCAGAGCTGTTTGGACGTCACTGGCCAACAAGGGAAGGCCGTCAGGGGGTCCCGAGCCGCGCTGCCAGTCAGGATCAAAGGTGCGTGTGCCGCCCTGCTGGGCGTGGTTACGCACGAAGGCGCCGAGCACCTCCACGATGGGTTGATGGTCTATGGCGGATTCACGGAGAAGACGTTCCAGCGCGTATATCCCGCCAATCCGGACGTCTACCGCCGAATTTCCGAGTTGATCTACCGCGCCACGGAACCTGTCAGTGAGGTGACCCTCGCGGTTCAATCGCAGGGTGCGAGCGGTGAAAATGAGTCCGATGAGCAGAACGATCCCTGCACAGAGCTGCACAAGCGAAGTTCGAACGTCACTCATGGCCTTTAAGCGGTCGTTCGATATGCCCGGCGCCGTCAACCACAGCGGAATCAGCCAGACGACAAGGACCGCCAGCAACGCAGCGAAAGCTCCAGCTGTCGCAATCAACGCGAACCTGCGTGCTGCGCCCATGCATTGAGTATGGCGACGGAACCTGTCGAGGGACAGTCTCGCCTGCTCCAGCAGTGCCGACCCGACTCCGAATGTCGCCGACATCTGCACGGCCGGGACCGCCGATCCCGGCCGACTGAGACCAGACAGAGAGACGCCCGGCTCCTCGTGTCGAGGTGCCGGGCGTCTGCCCTGCTTGCTGGCGGTGGTGAAGGGATTTGAACCCTTGGAGGGCTTGCACCCTCACACGCTTTCGAGGCGTGCTCCTTAGGCCGCTCGGACACACCACCGCGCAGTAGATTACCGGATGGCTCGGGGGGCTCGCCGCCGGGTTACCCACCCGGGTAAAGCGCGAGGTCGTGGCACCTCCGCCGGGCCCGCCTGGCAGGATCTCGACCATGAGTGTGCACATCGGCGCGCAGCCGGGCGACATCGCCGAGCGGGTCCTCCTACCGGGTGACCCCATGCGGGCGAAGTGGATCGCCGAGACGTTCCTGACCGATCCCGTCTGTTACACGCAGGTGCGGGGCATGCTGGGTTTCACCGGCACCTGGCAGGGCGTGCGGGTCTCCGTCCAGGGGTCCGGCATGGGCATGCCGTCGGCCTCGATCTACACCCACGAGCTGATCAACGAGTACGGCGCGAAGTCGCTGATCCGGATCGGGTCGTGCGGGGCGCTCGCCATGGACCTGAACCTCGGTGACGTCATCGCCGCGATCGGGTCCGCGACCGACTCGAACATGAACCGGGTGCGGTTCGACGGGCTGGTCGACTACGCGCCGGTGGCCGACTTCTCGCTGCTGCGTACCGCGGCCGATGTCGCCGACCGGCGCGGCGTCGCGCTGCGGGTCGGCCCGATCCTGGCCGCGGACGCCTTCTACACCGACCGGCCGGACCTGTACGACACCCTGGCCGACTACGGCGTGCTCGCCGTCGAGATGGAGTCGGCCGCCATCTACACGATCGCGGCCCGGTACGGCGCCAAGGCGCTGACCATCCTGACCGTCAGCGACCACATCAAGCGCGGCGACAAGATGGATTCGGCCCAGCGCGAGCAGGGCTTCTCCGACATGGTGCAGATCGGCCTGGACACCGCCATCGCCTGAGCCCGGGAGAAGGGCCTAGCCGCGGAAGAAGTCCCGCAGCAGCGTGGCGCATTCGTCCTCGAGGATGCCCGCGTAGACCTCCGGCCGGTGGGTCACCCGGCGGTCGCGGACCACGTCCCAGAGCGAGCCCACCGCGCCCGTCTTCGGCTCCCAGGCGCCGAAGACGAGCCGGGACACCCGGGCCAGCACCAGCGCCCCGGCGCACATCGTGCACGGCTCCAGGGTGACAACAAGGGTGCAGCCGGTCAGCCGCCAGCTGCCGGTCAGGACGGCGGCCCGCCGCAACGCGATGATCTCCGCGTGCGCGGTCGGGTCGCCGGTCAGCTCGCGTTCGTTGCCGGCCGCGGCCAGCTCGACGCCGTCCGGGTCGTAGACGACCGCGCCCACCGGCACGTCCTCCGCCGAGGCCGATGCGACCGACAGCGCCCGTCGCATCCAGGTCTCGTGCCGGGGGCGGAGCATCAGACCTCGCGCAGCTCTTCCAGCTCGTCGCCGCAGCCGAGCCGCTGGCAGATCTCCGCGGTCACGTCGGCCGGGAGCATGCCTTCGAGCCCGCAGAGCGTCAGCAGCCGGTGCGAGCTGATCCCCAGGTCGGCGAGCAGCTCGACGTCGCCCACCGGGTCGGCGTCGGGGTCGGCGGCCGGCCGGTCGTCCTCGTCGTCGTCATCGGCGCGCGGTGCGGCCAGGTCGTCCAGTTCCAGCGCCGGCGTCTCCACGTCGGCGAGCAGCAGAGCGCCCAGCCGCGACTCGTCGGCGAAGGCCGAGTCGGAGCAGAACACCCGGACGTCCTCACCCTCGTCCAGGCGCAGGATCACCAGATACTGGTCGTCGGCCTCGACGAACAACAGCGACAACTCGGCGTCCGGCTCGGCGTCACGCAGCCGGTCCACCACCTCGTCGAGGTCGGCGACGCCGGTGAGCTGGAGCTCGGATGCCGTCCAGCCGTTCTTGCCCCGGGCGACGGCGGCAGCGAAAGTCGACACGAATCCCCCCACGAAACCTGCGGTCCTCAGCGCCTGACGGTAGCCGGTGGTGCGCCGCTGGTGCCGCGCCACGCCCCGAAGGGAGTAGCTCAGTTGGCGTGGCGGCGGCGATTCGCGATCAGTTCGCGGAGCCGGGCGCCGCGCAGGCGTTGCGGCTGGCTGTGCTCGCGGGCGGACTTGGCATCGGCCAGGGCGGCCAGAAGCTCCAGTCGGCGACGGCGACGATCGGGGTCGAGCCGCTGCGGTACGTGGGCCATGAGGCCGAGCGTGCCCAGCCGCGCGACGTTCGTCAAGGCCGAGTGCGCTGCGCCACCACAGGGGCACGGTTCGTCGATGACAAGGGGGTGCAGAGCTGGACATTCACCACAGCGGCCAGTCGCTCGTGGAGATCCACCGGGCCGTGACGAAACCACCGGCGATGGACAGGCCGAGGCCCGCCGCGAGACCCACGCCGGTGGCGACGCCGCGATCGCCCAGCACCGCCAGCACGATGGCGACCGCCCAGGCGGAGACGGCCGCGGTGAGCGTCCACCACGCGTAGCCGGCCAGGTCGCGGCCGAGGCTGCCGAACAGGGCGAACCAGACCAGCGTCGCGCCCACGCCGGAGAGCAGCGGGGCGACGGCGATCGGGTGCGGCTCGCGGTAGACCGGCCGTGGGGGCAGCCCCGGGGGCGCGGACGGACGGTCGGGCAGCCAGCCGGCGGGTGGCTGTGCCGCCGCGGGCCAGGCCCCGTGCTGTTCGGCCATGTCGCCTCCATCCGGCGGGGTCGGACGATCCCCCGGCCAGCCTATCCACCCCCGCTGGGTCTGCGGGATCTGTTGGCGTCTGCCAGGATGGCCCGGTGCTTTCCCTGCGTACCCTCTCGGTCCTGACCGTCGCGGCGTTCTCGCTCGCGGCCTGCGGCTCGCCCAGCGATGCGCCCACAACCACCAGCGCGCCGCAGTTCCTGGAGCCCTCGCAGTCGGCTGCTCCCACGCCGAGCCCCGGCGTCCCGGAGAAGGCGCCGGCGGGCACCGTGACGTCCTCGGCCACCCCGAAGAAGACGCCCAGCAAGGCGCCCACGACGGCGCCGGCCGGGCTGAAGTACACCTTCCCGGTCAAGGCGTCCAACGTGGCCTTCCACACTACGCACGCGAAGTATCCGGCGACGGACATCTTCGCCGACTGCGGCGAGACCGTGGTGGCGACGACCAGCGGCGTGGTGCTCGAGGTCAGCCGCAAGGACGCGTACGTGAAGGGTGCGCCGGACGGCCCGCTCAACGGTGGTCTGTCGGTGTCGATCCTCGGCGACGACGGCGTGCGCTACTACGGCTCGCACCTCAGCAAGATCCAGACCGGGATCAAGGCCGGTGTCCGGGTCAAGAGCGGCCAGCAGCTGGGCAAGGTGGGTCACACCGGCAACGCCAACAACGTCTGCCACCTGCACTACGGCATCTCCCCGCCGTGCGCCAAGACCGGTGACTGGAAGGTCCGCCGGGGTGTGGTGTGGCCGGCGACGTTCCTCAAGTCCTGGCGGGCCAAGGGCAACAAGAGCCCGGTGGCCACGGTCGCGAAGTGGAAGAAAGCGCACAACTGCAAGGCCTGACGCACAGCACAGGGCCGCATCCCTCGCCCAAGAGATGCGGCCCCGCCGTGCGGATAAGGCTTTCGGGATCGGCTCAGCCGAACTGCGCGAAGCGTTTCTGGGTTCGCCCGCCGATCGTCGTGAAGGCGCCGCCCACGGCCAGCGCGCCGAGGCCGGGTTGCACGGCCATGGCCAGCACGCCCTCGACGCCGTTGGCGTCGGCGGTCCAGTCGCGCAGGTGGCCGTCGGTGATGGCCAGGGCGGCGAGCTTGATCCGGTCGTCAGAGCCGTCCAGGCAGGTGCCCTGACTTCCGGTACGCGCGGTCCGGCACGCCCGGTCGAAGTGCCCGCCGACGTAGACGGTGTCGCCCAGCACGCCGATCGCCTGGGCGTTGCCGTCGAAGGTGGCCGTCCAGCGCTTGCCCCCGGTGGTGCTGTAGCTGCTGGCCGCGCCGCCCTGGCCGCCGTGCGCGGTGTAGACGCCGGTTGAGGTGACCGCCACGGCGAAGGTGATCACCGGGGGCCTGGGCTTGAAACCGGTGACGATCGCGGCCGACGACGGGTCCAGGGCCACCAGCCGGTCGTACCCGCTGGTGCCGTTGACCTTGTGGAACTTGCCGCCGGCGTAGACCCGGCCGCCGCCGGTCGCCAGCGCCTCGACCTGGTCGTCCGCGGTCGGCTTCCACCTGCTGTCCAGGGCCCCGGTGGTCAGGCTGAAGGCGGCCAGCCGGGTACGGCTCTGCCCGTCGACCTTGGTGATCGAGCCACCGAGGTAGAGCCGGCCTCCGGTGGCGGCCAGCGCGTACGGGCGGCCCTCGATGGTGTGCTTGAAGGTGCCGGCGACCGCGCCGCTGCGCCCGTCGAGCCGGGCCAGGCTGTCGCGTCGCCGGCCGCCGATGGTGGCGAAGTCCCCGCCGACGTACACGGCTGACCCGCTGGTGGCGATCGCCTTGACCCGGCCGTCCGCGACCGGCGCCCAGGGCAGCAGCTCGCCGGTGACCGCGTTGATCGCGGCGAGCCGGCTGCGTGCGACCGCTTTGCCCTTGACGACGGCGGCGGTGAAGTCGCCGCCGACGTAGACGGTGCTACCGGAGTACGCGACAGCCAGCACCGTCCCGTTGAAGCTCGGCACGGCGTCCGGTGATTCCGACGGTGCGGCCTGCGCCGGCGCGGCAAGCATGGCGATCGTCGCGGCCATCACGCCGATAAAAGCAGCTTTGTCCCTGTACGTCACATGATCACCGTAAGGGCGGCGATCATCCCCAACCAGTGGCGAAACGGACCAAAACCGACAGGTCCGTACGGCTGATGCCGATCGTGTGCGAGAGTCTGCCGCGTGAACGTCGCAGTCATCGGCCTCGGTCTCATCGGCGGCTCGCTCCTGCGGGCCCTGGCCGCCCACGGGCACCACGTGGTCGGCTACGACGTCGGCCGGCCGACCCGGGAGGCCGCGCGGGGGCTGGCCAAGGCGGCCGAGCTGCCGCCGTCCGCCGACCCGGGCACTCGGAGCATCGTCATCAAAGGCGAGTGGCAGGTGGCCGAGAGCATCCCGGAGGCCGTCGCGGACGCCGAGCTGGTCGTGCTGGCCGTACCGCTCCCGGCGCTGCCCGGCGTGCTGGCCGAGCTGGCCGGCCACCCGGGCCTGATCACCGACGTCACCTCGGTCAAGGGTCCCGTGCGCGACCTGCTGGGCGGCCGCCGGTTCGTCGGCGGGCACCCGATGGCCGGCAAGGAGTCGTCCGGCTTTCTCGCCTCCGATCCCCACCTGTTCGACGGCTGCGCCTGGGTGCTGTGCCTGGAGGAGGACGGCACCGACCTGGCCGACTGGCTGGCGCTGGCCCGCCTCTTCACCACGCTGGGCGCCCGCGTCGTCCCCGTCACCGCCGCCGAGCACGATCGGGCGGTCGCCGAGATCAGCCACGTGCCGCACCTGCTGGCCGCCGCGCTGAGCACGGTGCTGGCCGGCAGTCCGCTGGCGGGCACGCTGGCCGCCGGCTCGTTCCGGGACGGCACCCGGGTGGCCGGCACCCGGCCGGAGCTCATCGCGGCCATGTGCGGCGGCAACGCCCCGGCCGTCCGGGAAGTGCTGGACGGGATCGTCGCCGATCTGCAGAGCTACGGCCGGGAGCTGGCGGCGCCGGATCCGATCGCGGCCCTCACCGAGCGGCTGCGGGTGCCGAGCGACCTGCGCCGGGCCTGGCCCGCGGCGCCCGGCGAGCCGGCCGAGCTGACACCCGAGCCGGGCGCCTTGCTCGCGCTGGGCCGGGCCGGGGGCTGGGTGACGGCGGTACGCGACGACCAAGTCTCGACAATGCGGCCAGGAAGTGACCGCAATGGTTCCTAAGCTGAGGCGGTAAGCCGGACAACAGGACAGGAGACAGGTCATGCCTGGTCAGGTCGGTGCCATCGCCAACGAGCAGGAGGGTCTGCTCGCGTACCTCGCCCAGATGCGGTACGTCGTCAAGCTGACCGCGTACGGCCTCAGCCCCGAGCAGTTGCGAGCCACGCCCACGGCCAGCCTGCTCACCGTCGGCGGCCTGATCAAGCACTGCGCGTCCACCGAGGAGGGCTGGATCGACGTCGTCCGCCGGGAGCCCCGCGAACTGGACTACCGCGCGTACGAGGAGAACTTCGCGCTCAGCGACGGCGAGACGATCGACGAAGTCTTCGCCCGGTACGACCGGATCGCCGCCCGTACCGAGAAGACCGTCGCGGAGATCGGCGACCTCGACCACCCCGTGCCGGTCGACCACTCGGTGCCGTGGAACCCCCAGGACCTGGACAACTGGTCGGTGCGCTGGGTGCTGCTGCACCTCATCCAGGAGACGGCCCGGCACGCGGGGCACGCCGACATCATCCGGGAGTCGGTGGACGGCGGGACCGCGTACCCGATCATGGCCGCCGCCGAAGGCTGGCCCGAATCGCCCTGGATGAAGCCCTGGAAGCCCGCCTCCTAGGGCCGCTCGCCGCGGTCGAGGCGGATCACCCGGCGGTCCGTCACGATCGCGGTCACCAGGTCGTGCGGGGTCACGTCGAAGGCCGGGTTGACCGCGGCCGCGTAGTCGGTGACCTCGGCCGCGCCCCGGTCCTCGATCTCCACCGCGGCGCCGTCCGGGGTGTCCAGGTCCACAGTCGACTCCGGGGCGACCACGACGAACGGCAGGCCGGCCCGCCGGGCGCCGAGCGCGTGCGCGTAGCTGCCGACCTTGTTGATCACGTCGCCGTTCGCGCAGATCCGGTCCGCGCCGAGGATCACCGCGTCGGCCTCGCCCCGGGCCAGCAGGAACGGCCCGGCCGAGTCCACCGCGACGCGGAAGTCGATGCCGGCCTCCCGCAGCTCCCACGCGGTCAGCCGGGCCCCCTGCAGCAACGGCCGGGTCTCACTGGCGATGACCCCGGCCAGCGCGCCCCGGCGATGCAGCTCGGTCACGACCCCCAGGGCGGTGCCGCCGGTCACCGCGGCCAGCCCGCCGGTGTTGCAGTGGGTCAGCAGCCGCGGCCGCGCACCGCACAGCTCGACCATCAGGTCAGCCCCGAGAGCGGCCATCGCGGTCGAGGCGGCGATCTCCTCGTCGCGCACCGCGCACGCCTCGGCCAGCACGGCCTGCGGCCCGGCGGCGAGCAGCGCCGCGGCCCGCCGGGCCCCGCGGGCGAGGTTCACGGCAGTCGGCCGGGCATGCTCCACCAGCTGTACGGCGTCAGCCCGCGCCCGCTCGTCCCCGGCGAACTGCCGGGCGGCCAGCGCCACCCCGAAAGCCCCGGCCACCCCCAGCGCCGGCGCCCCGCGCACCGCCAATGACCGGATGGCCGCGACCAGCTCGGCGACCGTGGTGAGCCGCAGCAGGCGCACCTCACCCGGCAGCGCCGTCTGGTCGATGATCTCGATGGCGTCGTCCACCCAGTCGATCGTCCGCATGGCCGGAGCCTAGCCAACCGGCTCAGACGACCGAGCGGTCCGCGATCCGGTCCAGCACGCTGAGCAGGGCGTCCCGGCTCTCGCCGAGCTGCTCCCCGGTCCAGCGCTCCTCGACGGTGACCGTCACGCCGGCGTGGGTGCGCAGCTCCGCCTTCATCGGGGTGCGCTTGGTGACGGTGGCCGCGACGATCTCCTCGTACGGCAGGAACCGGAAGCGGGTCGCGAGCTCCTCCACCGGCCCGGACGTCAGCAGGGCGCGCAGCCGGTCCTTGCCGTTGTCGGTCGACTTGGGCGCGGGCACCAGGACCAGGCCCCGGTCCAGCAGCACCAGGTCGGTGTGCAGGCCGTCGACCTTGAGATTGGCCATCGCGCCGACGATGTCGGAGCCGCTCGCGGTGGCCCGGCGCTCGACGATCGCCGCCGCCTCGACCCGGATGCCGGCCTCGGCCAGCCGGGCCCGGGCCTGCTCCAGCGTGGCCGGCGAGACGGCCAGCTTCGCGATCTCCTCATAGTCCAGCTCGGCGCCGTGCGCGTCGACCAGCGTGACCGGCTCGGTCCACGAGTGCCGCCAGTACGCCGCGCCGGAACGGACCGCGGCCAGCGTGAACAGCATGTCCATCGCGCCGACGAACTTGTCGGCCGCCTCCTTGCGGGTGGCGTCCGGGTAGAACTCCTCGGCCAGCTCGCCCAGCCGGCCGGCCGCCACCAGTTCGAAGAGGGTGCCCAGTCCCGGGTCCTCGGTGCCGGTGAGCCGGCCCAGCGAGCGGAACACCCGGTCCGCCTTGCGCTGCAGGCCCGCGGTGGTCGCGGCCGCGGTGAACTGCGGCCAGGGCAGCACCTGGCGGCTGCCGATGTCGACGACCTCGCGCTGCAGGGCGATGCCGGCGGTGGTGATCGAGGGCACCAGCATCGCGGCGGGCCGGCCGTCCACCGGGTGCGCGACCTGCGGCGCGGTCCGCATGAGGGCGATCCGCTCGGCCTGCGACGGGTGCGTGTCCCAGCGGGACCGGTGCTGCTCGGGCTGGTCGTCACGCAGTTTGGCGAGCTCCTCGTGCCGGGCCGCGACGAGCCGGCCGAAGCCGCCGAAGAAGTCGTCCGGCGCGAAGCCGGCCTCCCAGCCGTGGTTGATGTACCGGTCGAAGTAGAAACCCCAGGCTGCGTCGATCACCGGCAGTTCCCGCAGCGCGGCGACGGCCACGTCGGGACCGGCGACCCGCACCGAGGCCCGGTCGGCGTCCAGCTCCTGGCGGCGCGAGACGGCGTTGTCGACCAGCAGGTAGAGCCGGGCGTAACCGCGGAAGGTCCAGCCCACCGGGTTCCACGGGCCGATCCGGCCGATCGTGTGCCCGATCGCGAGCCGCCCCCGGTACGCGACCGCGCCCAGCCGGGTGTGCTTGCCGGAGTAGTGGCCCAGCTCGTGCGCGACGACCGAGCGCAACTGGTCGACGCTCATCGCCTGCAGCAGCGGCATGCCCAGGTACAGCCGGCGCCGGCCGCCGATCAGGCCGAGCAGCTTGGTGTCCTCGCTGACCGCGGCGTTGACCTCGGGCACCAGCCGGATCTCGTCGGGCGTACGGGTGCCGACCTCGCCGGCCAGCTGGTGCACCAGGCCCCAGAGCTCGGGAGCGTCGTGCGGCGCGACGATCAGGCCGTGCAGCGGCTCCGGCTGGGTCCGGATCGCCCGCCACAGCCCGACGACGGTGGCGCCCACCGCGAAGAGCAGCGGCAGGCCGAGTTTGATCCCGACACTGGCGTTGCCGACGGTCGAGATCCACACCACCAGCGCCAGCACGGCGACGAGCTGGAGCAGGGCGACGACATAGAAACCGAGCAGCATGAAGACGGACGCGGCGGCGCGCAGCATGGTGTTTCCTCCCCGTGGCACCGCCCGTCTGCACCGGCGGCGCAGGGAAGATACCGATCTCGATCTTCGCCGGCAACCCCTTCCGACCAGGTCCGTGCGCGTCTACCATCCCGTCCGGAGCCGAGGAGGACTCATCGCCATGTGGCCGTTCAAGCGCGCCGGCAGGTCGGCTGCCGTCATCGACCCCTGTCTCGGCGACGGGACCGCCCGGCGGCTCGACGAGGCGGCCGGCCGCGGCGACTGGTCGACCGTCTCGGCCGTGCTGACTCCGGTCGTGGATCAGGACCTGCGGGCCTTCTACGTCGGGGTGCTGGCCGACCGCAGTGGACCGCAGGCGTGGATCGGCAAGTGGCTCGCCGCCGAGCCGGAGTCCGCGCTGCCGCACCTGGTCAAGGGCGCGCACGCTGTTCAGTGGGCGTGGGAGGCGCGCGGCAGCGGGACGGCGAGCACGGTCTCCGAGGAGCAGTTCGCCGCGTTCTTCCGCCGTCTCAAGATCGCCGAGGACAGCCTGGACGAGGCGGTGAGCCGCGACCCGGCGGACGCCACCGCCTGGGCCGAGCTGATCACCACGGCGCTCGGCCGCCGGCTCGGGCTCGACGAGGCGGAACGGCGTTTCAAGGAGGTCGTCGCCCGGCACCGCTGGCACCGGGCGGCGCACGCCCGGATGCTCCAGCAGAAGTGCGCCAAGTGGGGCGGCAGCGACGAACTGGCGCTGACGTTCGCCCGCGACACCGTCGACCTGATGCCGGCCGGCTGCTCGCTCGGCTCGATGGTGGCGGTGGCGCACTTCGAGGCGGCCCTGCAGGCCGACGGCAGCGCCGAGGACTACCTGTCCCGGCCGGAGGTGCGCGCGGAGGTGCACGCGGCCGCGGACAAGTCCGTCCGGCACCCGGATTTCCGCCGCATCCCGGGACACCAGACCGCCGACGGCTGGTTCGCCCTGGTCTTCCACCTGGCGGGCGACCACGCGGCGGCGGCCGAGCGATTCGACGCCATCGGTGACCTGCCGACCGAGCTGCCGTGGGGCTACTACCGCGACGCCGGACGGGCCTACAACCGCTACCGCGCGAAGGCATACCGCGCAGCCGGCCGCTCCTGACAATTAGTCTGGCGCCATGGCATCTCGTGATCCAGTCGCTGATCTGCGGCGTATCGCCTTTCTGCTGGAACGGGCGAACGAGGCGACGTACCGGGTGAAGGCCTTCCGGTCCGCGGCCGCGACGGTCGCCGCCCTGCCCGCCGCGGAGCTCGCCGAGCGGGCGACCGCCGGCACGCTGTCGGAGCTGTCCGGTGTCGGCGACGTCACCGCCCGGTGTGTCGCCGAGTCGCTGAACGGTGAGGAGCCGGTCTACCTGCGGCGGCTGGCGGCCACCGAGGGCACGGATCTGCAGGGCGCCGCGGCGGCGCTGCGTGAGGCGTTGCGCGGCGACTGCCACGCCCATTCGGACTGGTCCGACGGTGGTTCGCCGATCGAGGAGATGGCGCTGGCCGCGGTCGAGCTCGGCCACGAGTATCTGGTCCTCACCGACCACTCGCCCCGGTTGACCGTGGCCCACGGGCTGACCGCCGCGCGGTTGCGGCGCCAGCTCGACCACGTGGCCAAGCTGAACGACGCGCTGCCCGACGGCTTCCGGATCCTCACCGGCATCGAGGTGGACATCCTGGCCGACGGCTCGCTGGACCAGGAGGACGAGCTGCTGGCCCGCCTGGACGTGGTGGTCGGTTCGGTGCACAGCAACCTGCGCGACGACTCGGCGAAGATGACCCGCCGGATGCTGGCGGCGATCGAGAACCCGCACCTCGACATCCTGGGCCATCTGACCGGCCGCAAGGTGGCCGCGGCCGGGGCCGGCGACAAGGGGCACCGGGCCGGGCGGACCCGCCCGCCGAGCGACTTCGACGTCAAGAAGGTGCTGGCCGCGTGCGTCGAGCACGGCAAGGCGGTGGAGATCAACTCGCGGCCGGACCGGCTGGATCCGCCCAAGCGGATGCTGACCGTGGCGGTGGAGGCGGGCTGTCTGTTCAGCATCGACACCGACGCGCACGCGCCCGGCCAGCTCGACTGGCAACGGTACGGCTGTGAGCGCGCGGCGCTGTGCGGCGTACCGGTGGACCGGGTGGTGAATTCGTGGCCGGCCGACCGCCTGCTGGAGTGGACCGCCGGTCACTCCGGCGGCAATTAGGGGCCGCACCGCGCCGGTGGCTCCCGTAGGGTCGGCGCGTGGGACAGATTGATGACCTCGCCAACAATTACGTCGACGAATGGGCTCCGCTCAACCCGACCGGCGCCACCTTCATCGGCGTGGCCGGCCACGACGCCGAGCTCGACGATCTCTCGCCGGAGGGCTTCGCGGCCCAGGCCGAGCTGACCCGGAGCACGCTGGCCCGGCTGGACCCGCTGGAGCCGGCGACCGAGTCCGAGCACGTGGCCAAGGACGCGATGCAGGAGCGTCTGGGTCTCGAGCTGGCCCGCTACGACGCCGGTGACATAGCCAGCGACCTCAACGTCATCGCCAGCCCGCTGCACGGGCTGCGGATGGTGTTCGACCTCATGCCGACCCAGGGCGAGGAGGCGCTGGCCAACATCTCGGCCCGCCTGGCGGGCTTCCCCCGGGCGCTGGAGCAGTACAAGCGGACTCTGCTGGAGGAGGCCGCCCGCGGCAACGTCAGCGCGCGGGTGCAGATGGTCGAGGTCGCCGAGCAGTGTGACGCCTGGACGGACCCGGCCCGGGACAACTTCTTCCACCGGCTGGCCGACGGGCTCGGCGCCGACGGCACGCTCGGGGCGGAGCTGCAGCGCAACGCGGCGGCCGCCACCGCCGCCACGGCCGGCTTCGGGGAGTTCCTGCGCACCGAGCTCGCCCCGCACGGCCGCGACAAGGAAGCGGCCGGTCCGGAGCGCTACGCCCGCGCCTCGCAGTACTTCCTGGGTGCCCGCGTGGACCAGCAGGAGACGTACGCCTGGGGCTTCGAGGAACTGGCCCGGCTGGAGCGCGAGATGCGGGTGGTCGCGGCGGAGATCGCCGGCCCGGGCGCGAGCGTCGACGAGGCGGTGGCGGTGCTGGACGCCGACCCGGCCCGGCGCATCCCCGGCAAGGAGGCTTTCCGCGACTGGATGCAGGCGCTGGCCGACAAGGCGGTGTCGGCGCTCGACGGCACCCACTTCGACATCCCCGAGCCGGTCCGGGCCATCGAGTGCTGCCTGGCCCCGACCAGTGACGGCGGCATCTACTACACCGGGCCCAGCGAGGACTTCAGCCGGCCGGGGCGGATGTGGTGGGCCGTGCCCGAGGGGATGACGGAGTTCTCCACCTGGCGTGAGGTGACCACCGTCTACCACGAGGGTGTGCCGGGCCATCACCTGCAGATCGGCCAGACGATCTACCGGGCCGAGCTGCTCAACCGCTGGCAGCGGCTGCTCTGCTTCTGTTCCGGCCACGCCGAGGGCTGGGCCCTGTACGCCGAGCGCCTGATGGACGACCTCGGTTACCTGGCCGACCCGGGTGACCGGCTGGGCATGCTCGACGGTCAGGCGCTGCGGGCCAGCCGGGTGATCGTCGACATCGGCATGCACCTGGAGCTGGAGATCCCGCGGGACAACCCGTTCGGCTTCCACCCCGGTGAGCGCTGGACGCCCGAGCTGGGCTGGGAGTTCCTGCGGGCGCACACCCGGATGAACGAGGAGGTGCTGCGCTTCGAGTGGAAGCGGTACCTGGGCTGGCCGGGGCAGGCGCCGTCGTACAAGGTCGGCGAGCGGATCTGGTTGCAGGCGCGCGAGGATGCGAAGGCACGCAAGGGCGCCGACTTCGACCTCAAGGTCTTCCACCGGCAGGCGCTCGATCTGGGCGCTCTGGGTCTGGATCCGCTCCGGAAGGCGCTGGCCCGCCTCTGACCGCTTGATCCACACCAGCCAGAACGGCCCGCCCGGCCTTCCACCGGGCGGGCTTTCTCATGAAATCGTCCGCATCGCGAGACGGACACCGTGTCCGTCTCGCTACTCTCCGTGTCATTTTAGCGCTACGTAAGGTGTTCGTTACCGAACGGAGACAATGCGGGAGGGCGCCATCGGCTTCCATTGTGGAACGCTTTCCTTGCTACCCGGCAAGCGCCGAACGACCCTACGAAGTTCGTTCGCCGCGCTGTGAACGGCGACCCCCGAGCATTCTTTTCTATCCGTCCCGGTGCTGGCAGAGGCCGGTTTCCGTCCTGCGGTACAACCACCGCGCCCCCGAGGCGTATCCCCCGATCAGCCGAGCCAACTCTGACCCTTGGAAAGGGGTCGCATGATTATTTCTCGGATAGATTGACCCGGATCGGTGCGCCCGCTTGGCTACGGAGGGTAGCCGCCAAAACGGTCTATCGCGGATGCATGGCGGAGGAATTGGCAATGTCAGTCTCGGTGGACAACCGGCGAACCCGTACGCGCTCAGCGCTCGCGGCTGTTTTGACGGTCTTGATTCTTGTCCCGGCGGCGATCCTGTTCGCCAGCGTCTGGGGCACCATCTCCGACAAGCGCGACGACACGCAGCTGGAGAAGCAGGGCGTGGAGTACGTCTCCGCCCTCGCTCCCCTGGTGAGCGCGCTCGCCGAGGCGCAGTCCTCGGCCCTGGCCGGCGTCGCGGCCGCCCCCGGCTCACTGAGCGCCGCAGTCAACGGTGTCGCGGCGGTCGACCAGCGCCTGGGCGACGAGCTGAACACCCGGGACCGCTGGACCGGCCTCAAGCAGAGGATCGACCAGCTCCCCGAGGTCACCGGCGACCCGGTCGCGGTGTTCCAGGCGCACGTCGAGGTCACCGACCTCACCCTGGAGCTCTACGACACCGTGCGGGACAACGCCGAGCTGGCCCGCGACCCCGACAACGACATCTCGCACCTGCAGGAGGCCGTCGCGGTCGACCTGCCGGAGTCGGTCGTGCAGGTCAGCCGGATGGGCGACCTCAGCCAGCTGGTCGCCCGCGCCGACGACAAGGCCCGCGCGCAGATCGCTCCCCAGTTCGGTGCCGCCGTGCAGGCCGTGGACTCCTCGGTCAACGAACTCACCGACAACCTGCAGGCCGCGGTCGACGACACCAGCAGCGTCTCGCTGAGCGGCAACCTGGTCAACGGCCTCGACTCGTTCCGGCGCGGGGTGGAATCGCTGACCCGCGGCGCCAACCCGGGCGGCGCACCGAACGCGGCCACGATGGCGACCGCGCAGAGCCAGCTGCAGACCTCGCTGGCCAACCTCTCCGGCATCGTGACCCGGGAGATGACCGCCCTGCTCGACGACCGGCTGGACAGCCTCGACAACGACATGATCGTGGCGCTGGCCTCCGCCGCCGCCGCCGTCCTGCTGGTCGCCGCGGCCATGATGGTGCCGCTCACCGGCCGCGGTCAGCGCATCTTCCCGGCAGCCCCCGACGCGGGTTCCCGCGACCTGAACGTGGGCCCGACCGGACCGGAGACCGACCGCACCGAAGCCGGGCACCGCGCACCGGCGTACGGCGAGGTCAACCCCACACGGCGGGAGCGATCCGGTGCTCTTCGGTAAGCTCCGCATCCTCGGCAAGCTGACGCTGCTGGTCCTGGTCCCGCTGCTCGGGGTCGTCCTGCTCGCCCTGCCGATCGTCGCCAACCGCATCGACGTGGCCGGCAAGGCCCAGGACACCGCCGACACGGTCCTGCTGGCCACCCGGGTCGGTTCGGCCGTCCAGGAGCTGTCCGAGGAGCGACTGCTCTCGGTGGGCTTCCTGTTCGGCCTGGTCGGCCAGCCGCAGCTGGTGGTGCAGAGCGCCGAGTCGACCGATCGCATCCTCGCCCTCAAGCGTCTCGACCAGCCGCTCACCCCGCAGCTGACCCGGGCCGTGGACGCGGTCAAGCGGCTCGAGGGCACCCGCGCCAACATCCTCAACCGGACCATCCGCCCGGACCAGATCTCGGCCGAGTTCACCGCGGTGATCACCCCGATCCTCGACGGGCTCGACCTGCAGCGCTCGGCCGACCTCACGACCGCCACCGGCCGGCAGGTGTTCGCGCTGGATCAGGCGCTGCGCAGTGACGACCTGATCAGCCAGGCGTCCAGCCAGCTGACCGCGGCCGTGGCGACCCAGAACGCCGGACTGACCAACCTGTTCTCGTCCACCCTGCTGCAGCTGCAGTTCATCATCGGTGGCGCCCAGGCGTACTTCACCCCCGACCAGTACAAGCTGTACACGGGGGCCCAGCAGGCGTTCTCGGCCCGCGTGGGTGACCAGTTCTTCGCCCGCGCGGCCACCGACCCCGCCTCCGCGGTCAAGCTGCTCAAGCCCGACACGCTGTTCCCGTCGCTGCTGTCCGTCATCGTGCTCGGCGGCTTCGTGGAGAAGCGGATCGCCGCGGACGTGGACGCCGCCGTGGCCGACGACCGGGAGAAGGCCCTGCGCACAGCCGCCCTGGTCGGTGGCGGCGCGGTGCTGCTGCTGCTCCTCGTGGTCGCGCTGTCGCTGCTGATGGCCCGTGCGGTCGCCCGGCCGCTGCGCCGCCTGACCGGCTCGGCCGAGCGCATCGCCCGCGCCGCCGAGGCCGAACTCGAGCGGGTCGCCGACGACGACGCGGAGTCGGCCCGCCCGATCCGGCTCGACGCCGTCGACGTGCAGGCCCAGGACGAGATCGGTGACCTGGCCCGGGCCTTCGACCGGGTGCAGAACACCGCCGCCCGGCTGGTGGAACGGCAGGTGCTGGGCCGCCGCAACGTCGCCCAGATGTTCGGTCACGTCGGTCGCCGTACCCAGAACCTGGTCGGCCGCCAGCTCGCCCTGATCGACAACCTGGAGCGCCGGGAGACCGACAGCGACCGCCTGCGCGAGCTGTACCGGCTCGACCACATGTCCAGCCGTCTTCGCCGGAACGCGAGCAGCCTGGTCGTGCTCTCCGGTGCCGTCGGCGCGAACGACCACATGGCCCCGCTGGCCCTGTCCGACGTCGTGCGGCTCGCCCTCGGTGAGATCGAGGACTACACCCGCGTGGACGTCGAGGTGCCGGAGGAGATCGTGGTCGTGCCGGCCGTGCTGGCCGACCTGACCCTGCTGCTGGCCGAGCTGATGGAGAACGCGACGTCTTTCTCGCCGCCGCACACCCGGGTCACCGTCACCGCGGCGGAACTGCGTGGCGGTGCCCGCCTCGCGATCGTCGACCGCGGCCTGGGCCT
Source organism: Actinoplanes sp. NPDC004185 (assembly GCF_053603475.1). Classification (NCBI taxonomy): domain Bacteria; kingdom Bacillati; phylum Actinomycetota; class Actinomycetes; order Micromonosporales; family Micromonosporaceae; genus Actinoplanes; species Actinoplanes sp. NPDC004185. The sequence continues at coordinate 115,512 of NZ_JBSGFR010000009.1, read as the reverse complement.
GGCGCCGGAGCGCCTGGCCGAGGAGAACGCCCGGCTGACCCGCCGTGAGCGGCTCGACCTGGCCCCCAGTGAGGTGCTCGGCCTGTTCGTGGTCGGCCGCCTCGCCCGGCGGCACGGCATCGAGGTCACCCTCACCGACACGCCCGAGGGCGGCGTCACCGCATGGGTCGACCTCGGCCCGGCCCACCTCGTGGCCCCCCGCGAGGCCATGCCGACGATGCAGCCGATCCACGCCACCGTGCCCAGCCACCACACCGAGTTCGCGCCGCTGATCGCGGGCACGTCGACCCGGTCGGTGCCGGGCAGCGCCCAGCCGTTCGACCCGAACGTGCTGCACCGCGCGACCAAGACCCTGGAGGCGGGCCGCTCCTGGAACGCCTTCGCCCCGATCCGGGCCGGCGCCCCGGCGCTGGAGGCCGCCCCGAGCGGCTACGCCGAACAGCAGGCCCACCAGTCGGCGTACGAGGTGCCGGGCGGTTACGACGCCGGCACGCCGGTGGCCGGCCGCTTCCCCGCGACCGCCCCGGAACTGCCGTCGGCCGGCCGGTACGCCGAGCCGGAGGTGGTGGAGGGACCGATCGTCATGTCGGCGCCGTCCGACGCGATCCAGCTCCCGCGCCAGCGCACCGAGCCCGAGCCGTTCCAGCCGCCGGCCCCGGCTCGGCCCGTACCGCCGGTGCCGCAGCAGCGCACGAGCCCGGAGGCGCGCAACGGCGCCCCCGTCACCCCGCTGCGCCGCCGCGTGCCCGGCAACCAGCTGCCGGTGGAGTCCGGACCGAAGCTGCCGGTCACCCCGCCGACCTCGGACGACGCCCTCGCGGCCCGCGAGGCGTTCGAGGCCTTCGAGGCCGGCGTGTCCCGCGCCCAATGGGACGTCATCGAGCAGGACATGTCCTCCCCGCCGGCCGCCGGCCACCCGCCGCTGACCCGCCGGGTACCGGGCGCGACGCTGCCGGCGGGTGACCCGCCGATGAACCCGGTGCCGGCCGCCTCGCCGGCCCAGCCGCTCGACCCGGACGCCGCACGCGCACTGATGGAACAGTTCGAGTACGGCGTCGCCCGCGCACTGAACGAAACCCAGCCACAACCAGAGGGACAACCGCGATGACTTCCCCCTACTCCACCGAAACCGGCAACGGTCGCGACTACGCGCACTCCCAGCTCAGTGCCGAGGCGAAGACCTTCAACTGGCTGCTGGACTCGTTCACGTCCGGCACCGCGGGAGTCGTCGAAGCGATCGCCGTCTCGTCCGACGGTCTGCTGATGGCCATGTCCGCGATCAAGGACCGGCCCAACGCCGAGCGCCTCGCGGCGGTCGTGTCCGGTCTGACCAGCCTGGCCGGCGGCGCCGCGAGCTGGTACGCGCTGGGCAGCCTCAACCGGGTCATCATCGACATGGCCGACGGCTACCTGCTGGTCACCGCGATCAGCGCCGGCTCGGTGCTGGGCGTCATCGCGGACCGCACCGCCAACCTGGGCACCCTGGCGTACGAGATGACGCTGTTCGCCACCCGGGCCGGCGGCGCGCTCAGCCCGCGACTCATCGCTGAATTGAAGAACGCCGTCCAGCAATGAGACACCCGGCCGACCCCGACGACCCGGAACACCCGGCGGCGCCAGGTGTCCGGCCGTATCTGCGCAACACGGGCACCGGCGCGCGGTACCAACCGGCACCGCCGTCGGCGCCCCCACCCGGGCCCCCACCCGGCGAGCAGACCACGTCCCTGCGTCCGTTCGTCCTGACCTCCGGACGCGTCGACGGGCTCGACCCCAACATCGGGCTGGAGACCCAGGTCAGCTCGCACCCGGGCGCGCTGTCCGCGCGCCTGTCGCCCGAGCAGCGGGCGATCGTGCACCTCTGCGGTGAGCCGCTGTCGGTAGCGGAGATCTCCGCCCGGCTCCGGATGCACCTCGGCGTCACCCGGATTCTCGTCGGCGACCTGAGGGCCGCCGGACATCTTGACGTTCACGTGTTGGAGAACGACTTCCCCGACCCCGAGACCATCATGCGAGTGATCCGTGGACTTCGATCCATATCCTGACCGCCGCGTCGTCGGCACGGCACGGGTGCCCAACGGGCCCCAGCGGACCGCACCCCCGGTGCCGGTCAAAATCATCGTGGCCGGCGGCTTCGGCGTGGGCAAGACGACCACCGTGGGGGCCATCTCCGAGATCTCGCCGCTGACCACCGAGGCGGAGATGACCATGGAGGGGGTGGGCGTGGACGACCCGGGCCAGGCGTCCGGCAAGACCACCACGACCATCGCCATGGACTTCGGCTGTGTGACCATCGACCAGACGCTGAAGCTGTACCTGTTCGGCACGCCGGGCCAGACCCGCTTCGCGTTCATGTGGGACGACCTCGTGCGCGGCGCCCTGGGCGCGCTCGTCGTGGTCGATACGACCCGGATCGATGACTGTTATCCCGCGGTGGACTATTTCGAGCGGGCCGGGCTGCCGTTCGTGGTCGGCGTCAACACCTTCAACGGGCAGCTCGGCTACAACCTGGACGAGGTCCGCTGGGCCCTCGCCGTGCGCGATGACGTGCCGATCGTCCAGTTCGATGCCCGCTTCCGGGGGTCGGTGCGGGATGCTCTGCTAGTGGTCCTGGACCAGGCTCTCGACAAGGCCATGAAGATGCGGTCGTAAGGTAGCGGGGCTTGAGTGTGCGCCGGGTCGCTTCCCAGCCGGTTCCCAAACCGCCCCCGGAACGGGCACAGTATTACCGGCGACTGCATGTGACGGGAGGACGGTGACGTGCGAGGCGGACTGGACGACGCGCTCGACAAGCTGGCGCGCCGGGACGAGCTGCGCCGCCGTGCCGCGGCGGAGGCCAACGGCACCCCGCCGGCGGTGACGGAGCTGGTCGAGGCGATCGCCGCTGTCGTCGGCCGCAACCCCGAGCTCGGCGTGACCGTCGGCGTCGAGGGCGCGGGCGACCCGGTGCTGCTGCACTTCGCCGTCGAGGACGGCATCGTGCAGGTCAGCGCGGACAACACGGTCGCCGACCGGGTGGCCGAGGCCGCGCCGACGTCACCCCGGCACGCGGACTTCGACATCGACCTGGACGAGCCGGAGCCGTACACCCCACCCCACGGCTATCGCTTCGAGCAGCCCGCGGAGAGCGGCCAGGAGACCCGCCGCCTGCACTATCAGGAGCCGATCGACCACGACCGGTACGCGGAGCCGACGCCCCACCGCGCCGAGCAGTTCCAGCCGCACCCGTTCGCCGCGACGCCACCGCCGGAAGTGCCGCCGCAGACGACCCGGCGCATCCACGCCGAGCAGCACCGGGCCCCGGAGGAGCCGAGCGCGGCCCAGCGCGCGGCCGGCCCGCAGGACCAGCAGCGCGGCATGCCGACGCCGCTCCCGGAGCCGATCCCGCTGCGGGTCGAGCCGGAGGAGACGGAGATCGCCGCCAAGCGGCTGGCCGCCCTGCTCCGCGACAACCCGAGCCTGCTCCGCTCCCAGGACTGACGCCCCGCGCCTCAGCCCGGGTCGGCCAGGCGGCCGATGGCTTTCTCGATGCCGCCGACGCGGTCGGCGAGCAGGCTCACTGCGCCCACCGCGCGGCTCATCGGGTCGTCGCCGTCGCCGCCCAGCGCCTGCTCGCGGAGGAAGGCCGCCTTCACCTCGGCCCACCGTTCCTGCTGCTCGGCGGTCAGCCGGCCCCGCAGCTCGGCCAGCTTCAGCAGGTTCGCCTCCGCGCCGGTCGTCAGGGTCTGCGCCTCGCCGCGGTAGTGATCGTCGATCACCAGCTCCAGCTCGGCCTCGTTCATCACCGGGACGATCCGCTCGGCCAGCTTGTTCATGTTGCGGTACGAGCCCTGCAGCTTGAACGGCGGCTCGGTGCGCGCCGCGTCGGACTGCCCGGCCGAGGCGATGTACGCCTGGTTGTTGCGCAGCACCACCCGTTGCACCCGGCGCATCTTGCGCAGCACCGACAGCACCTGCTCCAGCTCGGTCGCCGAGTACGCGTAGCTGAGCCGGTCGGGCCGGACCGAGTCGTCGCCTTCGGCCAGCCGGACCAGCAGGGGCAGGTCCGCACGGTCGCGGGTGGACAGCGGGGCCAGCACCTGGTTCGAGGTCAGCGCGTTCTCCAGGTACGACATCTCGAAGACGTCGTCGCGGCCGGCCAGGACGTCGCCGAGGTTCCACACGTCGGCCCGGTTGGCCAGCATGTCGGGGATCCGGAAGCGCTGCCCGCTCTCGGTGTACGGGTTGCCGGCCATGCACACCGCGAACCGCTTGCCCCGCATGTCGTACGTGCGGGTCTTTCCCTCCCAGACGCCCTCCATCCGGCGCTGCGCGTCACAGAGCGAGATGAACTTCTGCAGCAGCTCCGGTGAGGTGTGCTGGATGTCGTCCAGGTAGAGCAGGACGTTGTTGCCCATCTCCAGCGCGAACGAGATCTTCTCGACCTCCTGGCGGGCCGTCGCGTTCGGGGCCTCGGCCGGGTCCAGGGAGGTGACGTCGTGGCCCAGCGCCGGCCCGTTGACCTTGACGAAGACCAGGCCGAGGCGGTTGGCGACGTACTCCATGAGGGTCGTCTTGCCGTAGCCGGGCGGGGAGATGAGCAGCAGCAGGCCGGACTGGTCGGTGCGTTTGGCGTCGCCGGCCGCGCCGAGCTGACGGGCCAGGTTGTCGCCGATCAGCGGCAGGTAGACCTGGTCCAGCAGCTGGTTGCGCACGAAGGCGTTCATCACGCCGGGCTTGAACTCGTCGAGGCGCAGGCGTTCGCGTTCGGCGGCGGCCAGGGCGGTCCGCTGCTTCTGGTACGCCCGGTACGCCGGCACTGCCGTGGCCCGGAACTCGCGGGTGCGGGTCAGCACCTCGTCGAGCCGCAGGGTCAGCCGGCCACCGGCGATCCGCGGGTGGTTGCCGAGCAGCCCGGCGACGGTCTCGGTCAGCGCCGCCGCGGAGTCGTACCGGGTCAACGCGGTCCCGGTCAGCTCCAGCGCCACCGCCTCGGCGAGGTCGTCGGCCGACCCGGCGTCCGGCTGCGCGGCCAGGAAAGCGGTCAGCCAGGAGGTGACGAGCTGCTGCCGCGCCGCGAGATCATCGGCGAGCGCCCGCAGGTCGTCCGCGTAGTCGCGGGGTGCCGTCGCCGGGCCGCTGCCCAGCGCGCGGTGGAAGCGTTCGACCAGGGTGCGGGCCCCGGCGCTGGTGACGAACCCGGCCGGGGTGCTCGCCAGCTCCTCCACCAGGTATTCGCCCACCAACGGCCCGGCCGCGGCCGCCGTACTGAGCTCGGCGCACAGCTCGGGCAGGGCGGAACCGGCCGAGCCGAACATCTCCCGGGCGCGGACCAGCGAGGTGGCCCGCCGGCTCCAGGCCTGTTTGTCGCCCTCGCCGAAGGCCCAGAAGAGCTGGGCCGCCGCGCGTACCGGACCGGGATAGCGCAGCAGGCCGGCGGCGGCGTGCAGGCGGACCAGCGCCTCCAGGATCAGTGCCGCGTCGGCGTCGTGGACACCACGCTCGTAGCCCTCGTCGTAGCGGGCCTCAGCGGCCCGGCGCACGACGGTCAGCAGGGTGCCGTCGGCGGCCGCCGTGGTGACGCCAGCAGGATCGTCGGCGAACAGGGCGGCGGCGAGGTGCTCGCTGCGGTAGACCGCGGCGGTCTCCGAGACCACCGTCTGATTCCAGAACGCCCGGGTGGCCGCGAAGGAGGCGTCCCGGACCGGCGCCCGGTAGTCCGTGCCGGTGACGGCGAACGCCAGCTCGTCGCCGTCCGGCACCAGCGTCAGGTCGATGGCCTGGGTGTTCACCGCGAACGTGTGCCGGCCCAGCCGGATGGTGTTGCCGTCCGCGCCGTACAGGTCGAGGCGGTCCCGCAGGGCCCGGCCGGCCTCCTGCCGGGCGGCCTTGACCCGCCCGTCCAGCTCTTCGGCCCGGACGGTGTCGCCGAGGGTACGCAGCTCGCCCGCGACCGACCGCAGCTTGCCGACCATCGGATCGGTGGCGAAGTAGGTGTTGACCTCGTCGAGGGTGCCCAGCGCGGCGACCCGGCGCTGCACGCTGGCCAGCGTGCGCTGGGCGGAGTCGACCAGCCGGTCGGCGCGCCGTGCCCGCTCGTCGAGCAGTGACTGCCGGCGGGCGGCGAACGCCTCGTAGACCTCGGAGCGCTTGGCGCTGAGCTGGTCCACGAAGTCGTCGAAGTCGCCGAACCGCGACTCCAGCGCCTCCACCTGCAGCATCAGCTTGGCGACCTGCTCGTCGCTGCGTTCCGGAGTGTCCGCGGCGGCCAGCCCGGCCGTGACCGACTGGCCCAGCAGGGTGAACTCCGCCGCGAACGCGGCCCGGCCCTCGACCGCGGCCAGCTCGCGCCGGCGGGCGTCCAGAGTGGCACGGGCCCGGTTGACGCCGCCGAGCACCTCGCCGATGCGTTCCAGGATGGCGACCCGCACGGTGGCGTCGGCGATGTCCAGGCCGCCGACCACCTCGGTGACGACCTGGAGGCCGTCGGCCTGCTCGGTGAGCCGCTCGCCGACGGGCGCGGCCTCGGCCACGGTGGCGATCCCGGCGGCGTCGGTGACCAGCTGCTCGACCGACTGCTGGTAACCGGCGAAGGCGTCCTCGCGCTGGAGGAACTCGACCGCGCGGCGGGCGGTGGAGTCCACCTCGGCGGCCAGGTCGTGCTCGAGGGAGTCGAGGCGGGCCAGGTCGACGTAGCGCAGCTCGCGCAGGGTCACGATGCGGCCCTGGGCCTGGCGCAACGACGCCAGCTGCCGGATCCACGCGTCCGTCGTGGTGGGCACCTCGCCCCGGGCCCGGCGGATCAGCGAGGTGGTCGCGGCGGCGGCCTCCTCGACCGCGGTGGCGGCCTGGGTGGTCAGCTCCTGGACGGACTCGTACTCGTCCAGGACCTGCTCGGCGGTCGCGCGGACCTCCGACAGCGGGGTGCGCAGGTCGCCCAGCTCCTGCTCGCCGAGCCAGTGGTAGTGGTCGAAGAGCCGGCCGCACGCGGCGATGATGGCCTCGAAGACGGCGCCGGAGGGCGTCATCTCGTCGACCATCCGGGCCACCGACAGGGTGTCGGCGATGCCGCGCACCAGGTCGGCGTTGCCCACCCGGTCCAGCGGCCCGGTGCCGACCGGCTGCGCCGCGGCGTACGTGTCCGAGACGTACGGCGTCTGCCACACCTGCATCGGGTGCACCCGGGTCGGCTCGTCGGTGACGTGCCGGAACGCGATGAGCGTGCCGTCGTCGAACAGCGAATACCCGTGGCAGGTGATCGGGGTGGCGACCTCCTTGCGGATCACGTTGTACGGCAGCAGCAGATACCGCCCCGACGCCCGCGCGTGGAAGACGTAGAGCACGTCCTCGCCGTTGACCGAGCGGACCACCCGCTCGAACTCCAGGTCGGTGACGTCCGCGTCGAACGTCTTGGCCAGCCCGGTGGCCAGGTAGTAGCCGCCCGGGAAGATGACGCCCTGGTCCTCGGGCAGCCGCTGGCAGGCCTGGCCGATCCCGTCGAGCCGCCGCACGTCCCGGGTACGCGTGTTGAAGATCAGGTAGCGCTGGGTGGTCTCCTTGTACGGCAGCACCCGCAGCAGGATCAGCGGCCCGATCCGGGCGTACGCGATCTCCGCGTCGGCCAGGCTCTGCAGCGGCTCGTCGACCGGCTCGGAGAAGATGCCCTCGCCGTCCTCGGTGTTGTTCTCCACCTTGACGGTCAGGGTGCCGCCGACCGTCTCCACGAAGACCTCGTCCTCGATGGACACGTGCGGGTGCCGGCCCAGGACGTGCTGCTCGCGGGTGGTCGGCGTCCACTCGAAGTCGTGCGACGGCGGGAAGACGTGGTCGCGTTCGCCGCGGTTGTCCACGTACGCCACCGAGCCGTCGACGCCGACCTTCCAGCGCAGCACCTTCAGGTCGTCCGCCCGCGCCCCGGTCTGGAAGACCGCCAGCAGCAGGCCCTCCAGCCGGCGCAGCTGCAGCAGGTGGGTCTCGCGGTAGTACCGGTAGAGCTCCGCGAAGTCGCGCTGGAAGACCGGGTCGTCGAGCAGGCCGGGCCGCTCGGTGCCCGGGTCGAAGCGGAACGCCTCGCCGTCGCGGCTGAAGCCGTGCACCGAGAAGACGTCGTCGATCGACGTCTCAGTCTTGAGCCCGATGAAGACGTTGTAGCCGAACAGCATCGCGCCGCCGACCTGCACGACGTCCCGGGGCACGCAGTTGTTGGCCGTACGGATGCGCTCGGTGCCGAGCAGCCGCATCTGCTGGCCGCCGAACGTCTCCACCCGGCGGGCGTTGAGCGCCTCGGCCCGCGCGGCCAGCTCCTTGGCCTGGCCACTGAGCCGGGCGCGCAGCACCTCGTAGGTGCCGGCATCCAGTGCCGCGGCCTCGGTGGCCGCGGCACTCACGGGCGCGGTCGTCACTGCTGGGCCACCACCGTGCCGTTGGCCGGGGTCGCGGTCAGGGACGAGACCCTGGTGTCGGCGACGCCCAGCTTCTTGGCCGCGGCGAGCAGCTCACGCAGCTTGCCCGAGTCCTCGCCACCGTTCTTGATCTGCTGGGTGAGGAAGGCCGCCAGCGTCAGGTTCGCCACGTCACCGGTGGAGACCGACCCGAGCAGCCGGCTCAGGTCATCGGTGATGCTGGCCGAACCGTCGAGGTAACGCGAGCCGAGGCCCTGGGCCACGGTCGAGTGCTCGACGAAGCCGTCCAGGCTCTTGCCCATCGTGATCGAGCCGAGCAGCTTGTCGAAGAAGACCGAGTCGCCGCCGACGATGTCGATGTTCGCCTTCTCCAGGCCGGCCGCGACGACCATCGCCTGGGACTCGGCGATCTCCTTGTGCACGGTGATGCCGGCGAGCCGGATCTCCTTCTCCATCTCCAGCCGCAGCCGGTATTCCTCGTGCTCGCGGGTGGCGTCGTCCAGCGCGCCCATCGCGGCGGCCTTCTCGGTCAGGCCCTCGGCCTCGCCCTTGAGCTTCTCGCGGATCGCCTCGGCGGCGACCAGCGCCTTCTCCCGCTCGACGATGGCCTCGGCGCGGCCGGTGAGCTCGGTGACCTCGGCGTTGGCCCGGCCGGTCTTCTCGATGACCTCGGCGTTGCGCTCGCGCACCTGGACGTCGGCCAGACCGGCGGCGGCCGCCTCGGCCTGCGTACCCTCGGCCAGCCGGATCTTGGCCCGGGCGTCCAGCTCGGCGGTCTGCTGACGGGCCTCGGCCAGCAGCAGCTCCTCGCGGGCCTTGAACCGGGCCGCGGTCTCGGCCGCCTCGGCGGCCTTGATGTCCTTGACCAGCGCTTCCTGGGCCTCGGCCTCGGCGTTGATGATCACGGCCTGGCGGGTGCGCTCGGCTTCCTCGACGACACGCAGGCGCTTGATGTTCTCCTCCTGCTCGGCGACCGTCTTCTCCACCGCGATGCGCTCGCGGATCACCTCGGCGATGGCCCGCTTCTCGCCCTCGACCTCCTTGTCCTTGGAGATCGTGGACAGCTCGGTCTCGCGTTCCCGGCCGATGACCTCGAGCATCCGGTCCTTCTCGATGCGCTCGGTCTCGATCGCGATGACCCGCTCGCGGTTCTTCTCGGCGACCGCGATCTCCCGGTCCTTGTTCTGCTTCTGCACGCCGAGCTGCTGCTCAGTGCGCAGGTGGGCACCTTCGGCGCGGAGCCGCTCCTCGGCCTGGGCGAGCTGGATCTCCGCCGTCTCGCGGGCCCGGATGGTCTCGATCTCCCGGTTCTGCTTGATCTCGGCGTCCGCCTGCCGGCGCTCCAGCTCGAGGATCGCCTCCCGGGCGTCCACGTTCTGCCGGGTGATCTCCTTCTCCTCGTTGCGCCGGAAGTCGTTGGTGCGGACCGCCTCGATCGCGGTCAGCTCGGTGATCTTCCGGATGCCCTGGGCGTCGAGGATGTTCTTCGGGTCGAGCGAGTGCATCGGGGTCTGCTCGAGGAAGTCGATCGCGGCGTCCTCGAGGCTGTAGCCGTTGAGGTCGGTGCCGATCACCTCGATGATCTGGTCCCGGAACTCGTTGCGCTTGGTGTAGAGGTCGACGAAGTCCAGCTGCTTGCCGACCGTCTTGAGCGCCTCGGAGAACTTGGCGTTGAACAACTCCTGCAGCGTCTGCTCACTGCTGGCCCGGGTGGTGCCGATCGCCTGGGCGACCTTGATGACGTCCTCGGTGGTCTTGTTGACCCGGACGAAGAACGTGATCCGGATGTCCGCCCGGATGTTGTCCCGGCAGATCAGGCCCTCCCGGCCGGTCCGGGAGATCTCGATGGTCTTCACCGAGATGTCCATCGTCTCGGCCTTGTGCAGCACGGGCAGCACGACCGCGCCGGTGAAGGTGACGTCGACCCGGCGCACCTTCGACACGATGAGCGCCTTGCCCTGCTCCACCTTGCGGAACATGCGGCTGAGGAAGAAGACGACGCCGAGCACGATGAGCAGCACGACGGCGATGAGCACACCGAGACCGGTGGAAATCACGTCCATCATTGATCCTTCTTGCCGAGGGGCTGACTAGAGAGCTACGTCTGCGGGGACGATCCAGAAGAACTCGCCGTCCGCGTCGAAGTCGTAGAGCACGGCGACCGTGCCGGCCCGGAGATCGTCGTGGCCGGCCTGGCGGACCTGCACCACCGCCGACGAACCGTCGGGGGAGTGCACCTCCGCCTGGCCGAAGGTGGTGGTGACCCGCCCGGTGCGCACGATGCAGGTCATCCCGACGAAGTCGGCCCGCGACGGCTCGGCGCCGGACGGCAGGAAACGCCGCAGCAGCAACACGGCCAGGCGGGCGACGACCCACGCGACCACGAGGGCGCCGGCCAGCACCAGTCCGGCCGGGACCGCGCCGAGCAGTTCGCCGCCGGCCAGCGCGGCGAACCAGGCGACCGCGATGAGCAGCGAGAGCACCACCGAGGCGGGCACTCCGCCGAAGCCGAGGAAGCCGAGGAAGCCACCGTCGGTGTCGCCGCCGTCGCCGTCGGGGTCCGCGCCGCCGACGATGACGACGAGCCAGTAGCCGATGACGACGACCAGGAGCGGGGTCAGGATGACGGCGGGGAAGCTGAGTGCAGCCTCGAAGAACCCGCCCATGCCTACGCCCCGTTTCCCCGTGTGCCGACCGCGATCGGCCGCCCGAAAAGGTGGGCGGCCCGTGTTCCTGCGGTGATGTCGATGATCGCAGGAACCGTCAACGTGTGTTGTCCCCGAAGCGACCAGTTCGTGGTGTCTGTTCAGTCGGGATACCGACGATTCCTCACGGAACGTGAGCTATCGGCGCCCCTCGGCGACAGCGCCTCGTCAACCGCTTGACAACACTTTCTGTAGTCAAAACTTCGCTCCGGCACCCCTAGCGTCCGCCTTTGTCCGTCGGCGTCCTCACGCGGGGTGACGCGGCTTTTCGGGGTTTTCACGGCGATTCGCCGAGTCTGAGATGTCTGTCATGGGCCGAAAGGTCAGTTGGCGCCAACGGTCCGGTCGCCGCTCTTGTGTCACGCTGCGTAGCACCCTAATGTCCTATTACGTCCAAGAGCGCGGCCTTGAAACACCGGCTGGCAACACGGACAGCGGCGAAGGGAGGCGAGTGATGACGGCAGCGGACAGCTGGTACCTGGTGGTCGTCGGATACGCGATCATGCTGGCCTGGCCGGTCTCCACGCTCGCCCTGGTGAGCTTCGCGGTGCGCTACGCCGCGTCGCACCGGACCGCCACCGTCAGCCGGTCCCTGGCCAACGGCGACGGCACCCCGCAGCACTTCTGGATCATCGTGCCGGCGCTGAACGAAGAGGTCGTCGTCGGCAACACCGTCAACGCCGCTCTCAGCCTCAGCGGACCCGGCGGCACGCTCGCCCGGGTGCTCGTGGTGGACGACGGCTCGGACGACCGCACCCCCGAGGTCCTCGCCGCCATCGACCACCCGCGGCTGCGGGTGCTGCGGCGTGAGCTGCCCGAGGCCCGCAAGGGCAAGGGTGAGGCTCTCAACGCCGCGTACCGCTACATCGCCGAACGCACTGCCGAGGACGGCGTCGACCCGGACAAGGTCGTCATCGGCATCATCGACGGCGACGGCCAGGGCAGCCGCAACATCCTGCTCGAGGTGTCGCGGATGATGCGCGACACGACGATCGGCGCCGTGCAGGTGCAGGTACGCATCCGCAACCGCAACAAGCTGCTCGGCGCGGTGCAGGACCTGGAGTTCGGCGCGATCGTCAACGCCTGCCAGAGCCTGCGGGACACCATCGACACGGTCGGGCTCGGCGGCAACGGGCAGTTCACCCGGCTGTCCGCGCTGCTCGCCCTGGGCGACGCACCGTGGTCCGCGTGCCTGGTCGAGGACCTCGAACTGGGCCTGCGGATGCACCTCGACGGGGTCGGCATCCGCTACACCCCCCGCGCCTCGGTCACCCAGCAGGCCGTCGTCGACCTGCGCCGGCTCACCCGCCAGCGCACCCGCTGGGCCCAGGGCAACATCCAGTGCGTCCGGTACCTGCGCCGGCTGATGAGCTCCAAGCGGATCAGCACCACCTCGCTGCTCGAGGTCATGCACTACCTGATCTCCCCCTGGATCAACGCGGTGGTCACCGTCGTGCTGCTCGGCGCGGTCTCGATCGCCACGGCAGGCCTGCTGATCGGCCACCCGGTGCCCTACCTGCACAGCTGGGCGGCCCTCGGCGCGAGCGGCGGGACGTGGTTCGCCGTCACGTTCTTCCCCGGCTTCGTCTGGGCGCTGGTGCACCGCTACCGGCTGCGCGACGAGACCCTGCGCCGGCTGCTGATCGCCGCGTCCGCGTACCCGATCTTCCTGCTCCTCGGCCTGGTCGCCACCTACCGCGCCATCGGCCGGCAGGCCACCGGCCGGCAGGCCTGGGCCAAGACCGAACGGCTCGCCGAGGAGCCGCTGCCGCACCACCTGCAAGTCGCACTCGCCGCCTGAAGGTTCCCCCCTCCCGGAAGAAGGCTCCCCCACATGTCGCTCCCCGAGATCCACCTGATCGGCGGCACCCGCCCCGAGGCCGTCAAGCTCGCCCCCGTCGCGCTGGCCATGCACGCCGCCGGCCTGGTCACCCCGGTCCTGGTGGCCAGCGGCCAGCACCCGGCGATGGTCAGCCAGGCGCTCGCCGCCTTCGACCTCACCCCGGACGTCACGCTGCAGGTCGAGCGGGGCACCGGCAGCCAGGCCGAACTGCTCACCGAGATGATCCGGCAGCTCGACACGCTCTGGGCCCGGCGGGCCCCCGCCGCCGTGCTGGTGCAGGGCGACACGACCACCAGCCTGGCCGGCGCGCTGGCCGCGTTCTGGCGCCGCATCCCGGTCGTGCACCTGGAGGCCGGGCTGCGCTCCGGTGACCTCGACTCGCCCTTCCCCGAGGAGGCCAACCGCCGGCTCGTGGCCCAGGTCGCCGCGCTGCACCTGGCCCCGACGCCGCTGGCCGCCATGAACCTGCTCGACGAGAACATCGCCACCGCGGACGTGCTGATCACCGGCAACACCGTGGTGGACGCGACCCTGGCGGTCGCCGGGCGCCGGCTTCCGTTCGAGAACCCGCAGGTGGCCGCGGCCCGGGCCGCTGCCACCGGGCGCCGGCTGGTCGTCGTGACCGCCCACCGCCGCGAGTCGTGGGGCGCGCCGCTGGACCGCATCCTGGCCGCGGTCCGCCGGCTGGTCGAGCGGTACGCCGACATCGACGTGATCCTGCCCAGCCACCCCAACCCGGCCGTCCGCGCCCAGGTGGAGGCCGGGCTCGGCGGCATCGACCGGGTCACGGTCACCGACCCGCTGCCGTACCCCGACCTGTCCCGGCTGCTCTCCGAGGCCTACCTGGTGCTCACCGACTCCGGTGGCATCCAGGAGGAGGCGCCGTCGTTCGGCGTACCGGCGCTGGTGCTGCGCGACGTCACCGAACGGGTCGAGTCGCTGCACGCCGGCTGCGCCAAGCTGGTCGGCTCCGACACCGACCTGATCGTCAGCGAGGCGTCCGCGCTGCTCGACAGCAAGCTCCGCCGCGACGCGATGACCGCGGGCGGCAACCCGTACGGCGACGGGCTCGCTGCCGCCCGTACCGCTCAGGCCACCGCGGCCCTGCTCGGCCTCGCCCCCGCACCGTCCCCCATGCCCACCGGCGTCTCCACCGCCGCCGCCACGTTCGGAGCGTCCCTCTGATGCGCATGTCCAAGCTCTCCCGCCGCGCCCTGCTCGGTGCCGGCGTCGCTGTCACGGCGACCGCCGCCCTCGGGGTCGGTGTGGTCAACGCCGACGCCGCCGTGCGGACCGCCGCCACCACGTCGATCGCCGCGAAGTCCGGCAAGGCCGCCCCCGGCGGTGGCACCGCCAAGACGCTCGTCCTCTACGACACCACCGGCGACTACGGCTGGATGGGTGAGGTCTACGCGACCCAGACGGCCAACCTGAGCTCGCACTTCGGCTCCTGGACGGCCGCTCCGGTGGCCGGCTACCGGGCCGGCGACCTGTCCGCGTACACCGCGGTCATCTACCTCGGGTCGACCTACGACGAGCCGCTGCCGGCCGCCTTCCTGGACGACGTCACCGCCACCACCAAGCCGGTCACCTGGGTGTTCGACAACATCTGGCAGCTGGCCGCCCGGGACCCCGACTTCGCCGCCACCCACGGCTTCACCAGCGGCGCGTTCGACTTCGCCGCGGTGGCCGAAGTGGAGTACAAGGGCCGCAAGCTGACCCGGGACACCACCGACAAGTCCGGGATCATGAACCTCGGGATCACCGACGCGACCAAGGTCAAGACCCTGGCCACAGCGGTACGCCCGGACGGCACCACCTTCCCGTGGGCCGTGCAGTCGGGCAATCTCACCTACGTGGGGGAGATCCCGTTCGCGTACGTGACGCACGACGACCGCTACCTGGCCTTCGCCGACCTGCTCTTCGACTCGCTGGGCGACACCGGCTTCTCCCGGGAACGGCACCGCGCGCTGGCCCGCATCGAGGACGTCGGCCCGGACTCCGACCCGGCCGAGCTGCGCGCGATCGCCGACTACCTGTACGCGCAGAAGGTGCCGTTCAGTGTCGCCGTCTACCCGCGTTACCGCGACCCGCTGGGCGTGCAGAACGGTGGCCAGGCTCAGGACTACACAATGATGCAGAAGCCCAAGGTGGTGGCGGCGCTGAAGTACATGCAGCAGCGCGGCGGCACCCTGCTCATGCACGGCTACACCCACCAGTTCGGCAGCGTGGCCAACCCGTACGACGGCGAGAGCGCCAATGACTTCGAGTTCTACTCGGCGCACGTGGACGCGAACAACAGCGTCATCTACGACGGGCCCGTACCCGGTGACTCGGCCGCGTGGGCCGCGAGCCGGATCGCCGCCTCGGGCCTGACCTTCGCCCTGGCCGGCCTGGGTGTGCCCAGCATCTTCGAGTTCCCGCACTACGCCGGCAGTGCCGTGGACTACCAGGCGGTCAACTCGGCCCTGGGCCGGCGCTACGACCGCGGCCTGTACTTCCCGGGCGTGCTGACCGGGGCGAAGTTCGACTACACGCGGCAGTTCGGCCAGTTCTTCCCCTACACCGTCCGCGACGTCTACGGCTCGGTGGTCATCCCGGAGAACATCGGCAACGTCGAGCCCGAGGCGTTCAACAACCACCCGGCCCGGCTCCCCGCCGACCTGCTCGCCTCGGCCGGTCGCAACCTGGTCGTCCGGGACGGCGTGGCGAGCTTCTTCTACCACCCGTACCTGGGCACGGACCACCTGAAGGACCTGGTCACGGGGATCAAGGCGCAGGGTTACACCTTCGTCAGCGGCCCCTCGATGCTGAACGGCTGACCATAAGATGACCAGCGGCCGCTGCCCTGCCGGGCGGCGGCCGCTGTGCGGACGAGGGAGATTCGATGTCGGGTACGGCGGAGGTCGTCGCCTTCTACGCGCAGTCCTGGATCAACTGTGACCCCCGGGCGGTGCGCCGGGTGATCGCCGGCGACGCCGAGATCGAGTGGAACCTGGACGTGCCGGTCGACGACGAGGAACTGGTGCAGACCCTGGACCGGATCGCGGCGTTCGCCGACTCGGTCACCATCGTGTCGACCACGTGCGCCGGCGACCGCGCCTCGCTCGTCTACGACTGCGTGGCCCCCTTCGGGACCGTCCGCATCGCCGAGTTCGTCACGGTCGCCGACGGTGCCATCAGCGGGATCCGGCAGGTGTACGACGTGGTGGCGCTGCGCCGTTACTTCCCGGGCCTGCTGGACGACGACTGACCTACTTCTCCTTCATGGACTTCAGCGGGCTGGGGTCCACCGACGAGGGCATGTTCCACTTCTGGATCTCCTTGCCGGTGCAGGTGGCCACGATGACCTCACTCCACAGCCCGCTGTACTTGTAGGCGGCGCCCAGCGAGCCGGCCGGCATCAGGCAGAGCCCGAAGCCGTCGACGATCTGGTACGACTCCTTGTACGTCGGGGCGTTCTCGTAGATCGTCCACTGCAGGTTCGTCCCGCCGTCCGAGCACTTGGCGACCCACACGAAGGCGTTGGCCACCCCCGGGCTCTTCAGGCAGTACGGCACCAGGCCGGGCGGCTGGGTGGAGATCTGCCCGATGGCCTTGTACGCCGGGGCGGTGATGGTCGGCGTGATCCACTTGTGGTTCCAGTAGACGTCGCTGCTGAAGCTCTGCTTGCACGGGTAGGTGATCAGCGCCTTGATCGAGTTGTTGACGTTCTCGTTGGTGAGGTCCAGGCAGCGGCCGACCTCCTGGGTGCTGACCAGCTGCTTGCTCTTCGGGCCGGCGCCGCCGGGGCCCACCGACGCCTCCGGGCTGAACGAACGCTGGTTGACGTTCGCCGAGCCGCAGTAGGTCTTGTTGCGCAGCACGATCGGGGCGCCGACGGATGCGTCCTTGGCGTTGAGACAGAACCGGTTGGTGGCAGTGAGGCCGTCGTTGGCGTAGTACGTCTGGGCGTTGACCTCGTAGTTCCACTGCTGGGTGCCGATCTTCGGGCTCACGCACTCCTGGAAGATCACCGGCGCCTCGTAGGTGTACGTCGTCGCCGTCACGCAGAGCCCGTACGTGTAGGTGTCGTCGTCCGCCGGGGTGGCCGGCAGGCCGGTCAGCTTGTTGTTCACCTTCGGGGCACGGGTCTCGGAGAGCACCAGGGACAGGTTGTTCGGATAGATCATCGCGGCCTGCTTGTCGGTGCTGGTGCAGGGCACCGCACTGACCGGGTCGCCCGGCTTCGGCTTGTTCTTCAGGTTGCCCAGGCACAGCTTGGTGGTGACGTTCGACGCGCTCATGACGATGCGCCCACCGGGGATGTTGTCCTCGCTGGTGTGGAACGTGTAGGTCGCGTAGAGCGTGCGCTTGGTCTTGCCGACCGTGCCCTCGGAACGCAGCAGCCCGAACAGCGGCACCTGCTGCAGTGCCCCGCCCACGCCGTTGACGTCACTGCCGACACAACCGATCGCCGTGCTCAGCGCCTGGGTCAGCCCGGTGGTGTCGGTCACCTTGCTGGTCACCCCGGCCAGGACGCTGGTCAGGGAGTTGCCCGCCGCGAGCTTGTTGATGTTGGTCAGCGGCCCGAGCTTCTCCAGCTCACTGACGAGGTTCGAGGGGTTGGTGAGGAAGTAGCCCACCGTCGTGGAGTAGGCCGGCATGCCGCTGGTGGAGTTGCCGAGTCCCGCGAACGGGTTCTTGGTCTTGTCCGTGGGCGGGGTCAGGACGCCGCAGGGCAGCTTGTCCAGCAGCGCCCCGTTGATGTTGTAGGTGTCGCGGATCGCCTTGAGCCCGGCGTCCAACCCGGCCTGGGCGGCATCCACGGCGGCGACCCGGTCGGCGAGGCGCTGACTCTGGTGGAACTGGTCCAGAACCACCCCGCCGAGGCCGGCGCTGAGCGTGACCCCGCAGAGGGTGACGAGCATGGCCAGCGGCATGGAGCCGGCATCGGTGCGACGGTCGCGCCGGCGCTGACGCCACCTGGCGGTGAATGTTCGAGCGCCGGCGAGCATGTGGCCTCCAGGCCGTGGTCGGGACTCTCCTCGAACCCGCCAATCGACCGGCGCCGCGATTACTTGAGCAAAAGCCGGCCCGTCAGCGGGCCGGGGTGGGCAGGGTGCTGTCGAGCAGCTCGAAGAGCTTCTCCCAGTGCCGCTTCTCGGCCTCGGCGGAGTAGGCGGCGGTGTCGGCCATGGTGAAGCCGTGCTCGGCACCGGGATAGATCTCCGACCGGAACCGCACGTCCGCCGCGTCCAGGGCGGCCTCGAGCCGGTCGATCTGCTCCTGGGGCATCGAGTGGTCGTGATCGGCGTGCGCGAAGTACACCTCGCCCTTGATCTTGGCGACCTGCAGGTGCGGACTGTCCGGCTCCTCGGTGGCCAGCCGGGCACCGTGGAAGCTGGCCAGTGCGACGATCCGCTCCGGGTAGGCCGTGATCGCCTTGAGCGCGTTCAGACCACCCATGCAGTAGCCGACGATGGCGTCCGGACCGGCCGACACACCCTCCTGGGCCGCGAGGAAGTCGAGGTAGGCCCGGGTGTCCCGGGTGATCGCGGCCGTGTCCAGCTGCTGCATCATCGGCATGAGCCGGCCGAAGACCTTCCCGCGTTCCTCCGGGTCGGCCAGATTCGAGGTGTCGGCGACCGGCGAGCGGGCGCTGCGGTAGAAGAGGTTGGGCGCCAGCACGGCGTAGCCGCGTTCCGCGATCCGCTCGGCCATCTCGTGGATCCGCGGCCGCAGCCCGAAGGCGTCCATGAAGAAGAGCACACCCGGGAACGGCCCGTCGCCGTCCGGCACCACCAGGTACGCGTCCGCGGTCCCGTCCTCGGTCGGCACGTCCACCATCGTCTTGCGCATGCCCTGCCTCCTGAGCGGCGTCGGTGATCTCTTCGACCGTACTGCGGCGTTCCTACCCTCCGTGCATCGCACTGCACGCCGGGGCCCCGTGCTTGAGACAGATTTAAGGAATTTCCCCTCTTTCTTTAATGCACTCAGAGTCAGGATCAACGCCGTCGGCGTCCCCCGCGAACGGAGTCATCCATGGCACGCAACCGTCTTCGCCTGTCCATCTATCTGACAGCGGCGTTACTCGCTGTGGGCGGGGGTGCACTCGCGGCGGTCGCAGCGACCACTCCGGCCGCGGGTCCCGGCGGATTGACGGCTACGTTCAGCAAGGACTCCGACTGGGGCTCCGGTTACCAGGCGCGCTACACGATCAAGAACACCGGCAGCTCGGCCGTCACCGGCTGGCAGCTGACCTTCGCGCTGCCGGCGAGTGCCAAGCTCGGCAGCTCGTGGGACGCGGCCGTCACCACTTCGGGTACGACGTCGACCGCCAAGGACCGGGGCTACAACGCCTCGATCCCGGCCGGGGCCAGCGCCGAGTTCGGCTTCATCGTGGCCGGTAGCGGCGCACCGACCAGCTGCACGATCAACGGCGCCGCCTGCACCGGCGGCGGCCCCGCACCGACCACCGCTCCCACCACCGCGCCTCCCACCAAGACGCCGCCGGCCACTACTGCTCCCACCAAGACGCCGCCGGCCACTACTGCTCCCACCAAGACGCCGCCGACCACCACGGCTCCGCCCGCTGCTCCCGGCGGCGACGTCCTGGTCGCCCCCTACGTCGACATGGGGCTGCTGTCCAACGGCAGCACCACGCTGGCGCAGCTGGCCAAGAGCGGGAACGTGAAGTCGTACACCCTGGCCTTCGTGACCAGCGCCGGCTGCAAGGCCAGCTGGTTCAACGCCTTCGACCCGCGGGCCGGGCAGTTCGGCGACCAGATCACGGCACTGCGCGCGGCCGGCGGGGACGTCAAGGTGTCCTTCGGCGGCGCGACCGGCGTCGAGCTCGCCCAGGCGTGCACCGACGTCAAGGCGTTGCAGGCCGAGTACCAGGCGGTCGTCTCGGCGTACGACCTGAAGTACATCGACCTCGACATCGAGGGCGCGGCCGTCGCCGACCCCACCACGATCGCCCGCCGCTCGACCGCGCTGGCCGCCCTGCAGCGGGCCAACCCGGGCCTGAAGATCTCGCTCACTCTGCCGGTGCTGCCGGAGGGCCTCACCGCCGACGGGCTCGGCGTGGTGCGGTCGGCCAAGAACGCCGGCGTCGACCTCGACCTGGTCAACATCATGGCGATGGACTACGGCCGGTCCGCGCAGGACTACGGCGACCTGGCCATCCAGGCCGTGAAGTCGACCAAGGACCAGCTCAAGGCGATCTACGGCGGTAGCGACGCAGCGGCGTTCCGGATGGTCGGCGTCACCCCCATGCTCGGCAAGAACGACGACAACGGCACCTTCAGCCAGAGCGACGCCCGGGACCTAGTGGCCTTCGCGAACGCCAGCCACCTGGGCTTCGTGTCCTTCTGGGAGGCCAACCGCGACCGCAACGCCTGCACGGGCGCGCTGTTCCAGTGCACCAACGTGGCCCAGGCCCCGTTCGAGTTCAGCAAGATCTTCGCCACGTTCCAGGGCTGACCACCCGTCCCCGGAAAGGGTTTCCCCGAACCCTCAACCCATCGCGCGGCGTCGAGAGCCCCCACTCTCGGCGCCGCGCCCCCGTTTCCGGGCCGGGCCGAAAGCAGCGGTTCGGCGTTCCGCCTCCGGCGTCGCGGGAGCAGCTCAGGCGAAGCCCCGACCAGCCTCGGCCAGCGCCCGATCGACCAGGTCCGGCAGGGACGTGTCCGCCGGGGCTTCCAGCCAGATGTGCACTGCCACCCGCAGCGAGGTCATGAACGTCGCGGCCGTCAGCCGGGCGCGTACCCCTGAGGGATCGGGCTGGTGCGAGCGGGCCGCGACCGCGGCGGCCAGCTCGCGCTCCACCGCCGCGAAGGTGTTGAGTTGCTGCGCGAGCAGCGCGGGCTGGCTGCGCAGCATGCGGGTCTGCGCGGCCCAGGCCGGATCGAGCTCACCGACCTGCCGGTAGAACTCCCGGGCCGCCCCGGTCAGCGCCTGCCACGGGCCCTCGCCGGCCGGCCGGGCCGCGATCATGCCGATCAGCACGGCGATCCGCTGGTGGTCGCCGTGCAGCAGCGCCTCTTCCTTACTGGCGAAGTAATTGGAGAACGTGCGGCGGGAGACGCCGGCCTCGTCGGCGACGGCCTCGACCGTGATCTTGTCGGCGCCGTGGGCGATCGCGAGGCGCACCGCGGCCTCGTGCAGGGCCTGCCGGGTGGCCGCCTTCTTGCGCTCGCGCAGGCCCACCTCGGCGATCGTCGTGCTCATGGGTCGAGCCTAGCCAGGATGTGACTCACTTCCCAATGAGCAAACTTGCACAGTGGGCAACATGAGCCGATAGTTGTATGTGGCAATCAACTGGAGGAGGTGGCCCATGGCCCACGACGCCGGCCCCGCGGCGCGTCATGAGCTGCTCGCCAACGTCCGAGACCTGCTCAAGGCCGTCCGCCTGTTCAAGAGCGACCTGCCCGCCCGGCACGAGACCGTGCCCACCGGCACCATCGGCGTCCTGGCGACGATCAACGCCATCGGCGGGGAGCCGGTCGGCGGCTGCCACCTGAAGGACCTGGCCGCCCGGTGCGCGCTCGACCCCTCGACGGTCAGCCGGGCCGTCGCCGGCCTGGTCCGTTCCGGCCTGGTCGCCCGCACCGCCGACCCGAGGGACGGCCGCGCCAGCGTGCTCACCGTCACGCCGAGCGGGCAGCACACCCTCGACGAGTTCAACCGCCTGGCGGACGAGCGCCTCGCCGACGCCCTCCGCGACTGGAGTCCGGCGGACATCGCGCTCCTCTCCGGGCTGCTCCAGCGCTTCGCCACCGACCTGCTGACCCGTACCGACCGAAACCTGGAGGTCGCGCGATGAGCGCACCCACCGTCACCCGCGCCGAACCCGGCGCGATGAGCCACCGCCAGATCCTGGAGGCCCTCAGCGGCCTGCTGCTGGTGCTGTTCGTCGCCATGTCCAGCGCCACCATCGTCTCCACCGCGCTGCCGAAGATCATCGGCTCGCTCAACGGCAGCCAGACCCAGTACACCTGGGTCGTCACGGCCAGCCTGCTGACCGCGACCGCCACCACCCCGATCTGGGGCAAGCTGGCCGACCTCTACAGCAAGAAGCTGCTGGTCCAGCTGGCCATCGTGCTGTTCATCGCCGGCTCGGTGGTGGCCGGCTTCTCGCAGACGGCGGGCCAGCTCATCGCCGCCCGCGCGTTCCAGGGCATCGGCATGGGCGGCGTCCAGGCGCTGGTCCAGGTCGCGATCGCCGCGATGATCCCGCCCCGCGAGCGCGGCCGGTACAACGGCTACCTCGGCGGCGTGCTCGCCCTGGCGACCGTCGGAGGCCCGCTGCTCGGCGGTCTGATCGTGGACACCTCGTGGCTGGGCTGGCGCTGGTGCTTCTTCATCGGTGCCCCGATCGCCGTGATCGCCCTGGTCGTGCTCCAGCGCACCCTGCACCTGGCGACGATCCGCCGGGACAACGTGAAGATCGACTACGCGGGCGCTTCACTCATCGCGGCCGGCGTCAGCGTCCTGCTGATCTGGGTGTCGTTCGTGGACAGCTCGTTCGACTGGATCTCGTGGCAGACCGGCGCCATGGTCGGCGCGGGCCTGGTGCTGCTGGCGCTCGCGGTCTGGGTCGAGTCCCGGGCGGCCGAGCCGGTGGTGCCGCTGGCGATCGTCAAGCAGCGCACCACGGCCCTGTCGATCCTGGCCAGCCTCGCGGTCGGCATGGCGATGTTCGGCGGATCCGTCTTCCTGGGCCAGTACTTCCAGATCGGCCGCGGCTACAGCCCGACCGAGGCCGGCCTGCTGACCATCCCGCTGATGGCCGGCGTGCTGGTCTCCTCGACCATCTCCGGCCGCATGATCAGCAACTCCGGCAAGATCAAGCCCTACATCGTGACGGGCACGCTGGTGCTGGTGGCCGGCTTCGCGACCCTCTCGGTGATCGACCACCAGACCCCGCTCTGGTACGTCGGCGTGGGCATGGCCCTGGTCGGCATCGGGGTCGGCATGTCGATGCAGAACCTGGTGCTCGCGGTGCAGAACTCGGTCCAGCTCAAGGACATCGGCGCGGCCAGCTCGACGGTGGCGTTCTTCCGCTCGCTCGGCGGCACCATCGGCGTCTCGGTGCTCGGCGCGGTCCTGGCCCACCGGGTCACCGGCTCGATCACCACGCAGCTCGCGGCGGCCGGCGTCCCGGCGGCCGGCTCCGGCGGCGACACCAGCAGCCTCAACCTGGCCGAGCTCCCGGCGGCGATGCAGCACATCGTCCGGGCCGCGTACGGCGACGCGACCGGCCACATCTTCCTGATCTCGGCGGGCATCGCGGTGGTCGGCGTCATCGCGGCGCTGCTGTTCAAGCAGATCACGCTGCGCTCGACGATCGACCTGGCGGCGGCCGCCCCGGCGGCCAAGACCGCCGAGGACGAGTCGACGATCCCGGCCGGCTCGATCAGCCGGTAAGCAGCGCAACGACGACAGCGGCGCTCGGATTCTCCCGGGCGCCGCTGTCGTCGTTGCGGCCCGGATGAGACTGGTGCAGCTGCCGGCCGGACCGGGCCGGTGCCGCTGCTGTCTCGGCCGCCCGGATCAGGCCGGTGCCGCTGCCGTCCCTGCGGCCGGATCAGGCCGCCGCTGCGGCCTCGGCCATCTGGTCCGCGGTCGGGCGCAGCCGTGGGGCTCCCAGCGCCATCACGATGTTCGCCGCCGCGAAGAGCGCCGCGATCATCAGGCCCCGCTCGAAGCCGCCGACCAGCGCATCCTGCTGGCCCGCACCGCCGGTCACCAGAGACTCCACGTGGGACGTCGCCAGCGTCGTGATCGCCGCCAGCCCCAGCGCCCCACCGACCTGGTAGCCCGCGTTCACCACGCCGGACGCCGCACCGGCGTGGTCGTGCGAGACATCCGCGACGGCCGCGATCGAGGCCGGGGTACCCACCGCGATGATGCCCATCCCGAACAGCACCAGGCCGGGCAGGATCGTCAGGGCGTACGAGCCGGTGGCGTCGGCGCCGGAGAGCAGGAGCAGGCCGACCACGCTGAGCGCCGCGCCGCCGAACTGGACCGGCTTGGTGCCGAAGCGGGTCACGAGCTGCGACGCGATCACCGCGCTGGCGATCGCCGCGATGCCCATCGGCAGGAACTGCAGGCCGGTCTCCAGCGCGGTCAGGCCGCGGACCTGCTGCAGGAAGATCGCGGTGAGGAAGAACATCGCCAGGAACGCTGCGCCGTTCAGGGCCAGCGCCACGATCGACGTGGTCAGGCCCCGCGAGCGGAAGAGGCTCAGCGGCACCAGCGGCGCCGCCGACCGGGCCTCCACCCGGACGAAGGCGGCCAGCAGGGCCAGGCCACCGGCCAGCAGCCCGAGCACCTCGAAGGAGGACCAGCCCAGCGGCTCGGCCCGGATGACGCCGAGCACGATGGCCAGCAGGCCGGCCGTGCTGAGCAGGGCGCCCGCGACGTCGAAGGTGCGCGTACCGGTTGTCGTGACCTTGGATTCGCCGACGAAGAACGGGACGATCGCGGCCAGCGCGATCGCGATGGGCACGTTGACCAGGAAGACCCAGCGCCAGCTGAGCGAGTCGACCAGCAGGCCACCGGCGATCACACCGAGCGTGCCGCCGAGGCCGGCCAGGCCGCCCCAGACGCCCATCGCGATGTTGCGCTCGCGGCCGTGCTTGAACGTCACCGTGAGGATGGCGAACGCGGCCGGCGACAGCAGCGCGCCACTCAGGCCCTGGATCGCGCGCATCACCACGAGCTGCTCGGGATTTTGCGCGAGGCCGGCGATCAGCGAGGTCAGGCCGAACAGCACCAGCCCGACGATGAAGACCCGGCGGCGGCCGAGCAGGTCGGCCGCGCGGCCGCCGAGGAGCAGAAAACCCCCGAAGAGCAGGGTGTACGCGCTGACGACCCACTGCAGCCCGGAGGCCGAGAAGCCCAGATCCTGCTGGATGTCGGGTAGCGCCACGTTCACGATCGTCACGTCGAGCACGACCATGAACTGGGCGACCGCGATGACGGCCAGGGTCGACCACGGATTGCGTTGCACGGTTCCACCTCCACCGAGCGCCGCCCTGTGCGGCGTACATGTACACCGTAGATGTACGGCGTATAGGTGCGTCAAGCGACGGACCGGGTGGATCGGTGTGACGAACGACGCGCTGATCAGTCGCGCGGGAGACCGCGCACGCCCTGCACCAGCAGGTCGAGGTTGAGGGCGAAGTAGTCGTCCTCGTCGCGGCAGACCACCAGCGCGGGCGCGGCGGCGAGGACATTCGGGTAGCGCTCCGGAGACAGCGACTCGAGCCGGGCCCGCTTGTCCCGCCGGGCCTGCTCCCGCTCCTCGCCGGGCTGCCACGGCCCGGGCGCCGGGTCCGCGCCGACCAGCGTGATGACCGAGCAGATCAGGAAGGTGCCGATCTCCGCGGCCCGGCCGGCCCCGAAGCCGGCTTCCCGAAGCAGCCCGAGCACCCGCTCGGCGATCCGCAGCCCGGACTCGGCGGTGAGGATGCGGCGCAGCGCCAGACCCGCGATGGCCGGGTGCGGGCGGATCGCCACCAGGAACGCCACCAGAATCTCGCGGAGCTGGTCGGGCCACGGCGCGTCGCTCGGCTCGGGCAGCTGCACGGCCTCGATCAGGTGCTCGGCGAGGCCGTCGAGCAGGCTGTCCTTATCACTGAAGTGCCAGTACATGGCCATCGGCGTGACGCCGTGCTCCTGCGCCAGCCGGCGGATGGTGACCGCGTCCAGCCCTTCGGCATCGGCCAGCGCGACGGCACCGACCACGATCGCCTCGCGGCTCAGCCGTCCCCGGGTCGCATCGTTCCGCTTGGCCATCCGGCAACTGTACGACGTACATGGCGGGGCCACCCGCGGTGGCGGCGAGGTGGATCACGTCTGGGACGCTGGGGGTCGGCGCTCACTCACGGCTAGCCTTTGGGAACGGAGCGCGATGTCCCGTACACCTGAAAGGTTTGTCATTTCTCTTCAGCAGGGGTCCGCGGTGTCGATGATTCGCGTTGAGGGAAAGGGGTGAGCCTGATGGACGTACGCCAGGACGACGCGGCGCGGCTGTCGGCTGCCCTGACGGAGATCGAGGACCAGTACCTCTGGGACGCCGAAGCCACCCTCGCGACCGCCGTCGAGATCGAGGAGCAGGCTCTCGCCCGCGGGGACGAGCGGCTCGTCTTCCGGGCCCGGCTCTGCCAGGCCAACATGCTCATGCGCAAGGGTGAGGTCGCCGCGGCCGCCCGGCGGATCTGGAAGATCCACCAGTGGGCCACCGACCACACCGACAACATCGTGCTGGCCCGCACCCACCTGGTCTGGGCCAACATCCACCGGCACCTGGGCGACGCCGCCCAGTGCCTGGAGCACTCCGTGCTCGCCGTCGAGCTGCTCGACGAGCGGGCCACCCCGCACATGCAGGTCTGGCACCGGGCCAAGCTGGCCGACGCGCTCGGCCTGGCCGGCTCGATGGACGCGGCCCGGCAGCGGTACCAGCAGACCGAGGAGCTGGCGGTCGATCTCGGCCTGCCCCGGCTGCTCATGGGCATGCTCAACAACTACGCGTACACCGAGCACGCCGCCGGCGAGAACGGCCGCGCCCAGGAGGTCGCGCACCGGCTCCAGCAGGTGGCCGAGCGGCACGGCTTCGCCCTCGACCCCGCCGTGCTCGACACCATCGGCGTCATCGAGATCGAGAACGGCAACTACCTGGCGGCCGAGCGGACCCTGCGGGAAGCGGTCCGGCGCCACCACGACGGCAACTACGAGGATGCGGACGCGCTCGCCGAATACATGCTGACGCTGGCCCGCGCCCAGCGCTTCCTGCGGGCCACCGACCGCGCCCAGGTCAACCTGGACATGTCCCGCAGCCTCTGTGTCGAGCGTGGACTCGGCGACGTGCTGGTCCGGGTGCACCAGGAGCAGGCCGAGCTGCATGCCGCGCGGGGTGAGTTCGCGGAGGCTTTCGCCGTACACAAGATCTTCTTCTCCGCCCACAACGCGCTGCACTCGTCGCAGCGGGAGGCTCAGGCCCGCACCCGGCAGGCCATGTTCGAGACGACCGAGGCCCGGCAGGAGGCCGAGCGGTTCCGCGAGCAGGCCCGGCGCGACCCGCTGACCGGGTTGCGCAACCGGCGCTACCTGGACGAGGAGCTGCCCGACCTGATCGAGGCCGGCGGCGCGCTCACCGTGGCGATCGTCGACCTGGACCACTTCAAGCGGATCAACGATCAGCTGTCGCACGACGTCGGCGACCAGGTGCTGGTGCTGGTGGCCAAGCTGCTGGAGACGGAGCTCGCGGCGGTCTCGCCGGACGGCTTCGTGGCCCGGATGGGCGGCGAGGAATTCCTGCTGGTGCTGCCCGGCACCGACGTGTCCGAGGCGACCGGCCGGCTGGATTGCATCCGTCAGGCGGTCAGCTACTACGACTGGACCGAGCTGACCCGCGGCCTGCCCGTCACCGTCAGCATCGGCGCGGCCGGGCTGCGCGACGCACCCACACCGACCCAGGCCGGCCTGCTGTCCACCGCGGACCGCCACCTGTACGTGGCCAAGCACGCGGGACGCGACCGGGTGATCTCCACGGGCCCGCGCGACGCCCGCCACCGGTCGTACCGGGACAGCGCTTCGGCGGCCTGAAGCCACGGATCGATCGAGGGACATGGCTGAATTCCGACCCGATCCGCCCACTAGGCTCGTTCCGTACGTCGGGGACGGCCAGGGGTGGTCCGGAACAGGAGGCGGTCGTGACGCAGCACAGCGGAGTTGTCCCGCCGGCCGAGCTCGCCCCGCCGGGGGTCGACATCAACGTGCCGCACTCGGCCCGCATCTACGACTACTGGCTGGGCGGCAAGGACAACTTCGCCGTCGACCGGGCCGTCGCCGAAGCCATGATCAAGGCCATCCCCGACCTGCGCCGGATGGCCGGCGAGAACCGCAAGTTCGTCCACCGGGCGGCCCGTGACCTGGTCGCCCGGGAGGGCATCCGGCAGTTCCTGGACATCGGCACCGGCATCCCGACCCGGCCCAACCTGCACGAGATCGCCCAGCGCATCGACCCCCGCACCCGGGTGGTCTACGTGGACAACGACCCGATCGTGCTGGTCCACGCCCGCGCACTGATGATCAGCTCAGAAGAGGGCCGCAGCGAGTACATCTCGGCCGATCTGCGCCGGCCACGGTCGATCCTCACGGACGAGGTACTGATCACGACGCTCGACCTCGCCGAGCCGGTGGGTCTCACACTGATCGCCATCCTGATGCTGCTGGCGGACGCGGACGATCCGTGGGCGCTGGTGGCCGAGCTGCGGGACGCGATGCCGTCGGGCAGCGTGCTGGCGATCACCCATCCGACGGCTGATTTCGACCCGGCCCAGGTGCACCAGGCGGTGGCCGCGGCGACCGGCGCCGGCATGACGCTGGTGGCCCGCACCCAGGACGAGGTCCGGCGCTTCTTCGGCGACTGGGCGCTGCTGGAGCCGGGGTTGGTGCCGGTCTCCGCTTGGCGGCCCGACCAGCCTGCCCAGGCCCCGGAGGCGGCTCACTACTGGGCGGGCGTGGCCCGCAAGCCCTGACCGCTCCGCTCCGCTCGGGTTGGAGCGACAGCGGGATTCGGAGCGACAGCGGGGTTTGCGAGCGCAGCGAGCGAGCTCAGCCAGGCAATCAGCTGGCAGGGAGCGCAGCGACCGGTCTCGGCGGGAGCGACGTCCAGCACCACCCACTCAGGCACGACATCCAGCTCTTGACCTTGGTCTGTCCCGGACGCTCCCAAAGGGGCCCGGCCGAGCGATCCGGCACGGGGGAACCGGACCGCCCGGCCGGAGTCGGGCGGCGCGCCCTGCGGCGCGCTCGGAGCGACACCCGCGGGCGTCGCTCGGAAGTATGAATTTGTCAGGCCCGGAGCCGCGTGCGCCTGCGCGGCGGCGGGTGCGGCAGGCGGCCGGCGCGGACCAGCACCTGGCGACGCGATCCCTCGCGGCCGGCCTGGTCGATCACCGTGCCCTCCACTTCGAGCCAGGTGTCGCCCTCGTACGGGATCGGCTTGCCCCACTCGACCCGGTCGACCCGCAGGGTGAGCGGGCCGATCCCGTAGCAGTAGTCGTTCTCCGCGAAGACGTGCACCGGCCAGCGGGGGACGCTCAGCTGGATGCGTCCACTGCGGATGATCGGGGCGGCCAGGGCCCAGACCTTGCGGCCGAGGGCCGTCCCGGAGCGCCGTCGGCGCGCGCAGTGGACGTGCTCAGTGACTCGCGTCGGGATCACCGCCGTCGTTCGGGTGCTGCTCGGCCTGGGGGAACCGGTTGGAGCGGGTCTGGGGGTGACGGACGCCGCTGAACCGGTGCGAGACGGTGGCCCGGATCGATGCCGCTTCCGTGCCTCCGGTGAGCGACTCGTCCCGGTAGACCAGGGCCGGGTTGCCTCTCCGGATGTCCGCGCCGTCGGCGTCGGCGTGCTCCGGTTGCTGCGGACCGGCGTTCGGGACCGTCATGCTCGTTTCCTCCCGCTCGGACGCCCCCGCCAGGGAGCCTCGCGTCGCGCAGTGCCGGAGTCGCAGCGGCCTGTCCGCGACCGAACCGTCACTCAAAGATGTCACCCTCCGTGACCCACTTTCCGTGGGGCTCGTGCGTTATCATGCTCACAATCATGTGAGAACGCAAGGCCAAATGCACGTGCATTTGCACAGCAGGTAGCCGGCGTGACACACAGAGCCGGTCCCCGGACCGGTCAAACCGTTAGGGAGCAAGTAATGACGCGCATTGTTAACGGCATGCCCGCCGGGCAGCTGGAGGGTGTGACCTGGCAGAAGAGCGGCCGGAGCAACCCCAGCGGCAACTGCGTCGAGTGCGCCGCACTCCCGGACGGCAGCGTCGCCATGCGGAACTCACGCGACCCGGAGGGTGCGGCCCTGATCTACACCCCGGCGGAGATCGAGGCGTTCCTGGGCGGGGTCCGCGACGGGGACTTCGACAACCTGCTCCAGTAGCTCACCCCTCGGGGTGATTGACACACAGTGAGGACGTCGCCCCAGCGGGTCAGCTGAGCCGGCCTACCTCGTGCAGCAGCTTGCCGAGGATTTCCTGGGTGTGGCTCGGCGGCTCGGCATCGATGCAGACGCGTTCCATCGCGATCGCGTAGTGGTCGACGTCGTCCCGCTTCTCCAGATAGATGGCGCTCGTGAGCTGCTCGACGTACACCACGTCGGGCAGCTCCGGCTCCGGGAAGCGCAGGATGGCGAAC
Source organism: Actinoplanes sp. NPDC004185 (assembly GCF_053603475.1). Lineage (NCBI taxonomy): Bacteria > Bacillati > Actinomycetota > Actinomycetes > Micromonosporales > Micromonosporaceae > Actinoplanes > Actinoplanes sp. NPDC004185. Next base: position 85,390 of record NZ_JBSGFR010000009.1, on the reverse strand, counting down.
GGGCCACCGGCCGCGGCGTGCCCACCGGCGTGGAACGGGATGATCTGGAGCCGGATGTTGGGCTTCTTCGCGGCCTCGATCAGCGCCTCGATCTGGGCCCGCATGACCTCCGGGCCACCGATCGGCCGGCGCAGCACCGCCTCGTCGATCACGGCCCACAGCTGGGGCGGCTCGGTGCGGTCGAGGATCTGCTGGCGCTGCCGGCGCAGCTCGACCCGGCGGTCGATCTCGTCGGCGTTGGCGCCGGCGTGACCGAGCAGGATGACGGCCCGGGCATACTCCGGCGTCTGGAGCAGGCCGGGGACGAACTGGATCTCGTAGGTGCGGATCAGCGAAGCCGCCGCCTCCAGGCCCAGGTAGGACTGGAACCAGGGCGGCAGGATGTCGCCGAAGTGGTGCCACCAGCCGGGGTTGTTGGCCTGCCGGGCCAGGCCCAGCAACGCCTCCCGCTCGGCGTCGTTCTTGACGCCGTACATGCTGAGCAGGTCGGCAACGTCGCGCTCCTTGAAGCTGACGCGGCCGAGCTCCATCCGGCTGATCTTCGATCCCGAGGCGCGGATCTCGTAGCCCGCGTCCTCCCGGCTGATGCCCTTGCCCTCGCGCAGCCGCCTCAGCTGGGCACCGAGCAGGATGCGCAGCACGGTAGGACCGCTGTTGAGCGGCTCCTCCTGCGTACCTGCGCCCACCTGACTCCTATCGATCGTCTGCCGGATGCAAGTTGCACCCTCTTCGCCCCAGAGCATCCTAAGGGGGAGATCGTTCGGCCGGAAACCGATCGATCGGCCACCTCCACGCCGCGCACGGGTCAGATGCACGTGCAGACGGCCTTGCGGACGCACTGGATCCCGAGCATGATATCTGACAGGCGGTTGCTTGGGTGCTGACAGTGCGTACTGAAAAGTATGTCCTTTTTCAGGTTCAGCGCCTGAGACGAGCGCCCCGTGTCCCCGACGCGACGTGTCCGCCCGACGACCGAGTCCCGGAAACAGGAGGCTCTCGAATGTCGACCCCGTCCATAGCCCCACCCCAGCGAGATCCGGCGGATGTCGCGCCGGCCGACAGCTACCACAAGGCCGATCCGGTCTGGGTCTACCGCGACGGCTGGCGGGCCGGCGTGATCGAGGCCGCCTCACCGCGCGCGGTCACCGTTACCTACCGGCCGGGATCCCACCGGGGCACGGGCGTCGACACCTTCACCGCTTCCTATGTGACCTCCCGCGCTGACGAGGATCCGGCGCTCGACCGGCGGGCCAGCGGGCCGCTGATGACCCGGCGCCCCCGGATCGGCACCGACGGCGCGGCCGCCATGGGCGGCCTGGCCTCGTGACCGGAGCCATTGCGCTCGCCGCGGTGATAGGGCTGGTGAGTCTGCTGGCCGGCGTCGCCCTGGGTTGGTATCTGCGTCGGACCAATGACTGGTGCGCCCACTGCGGCGACCAGTTGAGCTGTGAGGGTTGTGGCAGCAAGGCGGCGTGGCCCAGGCCTCGTGAGGCTGAGCTGAGCCTGCGCCCCGGCCCCTGATCAGCACAGCCCCTGATCAACTCGCTGCGGTGACCTCGACCTCGAGGACCGCGCCGGGCAGGAAGAGGCGGTTCACCTCAACCGTCGTGCTCGCCGGCGGTTTGCCGGGAAAGACCTTCCGCCGGACGACTGCATAGTCGCTGAGCTGGGAGAGGTCGGTCAGGAACGTGCGCACGTGCAGCACGTCGCCGAAGCCCGCGCCGTGCGCGGCCAGCAGACCCCCGATGATCTCGAAGATCCGGTCGGCCTGCGCTGTCATGTCCCCGGGCGCCACCACCGCGCCGGAGTCGTCCACGGCCACCTGACCGGAGAGCACCAGCAGCGCGCCGCCCCCGAGCTCGAGCCGCGCCACGTGGGCGAAGCGGTCGCCGAACGGCGCGGCAACGGAATCCGGGTTGTCGAGAGTCAGCTTCATGGCTGCGCGTCCGGAACGATCGCGGCCGGGACGATCGCGCCGAGATCGGCGGCCTGATCGGGAGCCTCCCGCAGCACCTCGGCAGCCGCCCGCACCATGGCCGGGGAAGCAAAGCCCGACACCAGATCAAGATCCTTGGCCGCCAGCGCAATCGGAAAAGCCGCACCGGTCGCGGTCGCACGGACCACCGCACCACCCAGAGCGCCCCTCGAAACCACCGACAACGCCGTCTCCACGTCCACCCCGACGGCCCGGGCGACGGCAACCGTGTCGGCCAGCGCCGCCAGCCCCGTGACCAGCGCGGTATTGGCGACCAGCTTCAACGCCGCCCCACTGCCGAGATCCCCGCAGCGATGCACGGTGCCCAACGACTCCAGCACCGGCAACGCTCGCTCGACGTTCCCACCCGCCAGCACGTTCAGCTGCCCTGACTCGGCCGCCGCGACACTGCCCAGCACAGGCGCGTCCACCAGCGTGACGCCGTCGGGCACCCGCAGCGCACGTACCGCCTCCGGCCCGATGGTCGACATCTCCACCAGGACGCTCCCCGGCCGCAGCGCGGCAGCCTGCACAACTTCCTGAACGGCCGCGGCGTCGGTGAGCATCGTGATGACAACCTCCGCCTCGGGAACGGCCGGCGTCGCCGCGGCGCGGGCTCCGGCCGCCACCAGCGGCGCGGTCTTCTCCGCCGTACGGTTCCAGACGGTCACCTGGTGACCCGCGTCAAGCAGCCGGCGCGCGACGGCGGCGCCCATCCGCCCCGTGCCGAGAACAGCGATCGATGTCATGGCCCCGACGCTAGCCATCGCGTAGTCATGCCACCAACGAATGTTCCGCATCAGAATCATGCGGAACTAGCATGCCAATGGTGCAGACCCAGAGCCTCGAAGTCTTCGTGGCGGTCGCCCGCGGCAAGTCCTTCACCCGCGCCGCCCGCTCCCTCGGCTACACCCAATCGGCCGTGTCCCGGCAGATCGCCGTCCTGGAGAAGGATCTCGGAGCCGACCTGTTCGACCGGCTACCGCGCGGCGTGGAACTGACCGAGCAGGGCCGCACCCTGCTCCCGCACGCCGAGGCAATGCTCGACCGGCTGCACACAGCGCAGCGCGACCTGGACTCGCTGCGCGACATCGGCGGCGGCCGGCTGCGGGTCGGCGCCTTCCCCACGGCGGTGGCCGCGCTGGTGCCCCGGGCCCTGGCCGCATTTCGTACGGCGTACCCGCAAGCAGAACTGTCCCTGGTGGAGGGCCTGACGCCCCGCCTCCTGGACCGGCTCGCCGAGGGCGAGGCCGACCTGGCCGTGGTCAGCGCCCCGCCGGACCGCCCGCTGGACGCGACCCGCTTCGACCTGCACCACCTGCTCGACGAGCAGTTGCTAGTCGCGGTGCCACCTGGGCATCCGCTGGCCGACCGGCACACCGTACGGCTGGCGGACCTCGCCGGTGACCCGTTCATCGCCGGCTCCGCGACCGCCGAGGAGACTCTGCTCCGGGCGACCCGGCCGAGCGGCTTCCACCCCCGGATCGACATCGTGGCGGCCGAGTGGACGGGCAAGCTCGGCTGCGTCGCGGCGGGCCTCGGGGTGGCGCTCGTCCCGGCGCTCGCGGTCCGCGCCACCCCGGCCGACCTGGTCCTGCTCCGGCTGCACCCCGACGATGCCTCGGTCCGCCGGATCTTCGCCGCCACGGCCCGCCGGCCGACGCCCACCGTTGTCCACATGCTCTCGCTGCTCCGGCAGATCGCCGCGACCCTGTAGGGCAGGATGTGTCCGTGGCTGCGTACATGGATCTGCCGATCGACGGCGACGAGACCATCCGGGTGGAGATCAGCAATCAGGGTCTGGTGCGCGCCGGCGCCGGCGACCTCATCGGTACGGCGACCGAACGCCTCGACGAAGCGGTCGGCCAGGTCGTCCGGATGGGCCGCAAGGTCATCCAGCAGGCCCGAGAGGTGACGGACGCGCCGGAGGCGGTCGAGCTGGAGCTGGGCCTGAAGCTGACTGCCAAGACGGGTTTCGTCATCGCCGAGTCCAGCGGCGAGGCGCACGTGAAGGTCACCCTCAAGTGGACGGTGGGTGCGTGACCACGTTCCTGCTGATCTGGGACGCCAGCGACACCGGATACCGGCCGGAGAACCTCGCCGCGGACATCGCCGCCACGGCCGCCGGCAACGTGGTCTCGGGGCAATGGACCTTCGGTTCTCGCCGGGGCGGGACAGCACCGGGTGATCGGGTGTTTCTGCTGCGGCAGCGGGCCGACCGCGGCATCGTCGCCAGCGGGAGGCTGGCGGACGGGGTGATCTTTCCCGCCGGGCACTGGCAGGGAAAACCGGGGAAGAGCACGTTCTACGCGGAAGTGTTGTGGGACAGGGTGCTGCCGGTCGTCGACCGGTTGCCGTTCGAGGAGCTGCTGCACGACGTGCCGGGGCACGATTGGCGGCACATCTACGGCTCGGGGCAACTGGTGCGGCCGCCGGCGGACGAGGCTCTGGAACGGCGCTGGGACGAACACCTGGCCGACCTTCGCCGGTGACGGTCCGGGCCTGACGAGTTTCGGCCGGTCCGCACCGGGTAGCTGAGACCGTCGGCTCCCCGCGGCGGAGGTGGTCCACGGTGCGCGATCCCGCATTCGAGGCAATCGTGGCGCAGTTGCGCGCCGACGACCCGGAGTTCACCGGCCGGATGAAGAAGCTCGGCGGCCCACCCTCAAAGAGGCGGGTGGGCTTAGCCGTACTCCTGTGGGCGATCGCACCGGTGTGCGTCGTCCTCGGCGGATGGACCGGGCTGCTGATAGCCGTGATCGCGGTGGCCTACGGCTCGTACCTGAAATGGTCCGCGTCGATGTTCGCCGCGGCCGGATCGCACGAGTCCTTCCTGCGGCGCCGCCGTCCGGGCGCTTCGCTCTGACCGACCTGGAGGCAACGCCATGACCGATCCGGCAACCGAGGAAGACCGCCCGGCGACCAAGGAGGAAGCCGCAGCGATCGTCCTCGACGACCCGGCCCTGCGCAAGGCCACGGACACGGCCGACGACGACGCGGCCACGGACGACGACGCGCGCACCGCCGACACGGCCCCGACCGGCGAGTCCCGGGACTGAGGCTCAGCGCCAGCGGTCGCCGGTGAGCCGCTCGTAGACCTCGACGTACCGGTTGCGGGTGGCCTCGACGACCTCGTCGGGGATCTCCGGCCCGGGGTCGGTCCGGTCCCACCCGGTCAACGACGAGGACCAGTCCCGCAGGAACTGCTTGTCGAGATACCGCTGGGTGCCACCGGGCTGCCACTCGTCAGCGGCCCAGAAGCGCGACGAGTCCGGCGTCAGCAGCTCGTCACCGAGCTTCAGCACACCCCCGGAGAACCCGAGCTCCAGCTTGGTGTCGGCAATGATGATCCCCTTGCCGGCGGCAACCTCGGACCCCCGTCGGTAGACCTCGAGAGTGATCCGCCGCAACTCCGCAGCGACGTCGGCGCCGACCGAATCCTCGACATCCGCGTACGTGATGAACTCGTCGTGCCCCTCGCCCGGAGCGACCTTGGTGGTGGGGGTGAAGACCGGCTCGGGCAGCTTCGACCCCTCGATGAGCCCGGGAACGAGCTCAACCCCGGAGACGGCGCCACTCTTCTCGTACTCCTTGAGCCCGGACCCCGCGAGATAACCGCGAGCGATGCACTCCACCATGACCATCTCGAGCCGCTCACACCGCACAGCACGACCGGCCCACTCGGCGGGCACATCGGTGGCGGAGATGATGTGGTTGGGCACCACGTCGGAGAGCTGGTCGAACCACCAGAGCGAAAGCTGCGTGAGAATCTTCCCCTTGTCGGGGACAGCGGTGGGCAGGACGACGTCGTAGATCGAAATCCGATCAGAAGCGACGAGCAGAATGTCATCGCCATCGGCGTAGACATCCCGGACCTTCCCCGAGTGCAACAGCTCCACGTAGCCCCCTAGCGCTCATCCTTAGACGCCTCACGGTATCGGATGCCGGACCGCCGATGGACGGTGGTCCATCGGCCGGCCTGCCACATCCCGTCATCACCCAAGGCGCCTAGCTGATACGCGCCCGGTGCATCATGAAGCGTTCATGGCGATCATGATCTTGCTGACCGACGAATGCCTTGAACTCACCTAGCTTGTAGGAGGGACCACTTGCGCCTTCTTTGACCTCGATGTCAAAGTCCCGGCTCAGCAGGCTGATGCGCCGTTCTATCTCTGGGGCTTCGATAGGACGGCCGACTGCACGCGCGAGTTGACTGTAGTTGAGGAAGTCACCATGCGATCGAAGAGCGCGGTACACAGGATCGTGAGCAGTCGATTCACGCTGAGCCGGAACCCCATGATGATTAAGTGCTCGCATAATCGAGCTCCCTACCGCAGTTGCAACAGGGGGAGGGAATGCATTTCCGATTTGGCGATACTTTGTCGTCTTACGCCCAGTGAAGTTCCAGGCATATTCGTCGGACCAACCCTGAATCCGCGCCACCATCTCGCAGGTCAGCTTTGGACCAACCGCGAAGCGACTTCCAGGAGGAGGCGCGTTGTCGGCTACACCGAGAGCGTCGACCCCCAGCTCTGCCCAAGCACGCTTGGCTCTGGTAGGACCTAGGTCCGCGCCGCCGTGCTTCTTGGAGCCCCCCACGATCGTCGGGGCAACCTTATTAGCTCTTCGCGCCCAAGCCTCTGCTCCCTCCCAGCCGTTGGCACCCATGAGGTCGACCAGCGCCTCGCCGACGGTGGGTCGAACGTCTGAGACTTCAGGCCAGGAGAAGTACTGGGCGTCTTCGGTCTTCATCGCGACAAGAACGAATCGGGGGCGGAGCTGGGGAACACCGAAGTCTGACGCTTGCAACAGCTGCCAAGACGCGACGTAATCCATCGACGCGAGCCTGTCGAGGACGTGCTGCCGGTAACCGGCGAACCGCGGCATGCTCAGGCCTCGGACATTCTCGAGCAACAAGGCTCGTGGCCGGACGACAGTCACCAGCTCAACAGCCCACGCGAAGAGATCGCGTTCGTCAGTAGCACCTAGCTGCTTACCCGCGATGGTGAATGGCGGACAAGGAACACCGCCCGCGAGCAACGCAACGCCCTCGTAGTCTGACGGCTGCCAGGTGTCCGAGCTTGCCACGTCCCCCTGCGCGACCTTCCACGACGGGCGGTTCTCTCGCAGGGTGTTGCACGCGTTCGCGTCCAGCTCGACTGCTAGCGCGTGCTCAAAACCGGCCTTCTCCAGGCCCAGGGCCTGGCCGCCGGCGCCTGCACAAATTTCCACTACCTCAAGCGTGGCCACTAGGCCTCCTTCCAGGGCTGGGCGCAAAGGCCGGCCGCTGCCGAGTATCTTGCCTCAGACGAAGCGACACGCCGTGAGCGGCGCGGGTAGATGGGATCGGCGTGTCTGTTGATGACTCTGCAGCCGGCCGGGAGCGAGCCCACGCCAAGGGCCTCTACCCTGCACCGCTGAATGCTGGCCGGAGCCGCAATATGCAGGCAAACCGGCGCAGTGACACCAAACCGGAAGTTGTCCTCAGGTCTGCGTTGCACAGGCTGGGCTATCGCTATCGCAAGGATCTGCTGCTTCGGCTCCCTGAGCTGCGGGTACGGCCGGACATCGTTTTCACCGCTCGCAAGGTGGCGGTGTTCGTCGATGGGTGCTTCTGGCATGTCTGCCCTCAGCATGGCCGCCAGCCAACCACCAACGAGTGGTACTGGACACCCAAGCTACGACGGAACATGGAGCGCGATCGGCTTGCTAACGAAGCACTTGCCGAAGCTGGGTGGCAAGTTGTACGGATTTGGGAGCATGAGGCACTCGACGAGGCGGTGGCTAGCGTCCAGGCTGCGCTCGATTGATCGAACATGAGTTCGACCGTAGCGGGCACCTCTGACAACTTCTCGATCGAGCCGCTGTCCAGCCTGCACACTCGTCAGAGTGTGCCGCCGAACTCTAAAGTTGGGTGCGTGGGAGCAGACATAGCCCTTGACCAGGTCGTGGATGAACTACGCAGACTCGATCCGCACGGCGCCTTGACCGCTCAAGTGCTTCGCGACACTTTCGATCAAATTTATGACGGCCAGCGGACTGGACGTTACAGCATCGAAGGTCTCGCCAAGACGGAACGAACACACATCGGCACGCTCGTAGAAATCAACATGCAACGGCGCTTTCATTACGCCGACGGCGACGAACTCGACTTCCTTATAGCCGGGCACGACGTTGATGCCAAGTACTCAATGCGCTTCGGCGGCTGGATGATTCCCGTTGAGGCGCAGGAAAAGCTATGCATGCTGCTGTATGCCGATGACCTGAAAGCCGTATGGTCCCTCGGCGTCATCCGAGCGCGGAATGCCATCTTGAATAGACCGAATCGAGACTTGAAGCGGACCGTGCTGAAAACGCACCTCGATGAGGCATCGTGGCTTTTCAGGGACGCACCACTTCCGGAAAATACGATTCTGCGGCTATCAGCCGCCGACCAGGCCGCCATCGCGGCAGCCCCGCAGGGGACTGCACGAGTCGCGGAGCTTATGCGACGCGCTGAGGGCAGGCAAGTCAACAGGTCGTCAATTGAAGCGGCTGCTCAGCAGAAAGACAGCATGAAGCGCGTGAGGGCCAATGGCGGAGCGGCCGATGTTCTTGCCAGGGAGGGCTTCCTTCTGCTCGGAGGTACGCGCCTAGCCTCTCAGCGCGTGGCGCGCGACCTGAAGCTTCCCCACCCCGCGCCCGGCAATTTTGTCCCAGTGCGGGTCACGCGTGCTGAGGCATTAACCGACGAACCAGTTGCGACTATTAATGGGATTCGGATCCGCCGCTGGCATCCGGCAGATCCTCCTATGAACACCGCTGCATTGACCAAATGGCTTAACCGGCCCGCTCACAGCGACATGGCTGCAGCCACAGACGCCTTGCTATAACTGGGCATGGGCTTGATGGTCACAGCGCCGTAGGTGCACCTTGGCCTGTTCAGCCCTGCCCCGCACGGTGACGCACCGGTGCCTACGTTTGGAAAATCGGTGTCCAGGTCAATGGCAGGGCCATGCCCTCCCTCCCCACGCAGGCCCGTGGCGCCGCTTCGCGCACAGCCAACAGCAGCTGGCTCGAGCATCTGACCCGCGGCGGGCTGGTGGGGTACGGCATCATCCACCTGCTCTTCGCCTGGCTCATCCTGCAGATCGCCTTCGACGGCTCCGGCACCGACGGCGACCAGTCCGGCGCCCTGCATCACCTCGCCGAGAAGCCGTTCGGCACCTTCCTCATCGTCGTGCTCGTCATCGGCCTCATTGCCATGATCATCTGGCAGCTTCTCGAGGCCGCCATCGGCCACCGTGCCGAGCGGGGCCGGCACCGCCTGTACGAGCGCATCGCCTCCGCCGGCCGGGCCCTGTTCTACGCCTACTTCGCCTTCACCGGCATCAAGGTGCTCCGCGGTAAGAAGGCGTCGAGCGCCGACACTCAGCAGAAGGCCAGTGAGGACCTGATGGCCTCGACCGGCGGCCGGATCACGGTGGGACTCGCCGGCATCGCGATCGCCGCGATCGGGGTCGGGCTGGTCATCTACGGGGTGCGGAAGAAATTCGAGAAGCACCTCAAGATGAGCCAGATGACCGCGCAGATGCGTCGGCTCAGCGAGCGGCTCGGTATCGCCGGCTACGCCGCCAAGGGCACCGCGTACGGGATTGCCGGTGTCCTGTTCCTGATCGCCGCCGTGCAGTACGACTCGGACAAGGCCCGCGGCCTCGACGCGACCCTGAACGTGCTGTCGGAGCAGAGCTACGGCCCGTGGCTGCTGGCCCTGACCGCGCTCGGCATCGCCGCGTACGGTCTGTTCTCGATCGTGCAGGCCCGCTACCGCAAGGTCTGATCCGTCAGCCGAGGACCCCGCCCAGCACGCTCGGCAGCCGCGTCGTGAAGTCGACCAGGCCGACCCACGTCGGCCGTACCACGATCCTGGCCTGCCGGGTTCCCGGCTGGTCCATCTGGGCCAGCATCGGTTCCGCGCCGTCGCCGAGGTAGCGCCGGGCCGCCGCCGCATACTCCTCGGCCAGCCCGTCCAGCTCGGTGATCTCCGCCGAGCCGCGGATGGTCAGGCACTGCGGCGGCGCGTCATCGGTGTCGATGGTCAAGGCGACGGCCGGATTGGCCCGGAGAGCGGCGACCCGGGCCGCCGGGTGGCGGATCCCGGCGTTCGGCCCTCCCGTGTACGTGGCCATGACGATCTCCTGGCCGTTCCAGTGGAACCAGGTCGGCACCACCCGCGGCGTGCCGTCCGGCCAGATGAAGGCCAGGCGCGCGGGAATTCGTGAAGTCAGCAGTTCCTGCGCCAGCGGCGTCTCCAGCAGTCCGAGGTGACCTTGCGGCAGAGATCCGGTCATCGTTCGCCTCCCGAGTGAGTTCCTTCGGGGAACTTAACAGACTCAGTTCCCTCAGGGAACCCACACGGGCTAACCTGGACCGATGCAGCGGACGCAGTTCGGCGAGATGGCGTGTTCGATCGCTCGCACCCTGGACGTGTTCGGCGAGCCCTGGTCGCCGCTGATCCTGCGGGACGTGTGGGTCGGCATCCGCCGCTTCGACGAGATCCAGGCCGACCTCGGCATCTCCCGCAAGGTGCTGACCGAGCGCCTCAAGCTGCTCGTCGAGGCCGGCGTGCTGACCCGGCAGCAGTATTCGGAACGGCCCGCCCGCAGCGAGTACGTGCTCACCCCGAAAGGCACCGAGCTCGTCGACCTGCTCATGGTCATGGTGAAGTGGGGCGACCGGTGGACGGCCGGCGAGGCGGGGCCTCCGGTGCTGTACCGGCATCACGCGTGCGGCGAGATCGCGCAGGTGGAGCTGCACTGCTCCGCGTGCGATCAGCCGATGTCGGCGGAAACCGTCGACCTGCTGCCCGGACCGGGGCACGGCTAGCAAATTCCGGCTATCCATTGTGGTCGGTGGCGGCACGCGAAGGGACAACGCGGCCGGCACGGCTGTGGCATGATCACCGGCACCTCTCTCGATGTCGGGCCGGACGTACGGCCGACGTCACCCCTCCAACCAAGGGGAAAGTCACAGTGCCCTCCCTCTTCAGCCGTGCCCGTCTCGGCAGATATCTGGCCGTCTCCGCCGTGGTTCCCGCCCTGGTGCTCAGCACCGGCGGCGCCGCCGTCGCAGCGACCAACACGCTCACCCTCACCGTGCTGAACCGCGCCGGCGCCAAGGTCTCGGTCTCCGCCACCGTGGTCCACCTGGCCAGCAGCTCGTCGTACACGATTCGCAGCAACAAGAAGAAGAAGCTGCCCAAGGGCAGTTACGCCGTGCTGACCTCGATCACCACCGGCAACACGAGCACGCTCGGCGGCCGTACGGTCAAGGTCTCCGGATCCACCAAGCTGACGGTCGACGCCCGCAAGGGCCGGCGAGTCAACCTCGCGGTGAGCCCGGCGCCGGCCGGCCTCTCCCGCAACCAGAGCGCCCGGATCTGCACCAAGACCACCGGCGCGAACTACAACGTCGATGCGTACGGCGACGAGCTGTACGCCATCCCGACCACCTCCAAGAAGATCGCCTTCGCGGCGCTCAGCACCTGGAGCGACAGCTCCGGCCTGAGCGACGCGTACGCGGTCGTGCACCAGACGACCGGCGTACCGAACAAGCCGACCAAGACGGTGAAGCATTCGTCGCTCGGCACGGTCTCCGTGATCTCCAAGCTGGGCCCGGCCGGCTCGAACTACACCGATGTGGCGGTGCAGCCGATCAAGCGCGGCTGCGCCGACGACATGTACAGCGGCCTGTGGACCGCGGCGCAGCCGACCCGCGTGAAGCTGCGGCTCTCCACGGGCTCCTGGCACATCCGGTCGAGCACGTCCGCGACCACCAAGAACGGCGAGAGCTGGAACATCGGCTCGTACTTCGCCGAGCGCAAGATCGCCGCCGGGAAGTCGTCCACGGTCCGCTTCTACCACGCCGCCTGGGGTCCGAGCGCCCAGCTGCCGGCAACCCTGTACGGCCGGATCAACTTCCCGATGAACGACATGTTCACCGACCCCGCCTTCACCGGGAACGACACCGGCGGCGAGGGCGGCGACAAGGCGACCGCGACCCTGTCCTTCAAGGGCAAGACGGTCAAGACGAAGAAGGACCGGGGCTGGGAGCCCGACATGACGGTCCTGTACTACAAGGTGAAGAAGGCCGGCTGGTACACGCTCACCAACACGGCCACCCGGTACTACCCGGAGATCAAGTACCCGGCCGGCATGCTGTCCACCAAGAGCGTGGTCAGCTACCGCTTCTACTCCAAGCCGAAGAGCAACGCGCTGGCCGAGGTCAACTCGGTGACCCTGGTGCCGGCCGGGCTGAACGGCTGGAACAAGGCCGGCGGCAAGACCACCAACGTCACGCTGAAGCTGAGCCGCCACAGCCAGGACCCGGACGCCAAGCGCGGCAAGAACCCCAAGCTCAAGACGCTGAGCGCGAAGATGTCGCCGGACGGCGGCAAGACCTGGCGCACGGTCAAAGTCAAGAAGATCAAGGGCGTCTGGACAGCGGTCGTCCCCAACCCGACCTCGGGCGCGGTGTCACTGCGGGCGCGGGCCACGTACAAGAGCGGCGGCTACACGGACGTGACGATCTATCGCGCGTACGGCATCGCCTGAGAAGCACCATCGAAGCTGGGCATCCCGGAAGGGGTGCCCAGCTTCTTTGCAGTTGACGACTCAGCTGGTGAAGATGAAGTAGCGCCACGCGCCGATGGTGGTGGCGTTCAGGCTGTCTCCCGACGTGCCCTTGATGTACGCGGACCGGACGCGCATCTTCAGGTTCTTCTCGTGCGGGCCGACCACCGTGATCTGGGACTTGCCTTTGCTCGACAGTTTGAAGTCCTGACTGCCGTTGGAGCGCCACTTGCCCTTGTAGTAGTACTCGAGGGCGAAACGCTGCGAACGGCCCGGCGCCGCGGTCATCGTGACGGTGAAGACCGGGTTCTTCTTCTTGTGGAAGACGTAGTAGGTGGTCTTGCCGATCTTCTTGGACTTGTAGTGCTTCGAGACCGCCATGGCGATGCGCACCTTGGTGTACACGGCGGACTTCACTGATCTGGCCGCGGTGCGTGTGTCGCCGCGATAGACGGCGGTGACCGAGGTGTTGCGGGTCAGCGTGAGGGCGGCCGTGATCGTGCCCTTCGAGCTGACCACGGCCTTCTTGATCAGGCGGTTCCGCTGGTCGGCGCCGTTGGGGTCGGCCCAGATCTCCACCGTCCGATTCGTGTACGCCTTGCCGAGCTTCGCCGTGAAGGTGACCTTGGTGCCGTACGCGTAGGTCTTGCCGTTGCCGTTGAGGGTCAACCCGGACGCGTCGCTCGGGACGGTGACCACGCCGACAGCGGACGCGGAGAGGTGGGTCGCGTCGCCGGCGTAACCGAGCCGGTAGGTGAGTTTCCCGCCGGCGGCCGGGGTGTCGGTGAAGGAAAACCGGCCGGTCGCGTTGATCGTCTTGACGCCGAGCGACTTGCCCGTGGGTGACTCCGCGTCCGTGCGGGTGACCGTGACTCCGGTGCCGGCCACCAGCGGCAGGGACGAGATGAGCGAACCGGAGACGGTGATCGTCTTCGCCCGGCCGGCGGTGGCGGGAACGCTCACCGTCAGCTTGGGCTCGGACATCGTCGGATCGGTGAGCACCACGAGCCGGTACGTGTTGGGGTAGGAGGAGCTGATCGCGAAGAGCCGGGTGCCGTTCGGTTCCCAGAGCAGGCCCCGGTCGGCGACGTCATCCTGGCTGCTGGTGGTGCTGTCGGTGTCGGCCAGCCGGAACTGCCGCACCGGGGTGGTGGTGTCCGGCAGGAAGGCGTGCACCCGGGGGCTCTCGTCCCCCCATGTTGTGCCGGCCGCCAGCCGCCCGTCTGGAGCCACGGCCACAGCGTTCGTGCCCACCTTCGTGGCGTAGGCGGTCGACTCGGACAGATCCGAGGTCTGCCAGCTGTCCACCTCTGTGCCCCGGGCGGCGGTGAGCAACCGGCTGCCGTCCGGGCTGAACGCCAGATCCTCGACGATGAAGCTGCCCAGGCTCTTGCTGGCAATCTTTTGGGGGCTGTCGCCGGCAACATTGAGGATCTTGACGAAGCCCGAGGTGGTGTACGGATCCGCGAGGGCCAGCACATCCGAGGTGGCGGCCAGCATCGGCGCGTTGTACCAGCCGGCGTCCTGCTCGAGAGTCACCGACGATTGCCCGGCCGCCGGATCGAGCGAGCCGAGGCCGCCATGACCGCCGTCCGGGCCGTACCCGAACCAGACCTTGCCACCGGCGGCCGCGAGGTACATCGGCTCGGTGCCGGCGCCGGTCGAGTACCGGGCGGTTTCAGTGACCGATTCGGTGTTGATCGCGACAATGGCGTCCGCACGAACGGCGGCCGCGTAGAGCGTGCTCTCATCGGGAGAGAGAGCGAGTCCTTCCACACCGGGAAGGTTGGTCGCGGTTCCCAGGATGGTGCCGTCGTATCCGACGGCGACCACCTTGCTGCCCCACGGGTCGGCGATGAAGATTCGCTGATGGCTGCCGTCGATGACTATGTCGCCGGTCCCGGTGATCGGCAGCAGGTGCCCGTCAGGCGTGGCAGCCGACGCCGGGGCGGACGGGGTGAGAACCGCTCCGAGCCCGGCCAACAGGGCTACGGCCAGGGCGGCCGCCCGGACACGACGACGACGGCGGACCGTCAAGGACAGAACAGACTTCATGGATGGCCCCCGTGAACCGACATAGATCAACGCGATCATCCTAAGAAGACAAGGTCTCAGAACGGTACCGTTTCGACCCGACCGTAAGAGAAGCACCAGCGGGGCCGTCGGCAGGACAACAGGTGGCGGCATGGGCGGGCTCATGGTGAGAACGGCTACGGCAACCACTGGGATGAACCAATGGGCCAGCCCTCTGGGCAATGCCCGGCTGCCTGGCCCTCCCGTGGGAAATACTCGGCGAAGAAAGTGACCTTGTCCGAGCCGAGGGTCGGCGGTGGGGCTGGTGTCGCGGAATGAGAAAGCCCTTCACCGCGCCGCTATGGCTGATGAAGGGCTTTGCTTTGCTGGTGCGCCCGAAAGGACTCGAACCCGTAACCTTTCGATCCGTAGCCAGGTAGATCTGAAGAGTCACATATGCAGCTCGCAGACATGCCATCCGTCCGACCCGAGAGCCGAACGTCCGACACAAAGTCGCTTCCGTCTGCGCTGGTCCTGGCCGTGCCAGCCAGGCTCCGGACCCGAGGGCCGCACCACATGTAGCGTTAGGTGCTTGGCCGGGCTCGTTCGTGCCCGATCAGCGCCGAACATCCGAGCACCGTCGGGGCACCACGTAGTTCGCTCGCCTCAGCCGTGCATCTCTCGTTGACCTTCCGACTTGTAGTCAAATGCCTAGTGGTCACTAGTACACTCTGTTACCACCGTCGCGCAGGACCGCATCAAAGGCGTTGAGCCAGGTCGGAGTGGGTGCAATTATTCGCAGGCACCGGCCGAGTGCATGATTTCCAGGCCCGTCGAACGGGCATCGCTCAATCGATCGTGCTGATTAGTCGCGCCCGTGCTGAAACGGTCGCCGACATCCGATCACCACCGGATCACCACCGGATCAGATCACTCTGCGTTGAAGTCGGCCGCCACCACGCCTCTCCGGCCAAAACCAGGACCAGGCAGCCAGCCGCCTGAGGACACACACGGCAACCGGGTGCCGGCCCCCATCGGCGAGGGGCAGACCGCGATTCGATCGTCCGGGTCCACCTGTGAGGCAGCCCTGCACCCCTGTCCACCGTGCGTAGCGCTTGATGATCCGGCCAACGACTCCAGATCCTCCGGACAGCACCTCACCGACGAGGAGCAGTCCAGCGGTGCTGGTGTAGCTCCACCGGCCGGACGGCGGCGGTGATCCTTTCGTGATCGGCAGAGCGCCGGCCGTGGAGTCTCATCCTTGGGACCAGCGCGACTACCGGCATCGGCTACTCCCGGACCGGCGCGTAGCAAACGGGCGGCAGGCCCGCCGCGACGGCAACCACGGTCAGAGCGTGCGCACGGCTTAAGAGCGGGCGACAGCAGCGGTACGGGCGGCGTTCTGACAGGTGGCCTCCCGGACGGACGGCGTCGACGGAGAATACGTAGGCGGAGTCCGGTTCGAGGCCGGTGACGGTGGCGGTGAGCTCCCCGCAGTCCTCGCTGGGGTTGACCTTCTGCCATTCCAGTTCTCGCTGCTCGCCGGGGGTGAATTCCTGGGCGATGCTGGTGACCTGGCAGCTCGTCACGGTGGAGTCGCCGGGGTGGTACCAGGTCCCATCACGCTGCGCACCCCCACCGTCTGAACAGCCGCCCTGCCGGTGACACGTACGGTCAGGGGGAACGTGGGCCATGCGAAACGGTCCTCCTCCCATGATCGGAGAAGGACCGTGAAGGCGATCGGGATCAGGCCGCTTCCGCCTGCTGTCGGTGCGGTTGGCTCGGGTTGCGCTGAAGAGCTTCCTGGAGCTGATCCTCGAGAACGATGATGCGGCATGCGGCTTCCAGGGCGATGCCTTGATCGACCATCTCGCGGGCCCGGGCGGCGAGACGCAGGTCGTAACGCGAGTAACGACGATGACCGCCGGCCGAGCGGGACGTGGTGAACAGTTTCGCCTTCTCCAGGCGGCGCAGGAAATCCTGCGAGGCGCCGGTGATCTCCGCGGCGCGGCCCATCGTGTAGGCCGGGTAGTGCTCGTCGTCGAGCATGTCATCGGGTTGGGCCATCCACACTCCTCTGCATGACGAGGGCCCCGGCGCGGGAAGCGCCGGGGCCCAGGGTTACGGGTTCACAACACCATCTACCGACAGGTTCGTCGGCTTGCCTTTTCCGCACCTGCCGCCTCTCGCGGCTTGCGGTGCGAGGATCGCATAAGCGTGACCGGAGACCACCTCACGTTCGATGGAGACTGCGGTGTCCGCCCCAGAACCCGAAAACTGTTCTGACGGCGGGCGATCCAACGGTGCTCGTCCCTCCCTTTCCTCTGCTTCCACTTCCTGTGGTGCTGTCGTACTACCTGCCGGTGGCGGAGCCCCACGCCAACTTCACGGCCCCGCACACGTACGGCGGATCTTCCTGCATCAGCTGGAGCCCTGAACCTGCACCGGCCCCACCTGCGTCTGCCTTGACCTGGAACGTCGTCAAGGTCTTGTCTCGCACTTGCCTTACTCACTACTTCGACTGCTGTCCTGCATCAGCTGGGGCCCTGAACCTGCACTAGCCCCACCCGCATGTGCCCTGACCTGGAGTTACGTCAAGGTCTTGTCATACAACTGCCTTACTGACATGCATGCGGTGGTGCTGTGCCACCGCGTTGCCGAGCGAGCCACGAAAGGATCCGGGCCCTGCTTGACGCTCGGTCTTCGTCTGCGTCTTCAACGATCTTTGTTGTCAACGAGGGAAACACTAACCAGCCTTCACCAGAATGTCTAGCCCTGTCGCCATAGATTTTCTCGGCGAGCCGTGAGGGCTTCAGCCGTGTCGCCGACGGTCCGCTGAGTCTGCAGGACCACGACCATCAAGCCGGCCGCAGAGCCGAGCGCCCGCGACGCCATCGTCACAACGCCGGCGGGCCTGGGCAAAGCGGCGAACCTACGTAGCGCTCCCAGGCGCCTTCAGCAATTCGGGCTCGCGGGGCATCACGCCCCACGCCGCGGCATGCCGCACGATGCACTCAGGGAAGCGGGCGAACCTCACCCGCGCCTTCCGTGACAGGGGCAGCCACTCCGCCAGCCGTACGAGGAAGGTCACGCACATGAGCGCCACCGCCGCCGACGTCGCCGAGACACTCAACCGCGCGTTCGACGAACCCACCATGACGATGACGATCCTGCTCGCCGAGATCATCCCCGCCCTGGCCGAATACGACCAGGAGGCCACGACTGCGGCCGACCCCGAGCGCTACCGCGACCGGATCGTCCTGAACGACGGCAGCATCATTCTCTACGACAGCCGCACCGAACGGTGGACCGTCAGCAGCACCGAAGAAGTCGCCGCGTCCGACCGCCGCCGGACCACACCGAACTGAACGACCGTCCCCGCTGCAACGGATGCCAAGCCTGCGGGCAACACCCCTCGGAAGCCACCGCCAAGCAAAGCCCGATCCCCATCTCAGCGGCTTCATGCCGTCAACGTCGGACCGACGTCGCCACACACAGTCGGCCCGCTTTGCGACGGTCCACGACCGGCGGCATCCTTTCGAGAGATCCAGGCCCGGGCACGTGGAGACGCTGACCATGACAGGCGAGCAGGATGGCCGCCGGCGTACCAACGTGATCGCCATCAGCACGAGCTCCACCGATGAAGTCGTGAAGGAAGCACATGGGTAAGTACGACCCTCTCCGAGACCTTCTGGCATCCCGGCAGCTTGACGAAGTCGTCCTCACGTTCGACGAAGTCGAGACGCTGGTCGGGCCATTGCCACTTTCCGCGCACCAACACCGCGCTTGGTGGGCGAACGACTCCAAGGTGCAGGCCCAGGCGTGGCGATCGGCGGGGTGGCACGTCGCGGCCGTCGACCAGACGATAGGGCGGGTCACTTTCGCCCGAGGGACGGTCGGCGGGGCGTACTTGGCCACCCGCAAGGTCGAACCGGCCACCGGGGGCGCGCCAAGGACGCGGGGAGAGGCCAATCAGCAGAACCTCGGCTCCGACATGACCGAGGAGGCCGTGCAGGGCCGCCTCGTCGCGTACCTGGTCAAGGAGGGCTGGCGAATCCTCCGAGTAGCCCACACTGCCACCCGTGAACGAGGGACGGACGTGCTGGCAACCCGCCACGAGCGCACCCTCGCCGTCGAGGTCAAGGGATACCCCAGCCTGACCTACGCGGATCCCCGCCGAGCCGACGAACTCAAGCCCACCCAGCCCGCCACTCAGGCAAGGCACTGGTACGCCCAGGCCGTACTCAAGTGCATGCTGATCCGCGACGAAGAGCCGGACGTCGACGTCGCGATCGCCCTTCCCGACGTGCCCACCTACCGCAGCCTCTTCCAGCGCACGAAGACCAGCCTGCACCGGGCTGGAATCGACGTGCTCCTCGTCGCCGAGGATGGCGAAGTCTCTCCGGGTTAGGAGGCCGGTACGCCTGCACGACCTCCGGCATTGCGCCGCCACGTCCTTCGGCCACGGGGCGCCGACATTAAAGAGATCCAAGAGGTCCTCGGCCACTCCACCATCGGCATCCTCGAACTACGGCGACCCCAACGCCGACGCCGACCTCATTCCCGCGAAGCGGCGTAACGACAGCCGAGAAGACGGGGCCGGGTCGGCAAAGGGTCCGTCCTCTGTCCACCGATCTAGGCCGGATGGATCAAAGCGGATCCGGTATGGTTCGCGCACGCTACGCGATCCAAAGGAATGCAAAAGCCGATCTTGTCGGCCGAAGCCTGGGGGATCGATTCATGCCGCGACGGACTGTCGTCGTTGATCCCGATTTCTCGCGGATGCTCAAGGACCTGCGCGAACAGCACGCTATATCGCTGCGACGACTCGGCCAGATGATCCACTGATCACACGGCTATGTATGGGACCTGGAGGCAGGAGCCAAGCGGCCGAGCATGTCGGTAGCGGCGCTGCTCGATGGCGCTCTTCAAGCAGGCGGGCAGCTGTCCGCCATGGTGCGGGAAATGTCAGCCGACAACGGCTTACAGTCTGTCGGCGTCGAATCGGCGGGTCCCGGCGCGCCGACGGGGCTACAGTTCGCGCCGGATTGGCGGCACGGAATCGATCTCTTCCCAGTCGGTGCGCATGATCTTCCCCGCGGTCGCCGATCACCAGGCCGTGAAGAAATCCGCCAGACGTCGCTGTGACAGGCCGAGCGGCGGAGCACCGTCTTCGGAAGAGCGGACGGGCATTGGCGGGGCGGTCATACTCTGTGGATTCCAGCCGGGAGGGCAGGTTGGCATGGGCGGACCTGGATTCCACGTCGAGATCGGCACCTTGAAGTCGGCATCCGCCGGGATCGAGGAGAGTGTGGCCGACCAGAAGGGGTCGGCACTCTCGCACCTGGATCGGGCGGAGAGCGTTTACGGCCACGACCGCCTGCACAAGTCGATGGAGATCTTCTGCGATCGGTGGAGCGACGGCATCGACATCCTGACCAAGGACGCCAAGGTTATCGGGGATCTGCTGGGCAAGGTGGCCGACGCATACCAGGCAGCCGACCAGGCCGCAGCGGGCCGGCTGACCTCCGACCCGGGTAAGCCGGTCGTCGATGAGTGAGCTCGGGCAGACGCACGATCCGCGAGCGTTGATACCCGGCGATCCTGGCGCCATCAGGGCGAACGCGACAGCACTGAAGGCGCGATCGGAGCACGTGGAGAAGGCCGGCGACGGCCTTGTCGACATCGACACCGGCGCGTGGACGGGGCCGGCCGCGGACGAGTTCCGGGACAAGTTCAGCTACGAACCCAACAAGTGGTACCTGGCGGCCGGCTCGCTCGCGACCGCGGCAAGCGCCCTCAGCACGTACGCGCACGTTCTGGAATGGGCGCAGCAGCAGGCCGCCGAAGCCATCCGGCTCTGGGACGAGGCTCAGGCGCAGACCCAGAAGGCTCAGCAGGACTACCAGCAGGCCGTTGCGCAGGCACCGCCCGAGCAGGCCGTCGGCCCGTTCGTTGACACCGGCGCGTCCGGACGGCAGAACGCGGTCGACACACTGAGCGCCGCCCGCAACCAGGTCATGTCGGCCGGGGACGTGGCCGCCCGCTTCCTCGACCAGGAGGCGGAGTCGGCGCCGAAGAAGTCGAGCTGGCTGGACAAGGTGGGCGGCTTCCTGCAGACCGCGGGCGCACATGTCGTCAACGGACTGGCCTCGTTCGGCAACGCGATGGTGCACCACCCCGCTGAGACCGCATCGCTCGTCGGCGGTCTTCTGCTGACCGAGGTCAGCGCATTGGGCGAGGGAACCGGTCTGGTTCTTGACGCGACCGGGGTCGGCGCGATCGGCGGTGTTCCTTTGAACATCGTCTCGGCGGCGGGCATCACCGCCGGCGCGGGGATGACGGCCACGGCGAGTGGCCTGCTGATGCAGCACGCCGCTTCGGACGACGCGATCACACCTGTACGTACCGGCCGCTCGGAGCCGGTCGGGCCGACGAAGACCGACAACATGAAGGAACACCTCACCGACCGGGACCTCGACGCGGCGCGTCGGGAGTTGAACGGCGAGGTGGTGGCAACCAAATCGAACGGCGTGCCGTGGGACCATGTGGACGAGGTGAGGAACGCCCAGGACGGCCTGGTCAATCGGATCGGCAAGCTGAAGCGCTTGCTCGGCGACTCGCGAGTGTCAGCTGCGGATCGTGCGCAGTTCGAGGCCGAACTGTCCGAGGCGAGCCGGTTGCTCGACTACTCCGAGCAATTCGTCCCCCGGGCCTGAACGAGTTAAGGAGACACGGTGTCCGAGCCTGACAAGAGCCGGTCACTCGAAGAGATCGAGGACGACCGCTGGGGCGACCCGCCGGCTGGCGCGACCCGGCTGGTCAGCACGGCTTACGCGCTGCGCAAGCGTCCCGTAGGTGCACTCGACGCCGAGGGTCTGCGGCTGCTCATCTCGCAACAGATCGGGCTGGACACCATCGTTCCGCTGGCACTCGAACAGGTCGAGCAGGATCCGCTTGCCGAGGGCGACTTCTATCCGGGAGACCTCCTCGACGCCTTGATCCGGCGCGTGCCCGACTCTTACTGGCAGGCGCACAAAGATCAACGTACGCGCGCGCGCGCCGTGGCCGAGGCGCTGGACCCGGAGGAGACCTTTGACGTTTTGTACAACCGCGCCACCGAATTCCTCCGCCGATAGCGTCATGCCAAGAGTCGCCGACAAGATCGAGAAGCCACCGGGCGCGATCACCCAATAGCGCGGGATGCATCGCGAACCTGAGGGCGGGCCTCCAGCGACGCCGCCACAGCGACGTCCGGCTCTCGGAGCAGCCGCCACGGTGCCGGCGCCAGGCGGCCGGGTGCACGAACAGTCGCTCCACTCCTCGAGACGGTCAAGTCATGAGCGCTCTCGGACGCAAAAAAAGCAGTGGTCCGGATGCTCGACGAGCACCATTCGAGCACCACGCTCCCAAACGCTGGGAAACGGCCCGCTGAATATGGGAACGAGAAAGGCCGCCACCCGCGTTTCCGCTGGTGACGGCTTTACAATTCTGGTGCGCCCGAAGGGACTCGAACCCCTAACCTTCTGATCCGTAGTCAGATGCTCTATCCATTGAGCTACGGGCGCTTGCCGAACGTTTCCGCTGGTCCTGGGCCTTTCCCGCACCCCGGACCTGCTAGACGACGACTCTAGCATGTCGTCCCGGCCCTCCCCCAAGGCGGTCCGCGACCCCCTCGCTCGCCCATGCAACCCTTGCGGCCCTTCATCCGTCTGGGGGCTGTGAGATACGAGGAGAGCTCGTGAGTAGCGAGCGAGATGCGCAGTTCCATGACTTCGTCCTGGCTCGCCGGGCCGGCTTGGTGCGGACTGCCACCCTGCTCACCGCGGGGAATGCGCATCTCGCGGAGGATCTGGTGCAGTCCACGCTGACCAAGCTGTACCTCGCCTGGCCCGCCTTCCAGCGGGCGCACAGCCCGGACGGTTACGTACGCCGCGTCCTGGTCAATGTCCTCGTCGATGAACGGCGGCGGCTGTGGTGGCGGCGGGAGCGGCCCACCGCCGAGTTGCCCGACCGGCCGCATCCGGGTGAGTCCGGGCCACCCGGTGAGCTCGATGAGCGGCTGCGGACGGCGTTGCGGGAGCTTCCTCCGCGCATGCGCGCCGCCGTTGTGTTCCGCTACTTCTACGACCTTGATGTCGCTGAGACCGCCGATGCGCTCGGGTGCTCGCAAGGGACCGTCAAGAGCCAGACCGCCCGCGCGCTGGACCGCCTGAGGGCCGCCCTGCAAACGCGGACCAAAGGGCAGCCCAGTGAGCAGAATCGCACCTTTCTTCGCCAAGGAGTGACCTCGTGATGGACCTGCGTGATCAGCTCGACGCGATCGCCGGTCCGGCGGTCGCCCCCACCGCGGCCGACGCGGACGCCGACCTGGCCCGGGGCCGCCGGGCGCTGCGCCGCCGCCGTACCGCTCAGACGCTCGGGGGTTCCGCCTTCGCCGCGGCGGCCTTCGTCGCGGCCTTCATCTTCACCACCGGTCTCGGCGGCGGCGTTCCGGGGCCCGGCGCGACGGACAGCAGCACCGCCGTCTCGACCACCCGGCTCGTGTCCTACAAGGGCAAGCAGCCCAAGGGTTTTGTCCTCGACAAGGTGCCGGACGGCTGGTTCGTGCAGGCGGACGACGACAGCAGCATCGTGCTGGCGCCCAGCCGCATCAAGAGCAAGCCGGGCGTCGAACCGTCCCAGGATCCGCTGTACGACCCGCGCAGCTTCGAGGGCAAGATCGCCGTGATGCTGCAGAGCCGTGACCAGGACGGCCCGCCGGCGGGCACCGCGGTCAAGGTCGGCGACCGGAACGGCGTGCTGGCCAAGAGCCTCGACAACGACAGCGGCCGGACCCTGTGGGTCGAGCAGCCG
Source organism: Actinoplanes sp. NPDC004185 (assembly GCF_053603475.1). Lineage (NCBI taxonomy): Bacteria > Bacillati > Actinomycetota > Actinomycetes > Micromonosporales > Micromonosporaceae > Actinoplanes > Actinoplanes sp. NPDC004185. The sequence continues at coordinate 61,936 of NZ_JBSGFR010000009.1, read as the reverse complement.
TCGGGCGTCTACCTGCAGATCCAGTTCTGGGCCGACATCGGGCTGAGCCACGAGCAGATGGTCGACTTCGGCGCCGGCGTCCACGTGACCAAGGCCGCCAAGCAGGGCGCCGGCTGATCCGGTCCATGCGAAAGGGCCGTGAGCGCTAAGCTCACGGCCCTTTCGCGTGCGTGGCGGAGACTCCGGGATTCGAACCCGGGAGGGGCTATAAAACCCCAACCGCATTAGCAGTGCGGCGCCATAGACCGGACTAGGCGAAGTCTCCTCCGGTGGCTCGCGGGCCACCGACGGTTGAGGATACCGGACCGCCCGGGGGCCCGGCAAAGAGGTTGCCCCTCGGCCACGCCGATCATCGAAATCCGGAGAAATCGACGGACCGCACCGTCTTCCAACAGGTGAAATGACCGCCACGCGACTAGGCTGCCTCGGCATGGAGGAGAACGAGCCGAAGCAGCGCCGTCCGCGGACGTCCAACCCCGCGTTCAGCACGCCTGACCAGCCAACTCCCCAGGCCAAACCGGCGAAGGCACCCCCGGCGGTGACCTTCCGGCCACCGGCTGCCGACAAAACCTCTTCCGGTACGGGCACAGACGCACCAGAAGCAACACCGTCGCCCCGCCCGCAACGCGATCCAGCGGAGTCCACGCCGCGCAAGGCAACGGCCCCGCAACGCCGCGCGAGGTCGGCTCCCGCCCCGACCCCGGCCCCGCCGCCTGGCGAGAGCCCGCAGCGCCCGAGCACCGGCAACCAGCCGCCCAGCCGCAGCAGGACCCAAGCCGCCGCGAAGTCGGCCGCGCCCCGCGTCGAGGCCGCAACGGACACGCCCGCCACGGAAAGCGCCCCGCCGGCCAAAGCAACGCCCGCCGCCACGGCGACGCCCCCGGCCAAGGCGACGCCCCCGGCCAAGGCGACGCCCGCGAAGCGCCAGCCCCGCAAAGCCACCCCTCCCGCCACGACAACTCCCGCCGCGGCGACGACGACCGCCGAGCCAACCCGACAGGACGCACAGCCTGCCAAGCAGGCCCCGTCCACGGGGGCACCGGCGAAAGCGCCTCAGCCCGAGGCGACGCCGGCGAAGGCAACGCGGCCGGAGACAGCGCCGTCCAAGGCAGCCCGGCCCGAAGCGACGCCGACGCAAGGCGAGGCAGCGCCGGTCAAGAAGGCGGCGAGGTCCGCGAAGAAGGCAGCGGCGACCATCAAGGCAGCCGCCGCGGAGATCGCTCCGGCCGTGGTCACCCCGGACATGACCACAGTGCCCGATGAGCCGCGCACCGCCACGCCGGCGCAGACGCCGCCGAGCCGGCAACCGGCCACCGACAACGGATCAGCGAGCGACAACGGATCGGCCGTGAAGGGCAACGCGCCCTCCGCGGACGACGAGCTGATCCCCGAGGACACGCCGAGCCTGGCTGCCGTCGTACAGGAAAAGGCGACATCCCCGGCTGCCGAGCCCCCGGCTACGGCCCCGGGGCAGCCGGGGGCTGCCGTCCCCGTTGTCCCGACCCTGCCGCCGGCCGTCGCCGCCATGGCGGACACCTTGTCCGGCGTGCGCACCGAGGCCTGGCCCGCGCTGATCGCCGATCCCGGCCACGCTCCCGAGCTGCTCGCCCTCGCCGCTCTGCAGACCATCGGCCCGCGGGCCGGCGAGTGGGTCGCCCGCACCCGCGCCGCCTACCCGGGCGCCGGCCCGGACGCGCTGGCCCGGCTGGCCGTTTCGCAGTTCACCCGGTTCGGCAGTGTCAGCAGTGTCTTCGCCGCGGTCGCCGGGTCGTACGCGCCGATCGCGCTGCTCGGTGCGGCCGCCTACACGCACGCCGAGCTGGCGTTGCACGTCGCCGCCGCGTACGGCCTGGACCCGACCGACCGGGAGCGCGCGGTCGACCTGCTGGTCCTGACCCGGGTGCATCCCGTCCGGGAGGACGCGGTGGCGGCCCTCGCCACCGCCGAGCAGCACAGCTACGACAACAGCGGGCTCACCGACGCCACCTGGCGGCTGGGCCGGATGATCGCCGCGCAGGCCGGCGGGTGGGCGGCCGTCCGGGCGATCAATCATTTCTTCCCGGGCACCAGCCTGCTGGTCGCCACGTTGACCAGCCGGGGCGCCGCGCGGGCCATGGCGGCCCGGGCGACCGTGCACTACCGCGCGTTGAGCCGAGGCTCGGTCACAGCCAGCTGAGCCAGTCCTTGGGCAGCAGGGTGTAGCCCACGAAGGCGGCGATGTCGAGCAGGCTGTGGGCCACGATCAGCGGCATGACCCTGCCCTTGCGCAGGAAGAACAGTGCGAACACGACGCCCATCACGGCGTTGCCCACGAACGCGCCGAAGCCCTGGTACAGGTGGTACGAGCCGCGCAGGACCGCGCTGGCCGCGACGATGTAGCCGATGCGCCAGCCCATCTCGCGCAGGCGGGTCATCAGGTAGCCGACGACGATCACTTCTTCCAGGATCGCGTTCTGCATGGCCGCGATGATCAGCACCGGGACGGCCCACCACACCGGTTGCAGGGCGGCCGGCACGATCTGGGCGTTCAGGCCGAGCGTCGCGGCCGCGTACACCAGGAGCAGGCCGGGGATGCCGATGGCCGCGGCCAGGGCAGTGCCCCAGCCGGCGTCGCCGGCGGGGCGGCGGAAGTCGATGCCGAGGGTGCGCGCCGGGTCGAGCCGGTCGCGGTTCAGCAGATAGAGCGCCAGCAGGACCGGGATCAGGGCGAAGAAGATCCCGAGCAACTGGTACGTGAGATCGAGGTACGGCCGCGGCGACTGGGACGGGTTCAGCGTGGCCGTCTGCTGGGACAGCGGCTTGCCGGCCGTGAGCTTCGCCACCAGGGACACGACCGCATAGACCGCGGACTGGCCCAGGGACAGCAAAAGGACGATCCCTATCTCCAGGCGCAGCTGCTTGCGGGTGGCCTGCGGCCGATCTAGAGCTACCGTCACCCGACCACTCTAGATTCGACTCCACCGTTCGAGTGATCGCGTTCATGCATATTCGGACCTATCGGGGCAAGCGACTCGCCGTGTGTCGGCAATTGTGCGGCGTACATCGCACTTCGGGTGCGATGCGTTACGCGCTGTTTTCCCCAGGCTGAAGGCATGGGAGACCTCGCGCGTTTGCTCAAGGAGAGCTGGAGCCTCGTCGAGGAGCATCAGGACAAGGTTGCCGGCTACTTCTACGCGCGGATCTTCCTGTCACACCCGGACCTGCGGGACCTGTTCCCCGTGCACATGGACGTCCAGCGAGCCCGGCTGCTCAACGCCATCGTCACCGCCGTGCAGACGCTGGAGGACCCGGAGAAGTTCGACGAGTACCTCCGGTCCCTCGGTCGTGATCATCGCAAGTTCCACGTGGAACCAGCCCACTACGAGGTGGTCGGCGGGGCGCTGATCGAGGCGATGCGGCAGTTCGCGGGCGAGCAGTGGGGCGTCGAGTACGACCAGGCCTGGGCCGACGCGTACGCGGTGATCGCGGCCAAGATGCTCGCCGGCGCCGAGGCCGACACCAACCCGCCGTACTGGTACGCCGAGGTCACCGCGCACGAACGCCGGGCGACCGACATCGCCGTCTTCACCGTCATGCCGATGCAGCCGCTGGAGTACCGCGCGGGCCAGTACCTCAGCCTGGAATGCCCGCGCTTCCAGCCCAGGCTCTGGCGGACCTACTCGCCGGCGAACGCTCCCCGGCGCGACAACACCCTGGAGTTCCACGTCAAGGCGGTCGGGGCGGGCTGGGTCTCCAGCGCGCTGGTGCGCCGGCTGGAGGTCGGCGACATGATCCGGCTGGCCGCGCCGATGGGCTCGATGAACCTGGACCGGCGCTCCACCCGCGACGCGGTCTTCGTCGCCGGCGGCACCGGCCTCGCCCCGGTCAAGTCACTGCTCGAGGAACTGACCCGCTACAACCGGACGCGCTGGGTGCACGTCTTCTTCGGCGCCCGTACCCGCGAGGACCTCTACGACCTGGCCGAGCTGAACCGGCTCGCCGCCCGCTACCCCTGGCTCTCCGTGGTGACCGCGTGCAGCGAGGACCCGACGTTCCCCGGCGAGCAGGGCAACATCTCCGACGTCGTGGCCCGCTACGGCCCGTGGAACGAGCACGACTTCTTCGTGTCGGGCTCCGGCAAGATGGTCAAGGCCACCCTGCGGACCCTGGCCGAGCTCCAGGTCCCATCCGTACGCATCAAGTACGACAGCTTCTCCGACTAGTAGTTCCACGGCTGGCCGGTCTGGCGGTACTCCTCGACCGGCACGAGGTTGGCCCCGGGAACCATCCGGTCCACGTACAGCCGGCCCTCGAGGTGGTCGATCTCGTGGCTGACCAGGCGGGCCATGGCCCGCTCGAAGGAGGTGATGACCCGGGTGCCGTCGAAACGGGCGTGCTCCACGTCGACGCGCAACGGCCGGACCACCAGACCGCGGTAATCGAAGAAAGAGAGACAGCCCTCGTACTGCTCGTCGGTCTCGCTCGATTCGTCGACGACCCGCGGGTTCAGCAGGACCACGGACTCAGCTCCGCGTTCGGGTGGGCGTACCACGGCGGCGGCAACCGCCAGGCCGATCTGCGACGCGGCCAGTCCCACCCCCTTGCTGAAGTCGTGCAGCCCCTCCAGCCGTTCGAGGGTGGCCCGCAGCCCGGCGACCGCGTCGCGGGCGGCCGCTTCCTCCCGGGGCAGCTGGAAGTGCCGGGCGCGCTGGCGCAGCAGATCCGCGCCGCGCTGCACGATGCCGATTCCGCGCATCCGCTGGCTCGCTCTCAGCTCATGGCCGTTGGTGCGGCGCTCCTGGCCGTTGCGGGGCTTGGGGACTCCTTCGTCCGGGGTGGTCGGTGCGGACTCGCCGCGGAACCGCCACTCGAGGCGGTACCGGGCGTTGAGCAGCGGCGCGTCGGTCGACCACTCGAAGACGGCGCGGCGGGCGTCGTTGTGCCGCTCCAACGGGGTACGCACGGGCACCTCGGCGGCGAGCGAGGTCTCGACCCCCCACACCTGCGGCTCGAACTCGACCGGGAAGTTCAGCCGTACGGTGAGGTTGCGGGTGGGCAGGCGCACGGCCCGCTGGAACCACTGCCCCCACTTCTCCTCGCCGACGGTGTAGGCGTACTCGATCGTGGTGCGCTCGCCGGGATAGAGCGGGAACTGGCCGTGGTCGTTGGCGAAGAGCAGCCAGACCTCCTTGGCGGCGTCCCGGTCGAGCTTGAGCCGCCACTGCATCGGCTCGGTGGCGGCGCCCTCGCCGGCCACCGCGCGCAGATCCATCTCCTCGAAGCTGAGCGGATGCTGGCGGTGGTGGCGGTTGGAGCCCTGCGGATCGTGCGGATACCGGTCCACGGCGATCTTCACCAGATAGCGGGTGACCGGCTCCACACCGGCGTTGTAGAGCGCCCGCCGGATCACACACCGATAGGCCCCTTCGGTGTACGTGAGCTCGGCGACCTCCTGCTCGACGATGAGGCCGGTGCCCGGCGGCATCCACTGCGCGGGCACGGGAGGGTCCCGGTGCAGGACGGGGCCGCGGGCGTGCCGCAGTTCGTCGTACTCCTGGAACCTCTGCCAGATCGCGCCACCGGCGGCCAGGACCGCCTCCGCACGCCGGGCGAAGTCCTCGGTGGGCTTGTGCCGGCGGCCCTCGACGTGACTGACGTAGGACGGATCGAACCCCATGCGCGCGGCGAGTTGCTTCTTCGTCATCCCGCGCTCGACCCGCCATTGCGCGAGCGCCGACACGAAGTGGTCGGCAGCCCTCTCGACAGGCGAGGTGGTCATCACGGATGTCCCCTTTGCGACAGGAATTTCAGTGTCCATGTCTTCCGGTGTCCGCATGGGGCTAGTAGCGCGTTGCCGACAGATACCTTGACGAAACCGGCAACGGCGCAACGCTCGGTTAGGTCACCCTTGCTGGGGGTATTTCCCCGAAGAACACCTGTCCGGGGCCGGGTATGTGGGGGTTTTGCTGGCGTGGTTAGGTTAGCCTTAACAAGGTATGGTGGGCCGTCCTGACCAGCGAAGCGTGGCGAGGTGACAGTGGTGATCCAGCGGATGAAGCCGCGCTGCCTCTCCCTGAGCGGCGCACGCCGGTGACCACAGCTCTCGATCGTGTCGTCTCCGATCACTCCGCCCACCCCGCGCAGCCTTTGGCGCCGGTGACCGCGACCCTGCGGGCGATGTTCGGCACGAGCACCGAGCTGCCCGGCCTGGCGCCGGACCTCACGGTCCACGACCCGGCCGGCTGGCAGCCCACGTCCGACCTGACCGGCGCCAGCCTCGACACCCTGCTCGACTCGTCCCGCGAACGCTGGCAGGCCCAGCCGCACGCGGCGGCCGCGCTGGCCTGGAAGGCATACACGTACTGGCTGGCCCTGCCGGCCGTGCTGGGCTGGGCCTCCGCCCGCCGGGTGCCGCTGCTGACCGGCACCGACGTGCTGATGCACTTCAACGACCCGCGGCCGCTGGTCACTCTCGGTCTCCGCAGCGACATCACGGTGGCGGTGCTGCCGTCCGACCCGCTGGCGCTGAGCGGCCTGGCCCAGGTCCGGGTCGTCGCGGACGAGGCGGCACTGCTGGAGGAGCTGCGGCGCTCGTTGCTGGACGAGCACCTGACGCCATTGCTCGACGCGATCCACACGAAGGTGCGGCTGGGTCAGCGCACGCTGCTGGGGTCGCTGTCGTCGGGAGTGGCCTACGCGGTGCTGCGGTCGGCGGATGTGCTGCCGGGCTCGTCGGCGGAGACGATCGCCACGTTGCTGGGCACGCTCGGGGTCGAGGACCTGATCGAGCTGGTCCCGGGGCGCGGCGGAAACCTGGACGTGCAGCGCAAGACCTGCTGCCTGGCCTTCACCCTGCCCAAGCCCAAGGTCTGCGTGGGCTGCTGCATCAAGTAGTGACCCTGAGCCGGCTCACCGAGCCGACTGTGGATGCGCTGCGGGCTGCCCTGCATGCCGAGCTTGCTGACGGCACGATGCGCCTCGCGGGCTCGGGCAGAGCGACGACCAGCTCCGAACTTTCCGGCAGCGCTGATGCCGGATTGACTGTGAGCCGCGCTTACTGGTCGACCTTCTGGGCGTCGACGAGGTTGCGGACGTTCCAGACCCAGGCGCCGCCGGTCCAGGTCGGCTGGAAGCCCAGCAGCTGGGTCATCGCCCGCAGCATCTCGATGTCGCGGACCTGCGGGGTCAGCACCACCACCCCCGCCTTCCAGTACCGCAGGTCGGCCAGGGTCATCTCGCGGCGGGTCTCGGTGATCTCCGGGATCGGATTGCCCTGCTTGATCGACGCCATCAGGCCGCTGGTCGGGCGCCACGGCGGGGCGAACTGGGCCGAGCGGTCCGTCGGATCGAGCGGATTGCGGCTCGGCAGCAGGGCGTACGCGCTGACGATCCGCATGTCCTGGCCCGTGTAGGCACTCCAGCGCAGCGGGTCCGGATATGAACTGTCGGGCAGGGGCAGGGCGACCAGCGTGTGGTCCTCGTCCACGTACTGCTTCCAGGCACCCGAGGTCACGAACGCCGGAACCGGGTCCATGGGGACCGTGCGCAGCGGCGTCGGCGTGAGCGGTACCAGCGCCATGGCCACCGCGGTGATCATCGCCACTCGGACCGGGCCGCGGGCGGCCGGCTGGGCCTTCATCAGCTCCGAGGCGCGCTGGACGCCCAGGGCCAGCATGATGGCAACGATCGGCGCGATGGCCAGGGCCCAGCGGGTCGGCACGGCCGAGTTGAGGATCGGGACGCTGTGCAGCAGCGACCAGAGGCCGGGGACGCCGGTGTCGACGCCGTTGAGCCGGATGCGCGGGCCGAGGGACATCGCGCCGAAGAACAGAGCCACGCCGGCCAATGTCACGATCGTCACACTACGACGCATCCAGGCGACCAGGCCGAAGAAGAGAATGACCAGCCCCCAGCCGAAGAACGCGTTCTCCTCGGCGGCGTTCTGGGCGAGGCGGCCCGCGGTCACGCTGTTTCCGGCGATCGAGCGCTGCGCGTACGCGGTGAAGGAACCCAGGTCGGCCCCGAAGTAACGGACGAACTCGGGAAGCCCGTGATAGCTCTGCGGCCCGAAGAACTGCACGTAAAGCGGGTAGGCCAGCGCGGCCAGCGTGACACCGGCCGCGACAGCGAGTCCGCGCACGAAGGTGGCGATCTCGCCCGGCTGGCTGCGGCGCCGCGTGACGGCCATCACCACGCAGAAGATGCCCAGCCCGACCGCGGTCATGAAGAGGATCTCGAGGTTGATGAAGGCCTGCCAGACCAGCAGGCCGGCGAGCAGCAGCCCGTTGCGGACCATCCGGCCCGGTGTCCGCAGGGCGAGCGTGCGCCAGATGATCAGCGGCACCAGGAACTGCGAGACGATGTTCGGGTGGCCGCCGGCGTGCGAGATCATGCTCGGCGCGAAGGTGGCGAACAGCGCGCCGACCCACGCCGCCAGCCGGGAGCTGACGAACTGGCGGGACAGCACGAAATACCACGAAATGCCGGTGACTGCCAAGGCCAGCGTAAGAAACGCGTTGAACGCCACATGCGGCCCGAAGATGGCAGTGACGGGCGTCATCGGCAGCGAAACGGCCAACACCGACGTGTTGGCCATCATGTTCACCCCATCGGGGTAATTCATGCGATCCGAGAAGAACGGATAAACGCCATCCGTGAGCACGCGTGCACCGTGCGCCAACATCCACTCAAAGAATGCCTGATCCTGAGGATCATCGCGCAACTCATGATCAAGATTGAGCCACAACGGGGCGGTGATGAAGACCGCTACCGCAATGAAGGTGACTATTGCGAGAACATCTCGCCAGGTGAGAGACCGCCACCACCGCAGGCGCGGCGCCGGCTCGGGCTGCCGGGCGGCCTCGCCACCGGGCCGGGCGTCAACTGCGGGTACGACCGAGGCGTCAACAGCGGGTATGACCGAGATCGGCGCGACGGCGACCTCGCTTTCCAGCGCGCGCAGCTCCGCGTCCAGGTCTTCGGCGTCGGCGGCGGGGTCGGGCGGCAGAACGTTCCCACCGGCCGACTGGCCTGTCGAGTCAATACCCGTAATCGTCATAGCATCGGCGAGCCTAACCGAGGTTGGTAACAGTGTTGTGACGGGCGGCGCAGGCGTGATCGACCCGATATCTAAGCATGTATTTCCGGTCACTGGCCCGCACAGTGCATGATGGGTAAGGCCGGTGGGTACCCACGGGTCAATGTCTCAATCAGGCAAAAAATGAGCGGGCGCCCCCCGCTCAACTTTCGGTTGCGCGCAGCGGATGGTTAACTCTTCCGGTCCCGCTGTCAGCTCGGATCGGCAAGACGAGGGAACCTTACTTATGGCAGACATCACTGGAGACCAGCGGATCCAGTCCGAAGTGCTCGAAGGCCTCGCCACGGCCGTGAACCACCGCCGGTGGTTCGTGGAGCTCGCCCTCCCGTACCTGGGCGACAACCCGATCGAGATCGGCAGTGGCCTGGGCGACTACGCACTGGAGTGGGCGGAGCACCTGCCCCGCTTCACCGCGACGGAGGCCGACCCTGACCGGCTGGTGCAGCTCAAGGAGCGCCTGGCCGACCACGACAACATCGACGTGCGGCAGATGCTGCTGCCCTCGCCCGACGCGAACGGTGAGTACAGCGCCGCCGTGTCGTACAACGTCCTCGAGCACATCGAGGACCACGTCGGCGCGCTGCGCAGCATGGCCGACCTGGTGCGCCCCGGCGGCCGGATCATCCTGATCGTGCCGGCCTTCATGTTCGCGATGAGCCAGGTCGACATCGCGACGGGCCACATCCGCCGCTACACCAAGAAGACGATGCGCGCCGCCATGACCGAGGCCGGCCTCACCATCGAGAAGCTGCACTACGCGAACGCCCTGGGCCTGATCGGCTACTACGGCGCGACGAGCATCTTCAAGCTGGCCCCGAAGGAGGGCCCGATGGTCAAGGTCTACGACAGCGTCGTGCTGCCGATCACCAAGGCCGCCGAGAGCATCGTGAAGCCGCCGTTCGGCCAGTCGGTCTTCGTGGTCGCCAAGGTTCCCGGCTGACCGCACCGCTCCGCTCGACGAAGCCCGCCGGATCCGTGATCCGGCGGACTTCTCCGTGTGCGGGGCTCGGCGTCAGCCCTTGACCTGGTACGTGGGCCGGATCGTGGCCCGGGCCAGGGTGTGGAACGCGAGGTTGAAGCCGACGTACGCCGGGGTGGCGTCCGCGCCCACTTCGAGCCGGTCGACGTCGATGGCGTGCACGGCGAAGACGTAGCGGTGCGGGCGGTCACCGGGCGGCGGGGCGGCGCCGCCGTAGCCGGTGTCGCCGTAGTCGTTGCGTACGGTGAAGGCGTCTTCCGGCAGCGGGTCGACTCCCCGGTCGAGCTCCGTCACCGAGACCGGCAGGTTCACGGCCACCCAGTGCCAGAAGCCGCTGCCCGTGGGCGCGTCAGGGTCGAAGCAGGTCACGACGAAGCTACGGGTCTCTGCCGGGAAGCCGGACCAGGAGAGCTGTGGGGACAGATTCTTGCCGCCGACGCTGGTGTGCGCGTACAGCTCGTCGAGCGGTCGGCCGTCCGCTACGTCCGCGCTGGTCAGGGTGAAGGCCGGGACGGACGGCAGGATGTCGTACGGATCCGGCGCTTCGGCTCGCTCCAGGCTCATGCTCGGTTGTCCTTCCACGTCGTCCGGCACCCACATGGCACCGTTTGCTGACTTCCCCCGTTGGCCGACGGTAACCGGGTGAGGTGTCACACATCTTTCGGCCTGATATCCGCCGCGGATGCAGAAACGCACAGGTGGTGCGCGTGCGCGGGCTTGCCCCGGGCGATAGTGGTGTCAGACATCCGACCGGGTGCGCAGGGCAGAGATCCCCGCGCTCGGTTGCGATCGGTCGCCTCCCGGCGTCCAGCAAGTCGGCACCCGCCCTCCGCGACGGGTGCCGACTGCTATGTGGGATAGCCGCCCGAACTCAGACATATGCCGTGAAGCGATGAGAGCATCAGAAGGTGAGAGTCGCTCCGCCCGGTGAGGAAGGCCGCCTGGCCGCCCTGTACGAGGCCTGTGTGCTCGACACCCCGCCGGAGGAAGACTTCGACGACATCGCCCTGCTGGCCTCGGAGATCTGCGGGACGCCGGTCGGCATGGTGAGCCTGGTCGACGCCGAGCGGCAATGGATCAAGGCCAAGGTCGGGATCGACTACGACGAGTCACCCCGCGACGAGTCGTTCTGCGCCCACACCATCCAGGAGCACGACGTGCTGGAGGTGCCCGACGCCTGCGCCGATCCCCGTTTCGCCACGAGCCCGTTCGTGACCCACGACGAATTCCGGTTCTATGCGGGCGCGCCGGTCCTCCTCGACGGCACCCACGCCGTCGGCACGATCTGCGTTCTCGACAAGGTGCCGCGTGCGCTGACCGCGTCACAGCGCCGCGCCCTGCGCTGTCTGGCCCGGCACACCTCCGTCCAGCTCGAGCTGCGCCGCTACGCCCAGCACGCCGGGACCATCGCTGACCGCATGCGCCAGCTCGACCGGATGAAGGACTCGTTCCTCGCCGGGGTGAGCCACGAGCTGCGGACCCCGCTGACGTCGATCCGCGGCTATCTGGAGATCCTGCTGGCCGACGGCTTCGACCCGGAGACGTCGCAGCGTTTCCTGGCGGTCATGCAGCGCAACTCCGACCGGCTGCTGCGACTCATCGACGACCTGCTGACGGTGGCCCGGCTCAACGAGAGCGGCATGGAGCTGCACCTGGCCGAGCTGGATCTGGCCGAGCTCGTGCACCAGGTGACCACGGCCTGCCGGCCGCTGGCCGAGCACCGGGACGTGGCTCTGCACAACCTGATGGACCAGCCGGTGCTCGCCCGCGGCGACGGCCGGCGGCTGGGCCAGGCGCTGAACCATCTGGTGGTCAACGCGATCAAGTTCACCTCGCCGGGCGGCGAGATCATCGTCCGGGGTACGGCCGGCGACGAGCCGGAGATCGTCATCGTCGACACCGGGGTGGGCATTCCCGCCGCTGAACTGCCGCACGTCTTCGACCGGTTCTTCCGCAGCGCGGCCGCCGACCGGATGGCAGCGCCGGGGCCCGGCCTCGGCCTGTCGATCGTCAACCTGATCATCGAAGCCCACCACGGCAGCATCCACCTGGACAGTGAGCCGGGTGTCGGCACGACAGTCCGGCTGACGCTGCCCCGCGCCTAACGCCCGGCCACGCAGTAGTCGTTACGGCTGGTACGGGTGGTGTTCAGCGCGGTGAAAGTCGCATTGTTGGCGTCCTTGCCGGATCGCAGATCCAGGGTCAGGCGCTGGTAGCCGATCAGGTCCGACGGCGGGACGTAGTCGAACGGCTGCGCCGAGGTGATCCCGTCGGCGAGCGGCTTCCACGGCGTACGGGTCAGCGGGTTCTTGTCGGGCACCCAGCTGCGCTGAGCCAGTTGCCCGCCGGTCAGCCGCAGCTGCAGGCACTGCCGCTCGGTGCCCTGGACGGTCAGGAAGTCCACGTACCAGTCGCCGTTCACCTGGTATTCCTGGCTGATGCCCTCGGCGTACCGGATCTCCCGGTCCAGACGCTGCAGCGCCAAGCCGAGCTGGGCCTGGGCGACCGACCTGGCGTCGACGGCGTTCGCCGTGCGGTACATCGACGAGATCCCGGCGGTGGCCGCGGCCAGCACCACGACCATCACGCTCATCGAGACCAGCACGTCGATCATGGTGAAGCCCGCGTCGGACTTCTTCCTCATACCCTGCCCTATCGGCAGGTCCGGGCCGCGAGTGCAGGATTCAGCAGCCGAACATGGGCAGGCAGGGCGGCAGACCCTCGATCCGTACGCCGACAGTGCGGGCCGCCGCCCAGCCGGCCCGGTCCAGCCGCAGCCGCCGGCCCACCACCGCCTCCCCGCGGACCACGTGCCGGGCGATGCCGTCGTCGGCGTAGCCGAGCTTGCGCGAGACGCCGTACGAGGCCGCGTTGTCCGCGAACGCCTCCGTGACCGCCCACTGCGCGTTCAGCCCGGTGAACGCCAGGTCCAGCACGGCCGCCCGCATCTCGGTGCCGAAGCCCCGGCCGTGGTGGGCGCGGCCCAGCCACGATCCGGTGCCGACCTCGCGCAGCGTGGCGAACTGCCGGGCGTCGAGCGCCTGGGTGCCGATGACCTGGCCGTCGTGCACTGTCACGAAGTGCAGCGACCAGTTGTCCGGCGCCCATTGGCCCCACATCCGCCACTGGAACTGCAACGTGCTGCGGGCCACTTCCTCGGCGGTGCCGTCGGTCCACGGCACCACGAACGGTTGCTGCCCGGGGTCGTGCACGCCTGCGGCGGCGACCTCGGCGAGCTGCGCGAGGTCGGCCAGGTCCGGAACGCGCAGTTCGAGCCGCGGCGTGTGCAGCCGCAGCCCGAACAGTGGCCAGTGATCGGTGATCATGCGAGGGATTCTCGCGGCTCGTCACCGGCCGGCGCCAATCCTTTAGAACCGCTCGATGTGCAACCCAGGGTAGAGCCGCCGGTAAACGACACCGGTCCGCGAGTTGCCGGCGTCGATCATCATTCCGCCGCCCATGTAGATCCCCACGTGCCCCGGCCCCACGACCAGATCACCGGGTTGCGCGGCGGCCCGGGAAACGGTCCGGGCGCGGGCCGCCTGGGCTCCCGAGGAATGCGGCAGGCTGAGCCCGGCCTGGGCGTACGCACGCTTGGTGAATCCCGAGCAGTCGAACGCGTTCGGCCCCTCACCGCCGCGCCGGTACGTCTTGCCGATCTGCGAACGGGCGTACGCGATCACCGAGGACATCCGCATCGACGTGCGTACCCGGGTCACCGCCCGGCGCTTGGGCACTGCCCGGCGCTGGGGCGCGGCGCGGTGCTTGGCCGCGGGCCGCACCGCGGCCCGGGGCTTGACCATCGCCGTGGCCTGACGGGCGGCCGCACGGCGAGCGGCGAGCGCCCGCCGGACGGCGATCCGGCGCTGGGCGGCCGCCCTGACCTGGGCGACGTGGCGGGCGTGGGCTGCCCGGCGTACCTCCTGGATTTTCTTCGTCTCCCGCTGGGCGGAGCGCTGCGCCGCACGCAGCGCGACCGCAGCCGGACGGGCGGCGGACCGGCGCACTGCCGAGCGCGAAGCGCGCAGTGCCGCGCGGTCCACCAGAGCCGGCTGGCTCTCCACCACGGCCGGCGCGGCGGCCGGTGCGGGGTTCGGCAGGCCCATGGGAGTTTCGACGGATTCGAGAACCGGCGTGCTCACGGCGAGCGCGAGGGCGCCGGCGGCCAGGACGCGGCCGGTGGACGGACGGGACAGCGAAGCCTCCGAGTTCGGCCCGGGGCTCTCACGCGAATCCCAATTCGGTGCGACGGATGGTGCCGCCGCGCCGGTTGTCATCCGTGAAACGGCGACAATGGGAACCCAGGCGATATAGGTAATTCCGTCGACCATGCCAACACACATTCGGCGCCACGTGACGAAGAACCGAAAAAAAATGCTCCCGGGGTGTCGAGCTGAGCGTGCCCCGAACGTGTATATGTCATCCATCGTGAGGAGGAAAACGTGAAGACATACCTGCTCAGCATCTATCAGCCGGAGGGACCGCCGCCCGGGCCGGAGGTCCTCGAACCGGTGATGGCCGAACTGGCGGCAATCGCTCAGGACATGCAGAACGCCGGCGCTTTCGTGTTCTCCGCCGGGCTGTGCCCGCCGAGCTCGGCCACGGTGATCCGGGCCCGCGACGGCGAGGTGCTGCTCACCGACGGGCCCTTCCTGGAGAGCAAGGAGTTCGTCGGCGGTTTCACCGTCATCACCGCCCCGGACCTGGACGCCGCCCTGACATGGGGCGAGCGGATGGCGGCGGCGACCACCCTGCCGGTGGAGGTGCGGCCATTCCAGACCTGACCGACGTCTTCCGGGCCGAGTACGGCCGCGCGGTCGCGGTCCTGACCCGGGTCCTCGGCGATCTCGACCTCGCCGAGGAGGCGGTGCAGGACGCGTTCACGGTGGCCAGCGCGAAGTGGCCGGCTGAGGGCGTGCCACCGAGCCCGGCCGGGTGGCTCATCACCACCGCCCGTAACCGGGCCGTCGACCGGCTGCGGCGCGAGTCCATCCGGGCCGCGAAGGAGGCCGAGGCGGCCATGCTGATCCCGGCGTCACCGGCCGAGGAGGAGACGGACCAGCTGCGGCTCATCTTCACCTGCTGCCATCCCGCGCTGGCCCAGCCGGCGCAGGTCGCCCTCACGCTCCGGCTGCTCGGTGGACTGAGCACACCGGAGATCGCCCGGGCGTTCCTGGTGCCGGAGCCGACCATGGCCCAGCGCATCGTCCGGGCCAAGGGCAAGATCCGGGACGCGGGCATCCCGTACCGGGTGCCCGGCGACGCGGAGCTGCCGGGCCGGCTGCGGCCCGTCCTGGCCGTCCTGTACCTGATCTTCAATGAGGGGTACGCGGCCGCAGCCGGCCCCACGCTGACCCGCGACGACCTGTGCGCCGAAGCCGTCCGGCTGACCCGGCTGCTGGCCCGGCTGGTGCCCGCGGAACCCGAGGTACAGGGCTTACTTGCGTTGCAGTTGCTCATTCTCGCCCGCCGCTCGGCCCGCACCACTGTGGACGGCGCGATGATCCGGCTCGCCGACCAGGACCGGTCCCGCTGGGACGCGGCACTGATCGCCGAGGGGCAGCGGATCATCCGCGAATGCGTACGGAAGGGACAGCCGGGTCCGTACCAGCTGCAAGCGGCCGTCAATGCTGTGCACAGTGCCGCGCCGAGCGTGGCCGCGACCGACTGGCCCGCCGTTTTGCAGCTCTACGGCCAACTCATGGCCCTCGCCCCCAGCCCGGTGGTGGCGCTGAACCGCGCGGTGGCGGTGGCCGAGGTGTCCGGCCCGGCAGCGGCATTGCCGCTGGTGGAGGCGCTCGACCTCAGCCGGTACCACCTGTTCCACGCGGTGCGGGCCGACCTGCTCAGACGGCTGGGCCGGGCCGAGGAGGCGGCGGTGGCCTACACCCGGGCGGCCGAGTTGACCGGCAACGCCGCGGAGGTCGCCTTCCTGCGGCAGGCCCGGGAGCTCACCAGCCCCTCGTCCCCGGACCACCTTTGAACGGTCCGGCGATGTCCGAGGTGATCCACCCGCCGTAGAAGTCACCCTCCTGCGGGCGGACCAGCTCACCGTCGACCCGGCACTCGTCCACCCGGCTCGGATAGAAGGCGACCGCCCCGGCCAGCTCCGCGTACGCGGGTGACGGCCGTTCGTAGGACCAAGCGGCGTCGGCCACCCGGATCTCGCCGACGACCAGATCCCAGTAGCCCGCGGTGCCCTTGAACTCGCAGAACGAGCTGCCCCGGGCCCGTTCGAGGGTGCCGGGGGCGATGGCGGCGGCCGGCACGTAGTAGACCGGCGGGTGCGAGGTCTCCAGCACCCGCCAGCACTGATCGCTGTCGACCAGGGTCACCCCGGCGTGCACCACGGTGATGCGGGCGGCGCTGCGCTCGAGCCGCGGCGGGCGCGGGTAGTCCCAGACGGATTCCACCACTTCACGGTACGTCGCTCACCTCGAGCACCCGCGTCGTCGGTGCCGCGTCACCCAGGGCGTCCCGCAACGCGAGCCGTTGCGGGTCGGCGAGCACGGCCTCGTAGCCGGCCCGGGACTCGAACGCCAGGATGTGCACCTCCGAGCGGCCGTCCGTGGTGCGCAGCCGGCGTTCCACCGTGCCGCCGTACCGGGTGAGCAGGGCCAGCACCTCGTCCTCGTACCGGCTGCCGGCCTCGGCGTGCCCGGCGGCCATCTCGACCAGTGCCACGATCCGCAGGGGTCCCTGATCCGTCATGCCGGCGAGTATCGCAGCGACGCCGTCGCGCGACGCAGACTGGAGGACATGCAGCGAGTGGACCTCGGCGAGGTGCCGTACGAGCAGGCGATGCAGTGGATGGCGAGCTGGACGGCCGAACGCCGGGCCGGCACCGCACCGGACCGGTTGTTCCTGCTCAGCCACCCGGCGGTGATCACCTACGGGCACACGACCCCGCTCACCGACCTGCCGGGCGACCTGGCCCGGATCCCGGCCGTGCTCGCCGACCGCGGCGGCCACGCGACCTACCACGGTCCCGGCCAGCTGGTCGGCTACCTGGTCGTCGACCTGCACGCACGCGGGCCGGGCGACGTCGTCCGGTGGCTGGAGAACAGCCTGATCGCGGCCCTGGCCGAGCTCGGCTTCCGCACGGTCCGCCGGGACACGCCGAAGGGTTCGCCCAGCCTGGTCGGCGTGTGGACGCCGGACGGGCGCAAGCTCGTGTCGATCGGCATGCGCATCCGCGGTGGGGTGACCAGCCACGGCTTCGCCCTCAACATCGACCCGGACCTGTCGGTCTTCGACTCGTTCGTGGCGTGCAGCCTCGACGACGTGGCGATGACCTCGCTGCGGCAGCTCGCGGCGACCGAGGGCGTGCCGATGCCGACCGAGGCGGAGGTCCGTGACGCTATCTTCCGGCAGCTGGAAAAGCAGCCGTGAACTCGTCGCGGTTCGGACCCAGGACCGCGAAGACGACGTGCTCCATCGGGTGAGCGATCAACGCCGCGGCGAAGGCCTCCGCCACTGTCGCGGGGTCGTTGCCGAAGACCCCGCAACCCCATGCCCCCAGCACGATCCGGCGATGGCCGCGCGCGGCGGCGACCGCGAGGACCCGCCGCGCCCGGCGGCGCAGGATCGCGGGAACCTCGGCGGCCAGCTCCGGCTGATCGCGCCGGATCGCGGAGAGATTGGGCGCGGCCGCGGTGAGAAACGTGACCGGGTACGGCGTGAGCAGCGTCGCCTGGTCGTCCCGGAAGACGGGCACGCCCGGCGAGTAGATGACCCGATCGGTGTAGGTGAGCTCGGCCTGGGCCCGGTGGAACGCGTAGAACTCATCGGCCGCGCGCAGGCACGGGTACAACGCCGAACTGCGGGCGACGCTTTCCTCCTGGGCCTGGGCCCCGTTGAGGAAACCGCCGCCCGGACTCCGGGCCGAGGCGAAGACCAGCGCCGCGACATCACCACCGAGACGCCGTGCGGCGGCCAGAGTGGACTCGCCCGTGACCTCGACGCGCCCTGCCACCCCGGGCACGCTCTCGGGGAGCTCGTCGGTGGGCAGGTAGAGCCGGGTGCCGGCGATCGCGGGCCCGGCGTCGACGCGCACCTCGGCGCCCCGCGGATCGCGGTACCAGCCTCGCTCGGCGATCTCCACGGTCTCGCGGGCGATGGCCTTCAGTCGTGCGCTCATGATGAGTTCAGGCTAGGCGGTCAGCGTTCGGTAGAGGTGGTAGCGGGTGACGCTCTGCGGGCGTACCCCCGGCATGGTCTGGACTTTGTCCCACAGCGGCCCGGACGAGATCCCGCGGCCGGTGGCCGCCAGGGCTCGGCGATGCGCGTCGGCGCTGACCCATTCGGCGTAGTTGAGCACGCGCCGGCCGTCGGTGCTGACATGGAAGAACGCGCCCAGCCCACCGGCGGGCAGGTCCGCGTCCTGGTCCAGGGCCTCGAAGACCGCATCCACCCAGGTACGGGCGAGCGCGTCGCCGTCCGTGTCGACCCGCACGGCCACCATCGCGCCCGGGGGCGTGGCCGCGGCTGATCTGCCGCCCCGGTACAGGTGATATGCGGTGCGGTCCCGGCGGACTGCTTCGATGTCGGGCTCTTGTCCGGCTGCACCCTCATCTGTCCACTGTGCGTAGTCACGCAGCAGATCGCCGTCCGCGTCGATGAAAAGCGAGTACGCCAAGAGCCCGTCCGGCCACGGGCCACGTCGCCGGGCGGCAATGACGGCCTCCGCGGCGGCCGCCAGCTGATCGGCGCTGCCCACCGCCCACTCGCCGGACACCACAAAGGCCGCGTCACTGCGGGCCGGGTTCGGAAACTCCGCGCTGATCCGCACCTCAGACCGCCACGTACGGGCGAGCCTGGTGGGCGTCGCGCAGGGTGACGCCCCACCAGGTGAGGCGGTCCAGCAGCCGATGCGCGGCGGCGCCGGGCTCGCGGGGATCGAGCGGGCGGCCGTCCGGGCCGAAGCACGACCGGCCGCCGTGGAAGCTGACCGTGTCGCGCACTGTGACGGCGTGCAGCTCGGCGAAGACCGGCCGCAGATGCTCGACGGCGCGCAATCCGCCGGACAACCCGCCGTACGAGACGAAGCCGACGGGTTTGGCGTGCCACTCCCGGAAGTGGCTGTCGATCACAGCCTTGAGCGGTGCGGGATAGCTGTGGTTGTACTCCGGGGTGACGATCACGAACACGTCGGCCGCTGCGAGCCGAGCGGTGATCGGTTCGGTCTCCGCACCGGGACCGGTCTCGGCCTGAAGGCCGCCATCGGGGTCGGGGCCGGCCAGGTCGATGATCTCGGCGTCCACGTCGGTGCGGGCCGCGGCCTCGCCGGCGAACCAGGCGGCGACGGTGGGCCCGAAGCGGCCCTCCCGGGTGCTGGCGACGATGACGGCGACGCGGAGCGGATGTGCGGACATGGGGTCCTCCTCGGTCGGTGCAGTGACGGCACTGACGCTAAAACCCCAACTAATGTTGAGGTCAAGCAGCGAGCGTGAGGTGGGGTCGAATGGAGCTGAGCGTCGGGGAACTGGCGGCCCGCAGCGGGGTCGCGGTGTCCGCCCTGCACTTCTTCGAACGCCAGGGCCTGATCAGCAGCCGGCGCACGGCCGGTAACCAGCGCCGGTACCGCCGCGACGCGCTGCGCCGGGTGGCGTTCATCCGGATCGCCCAGCGGGTCGGCATCCCCCTGAAGGAGGTGCAGGCGATCCTGGCGCTGCTGCCGGACAACCGCACGCCGACCCGGGAGGACTGGGCCCGGGTGTCGCACTGCTGGCAGGAGGAGCTGGACCGGCGGATGCGTCACCTGCAACAGCTGCGGGACGACTTCACCGGGTGCGTGGGGTGCGGGTGCATGTCGATCGACCGGTGCCCGCTGATCAACCCGGACGACGAGCTCGGCCGGGCGGGGCCGGGGCCGCGCCGGCTGCTCTGAGCGGGTGATTGCTTCGGGATGCCGAACCTGGCAAATTGGACATATCCCCCGAGGTTTGCGAGAGGTCGTTTCCCCTGATGCGCCGTTCCACCCTGCTTGCCGTTCTGACTGTTGTGGCTTCGGTGCTTCCTGGCCAGGCGCTGCCCGCCCAAGCCGCGCCGGCGGCGGTGCGGTCGACGCTTGACGCGACGCCTTCGGCGGGGCGGAATCTCGGCGCGGCGCCGGCGGCGGTGCGGATGACCTTTGATGCGGCGCCGGAGCCGGTGGCCAAGGGCGAGGCCGTGACCCTGTCCGGCCGGGTGTGGCGGACCGCGCGCGGCAACCAGGCCCGGGTCGACTTCTACTTCCACGCGAACGGGACCCCGGCGAACTCGTTCACCTACCAGGGCTTCGCGACGACGACGGACGCCGGGCACTTCAGCCACCGGGCCGTCGCGCAGACCACCGGCACGTGGAAGGCCGTCTACGCGGGCTCGACGAGCCGTAAGAACGCCGCCCGGTTGGACGCGGTGCAGGTCTTTCAGCGCCGCTCGCGGGAGATCGCCGGCTGGTCGCAGCAGACAGGCGCGTGGCAGAGCCCGACGATCCGGATCCCCACCCAGGACTACAAGGCGATCTTCTCGTGGACGTGCCCGCAGGAGGGTTCGCCGTTCGTCCACTTGGCCTGGACCGGCCAGGGCGGCGGCTCCGAATACGTCCACGGCGCCCAGCCGGCCGGCAGCCTGACCCTGAACGGCCACGCCGGTGCCCGCAACGGCTTCTTCAAGGTCAGCACCTCGGCCGACTGCAGCTGGCGGGTGCGCGTCTTCTCCGGCATCGCCGCTTTCCAGGTCTGAGCCCGCTCAGGGAAGCAGCAGGATCTTGCCCAGGTGGTCGCTGCTCTCCATCAGGCGGTGGGCCGCCGCGGCCTCCGCCATCGGGAACGTCCGGTCGATGATCGGGCGGATCGCACCCGCGTCGACCAGCGGCCACACCCGCTCCCGCACGCCCTTGACGATCCGGGCCTTGTCGGCAGCCGGACGCGCGCGCAAGGTCGTCGCGGACACCGATCCGCGCTTGGCCATCAGCGCGCCCAGGTCGAGCTCGCCGCGGCGGCCGCCCTGGAGGCCGATGATCGCGATGCGGCCGTCCGGGGCCAGCGCGGCCACGTTCCGGTCCAGGTATTTCGCGCCGATGATGTCCAGGATGACGTCGACGCCCCGGCCGTCGGTGGCTTCGCGGGTCTCCGCCACGAAATCGGCCGCCGTGTAGTCGATGGCGAGGTCGGCTCCGAGCGCGCGCAGCTGCTCGTGCTTGGCCTCGCGGGCGGTGACCAGCACCCGGGCGCCCAGGGCCTTGCCGAGCTGGATCGCGAAAGTGCCGATGCCGCCGCCTCCGCCGTGGATCAGCAGCGTCTGGCCCTTGCGCAGCCGGGCGATGTCGACCACGTTCGACCAGACGGTGCAGGCGACCTCGGGCAGAGCCGCAGCCTCCTGCACGGACATCTGCTGTGGGATCGGCAGGAGCTGGCCCGCGGGCACCGCCACCTGCTCGGCATAGCCACCGCCGGACAGCAGCGCGCAGACGCGCTCGCCCACGTGGTGGCCGGTCACGTCGGCGCCGATCGCGGTGATAACGCCGGAGCTTTCGAGGCCGGGATAGGGCGGAGAGCCCGGCGGGGGTGGGTAATGGCCCTGCCGCTGCATCACGTCGGCCCGGTTGACCGCCGCGGCTGTCACCTCGACGACCACCTCGCCGGCGGCCGGGGACGGGTCCGGCACCTCGGTCCAGACGAGGGCTTCGGGGCCGCCGGGGTCTTCGATCGTGATCGCGTGCATGGGTATCAGCTTGCCCGACGCGTACGACAAAAACAGGAGAAGGCCCGCGGGTGGCACCCACCGCCACCCGCGGGCCTTCCGTCTCTTGGGGGTGCCCGCCTGGTACCCCGATCGGGACGGCTTACGCCGGCATGGTCCACCTCTGGTTGGCGGCGCCGGTGCACGCCCAGATCTGCAGCTTCGCCCCGTCGGCGGTGTTGTTGTCCTTGACATCAAGGCACTTGCCGGAAGCCGTGTTGACCAGCGATCCGTTGCTCACGGTCCACTTCCGGCTGGCTACGGTGCCGATGCAGTCCCACAGATGAACGGCGGCGCCGTCGGCGGTGGAGTTGTTCGACACATCGAGGCACTTACCGAGGCCACGGACCGTGTTGTCGGAACCGACGGTCCACGTCTGGTTGGGGCCACCGGTGCATGTCCAGAGCTGCGGCAGGTTGCCGTTGGCGGTGGAGCCTCCGGTCACGTCCAGGCATTTGCCGCCCAGACCCGAGATCGCACCGGTACGCGTGGCCGGCGCCGTACCCCCGCCCTGGGTCCCGCCCCAGGTGAAAGTCGCCGAGGTCTTGGTCGGCAGGCTGTACACAAAGGACTGCCCGCCCCAGTTGACCTTGACGGTCTGCGCACTGCCGCTGGTGTTGTACGCGATCAGTGCCTTGGATCCGTCCGGGTTCTTCCAGGCCACGTTCTTGACGGTCGCGTTCGCGGTGGAGTCGATCCGCACCGCACCGGGCTTCACGAACTTGGTCAGGTGACCCATCGTGTAGTACTCGATCGTGTAGTCGACCTGCCCGCTGCGCCCGTCCCCGTTGTGCACGGTGACCAGGCCGGTGCACGTGCCGCAGCCGCCGTTGTGCGGACCCATGTTCTGGTCGACGGCGAGGCTCCACTTGGTCCACGACCGCGCCCAGTTGCGGGTGTAGTCGATGAGGTTGTTCATATCCTCGGCCTGCTGATTGCCGACCCAGGTGCCCCCGGAATGCTCGGTGAAGTACTGGTTCATGGCCGGGTACTGGTTGCGTACCGTGGTGGCCTTGCTCGGATCGCCGCCGTAACCGTGCCAGCCGACGCCGCCGAAGTTCGGGTGGTTGCGGATCGCCGCGTCGTTGACCAGGGGCGCGCCCCAGGTGTCGTAGTCGCTGTAGTTCCAGTCGTGCACCAGCAGTTTGGTGCTGAGCCCGGCGGACTGCAGCGCCGGCAGCAGGTCGTTCTTGGCGAACGACTGCAGACCGGAGACGCTCCATTGCATGGAGGGATAGCCGGGACAGCAGCCGGGCTCGTTCTGCTCAGTGACGTAATTGACCGGTACGCCCTGAGCCGCGTACCCCTGGATGTACTTGACGAAGTACTGCGCGTACGCCTTGTAGTACTCGGCCTTGAGGTACCCCTGGTCGTAGCTGTTGTTGTCCTTCATCCAGGAGGGCGCGGACCAGGGCGAAGCCATCACGACCAGGCTGGGATTGAGGCTGCGGGCCTGCTTGGTGAGCGCGAGCACGTCGACGTCCCGGGCCAGCGTGAAGTCGTTGACGTCGCAGCAGGTTTCGTCGTACGAGTAGCTGGATCTTGCAAGGTCCGACGAGCCCATGACGTTGCGGGTGGCGCTCACCCCGATGCCGGCAGTGGGGCTGAAAAGCTTGGTCATCACGTCGTTGCGCGTGGCCGCGGACAGCGCCCCGCTGCCGTTGATGAGCCAGGCAGCGGTGTCGGTGAACGAGGCGCCGGCGCCCTCGAACTGCTGGTAGGTGGTGTTCTCGTTGACCGTGATCGTCTGGTTGGCGCTGCCGGTGCTGCCGGCGAAGGCGACCGGGGTCTGCTGCTGGAGGCCGCGGGTCACGGCGCGGCCGCCGCTGTCGCTGGTGGTGGTCAGATAGATGTTGACCTGCTCGTTGGCGGCGAACGCGCTGGGGGCAAGCACGATGCCGGCGCCGGCCGCGAGCACAGCGGCGGCGACGAGCGCGGTCCTTCTTCCGGGGACGGGCATGGTGGGGAACTCCCTTGACCGAAGGTGGGGGCCTGGCCGGGATAGGAAAGGCAGCGAACAATAACCATGCGGGTCGATGCGGTGTCAACCGTCGCCGTCCTGCTGTGCGGGGGTGTTCCCGCAGCTCAGATGCCTGTTAAGAGAGTTAATATAAGTTTCGCTCAGGCGGCGGCGCGCTGGGCGACCCGTCCCTTCCATCCCGGCGCGCGTCGATCTGGCAGACTGAGTGCCGCCGTACGGGAGGGCTCGCCTAGTGGCCGATGGCGCCGGTCTTGAAAACCGGTAAGGGAAACCTTCGTGGGTTCGAATCCCACGCCCTCCGCTCACCCGCCCTCACCGCGGAGCGCTTGATCTCGCTCGCCGCGACCACGACTTCTCGACCCCGGCCCGGCGATCACGCCCGAGCCGATCCACGGATCGAAGCTCAGTCCCTGCTGCAGAACGGCGGATTGCCGCTGGTGATGCCCAGGTCCGCGCACTGGTAGCCGCTGCCCTGGCTGTGATAGCGCCAGCCCGTATCCGACTTGTAGTGGAACAGGTAGACCCCGTCGCCCGTGTCCGGGCCCTTCGGGACGGCCGTGGCCCACGTCCGCCAGCACTCCACGGTCGAGGCGGGGAATTGCCAGTTGTCCGGCAAGGCCTCGTCCGGCGGCAGGTCGCGGGCGATCCGTTCCAGGGATTTCGCCGAGGGGCAGTCGGGGTACTGCGGACGCTCGGTGGTGTGGGTGGACTTCGGCGTCTTCGACGAAGGCTTGGTGGCGCTCGGCTCCGGGCGACTCGGAGTGATGCTGGGCGCCACCGAGGCCGGGGTGGTGCTGGGCGGTGGCGTTGCGGTCGCGGCCGGGGTCAACGGATGCGGGCGGCTGCCGATGACGAACGGTACGGCGCCGGCGACCGCGAACACCACCACGGCCGCCGCGGTGCCGGTGGCGATGCGGTTGCGTCGTTGCACCTGGCGTGACCGGCGCAGCGTACGGTCGTACATGTCGGTGGCTCCGCCGTGCTCGGACAGGTCGGACATGGCCTTACGCAGCGGGCCGAGGTTGTCGGTCATCACGCTTCCTCCATCGCGGCCGAGAGCAGGTCGGGCGCCAGTTTCCGGATGCGAGCCAGTGCCTTGCTGGTCTGACTCTTGATCGTGCCGACCGAGCAGTGCAGCAGGTCCGCGGTCTCCGCCTCGCTGCGATCCTCGAAGTACCGCAGCACCAGCACGGCTCGTTGCCGCCGGGTGAGCTGGGCCAGGACCTCGTGCAGGGCAAGCTTGAGATCGGTACGCCGGGCGTGGTCGCTGCCGGGCTGGACCACGTCGGTCAGCTCGCCCGGCAGCGACTCGGCCGGCTTGCGGCGGCGCCACCGGCTCACCTGCTGGTGGTACATGGCCGTGCGGGTGTACGCCTCGAAGTGCCCGGGGTCGGCCAGCCGATGCCGGCCCCGATGGGTACGAGCCAGCGCCTCCTGCACGAGGTCCTCGGCGAGGTGCCGGTCGCCGGTCAGCAGGAACGCCGTCCGCAGCAGCGCCGGTGACCGGGTTCGCACGAAGTCCGCGAAAATGTCGTCTGTCGAATGCGACATGCTTGGCATCTGCTTTCCGGGCCGACTCTGCCGCACACCGTAATCGATCTTGACCATGACGGTGCCCCCGTTCGCTGGGCTCAGGAGGCGTCACAGAATGGGGCGTCCTCCTTGATGCCGAGGTCCTGGCAGTGGTATCCGCTGCCCTGGCTGTGGTACTGCCAGCCCGAGCCGGCGCTGTGCCGGAACAGGTAGACGCCGTCACCGGGATACGGGCCCTTCACGCCGGCCGTAGCCCATTCCTTCCAACACTTCACCTGAACGAAGTCCGAGTCCTCCGGGAGGGCCTCCTCCGCCGGCATGCTCTGGTCCCGGGCCACCCGCTCCAGCGTCTTGGCCGATGGGCACTTGACGCCTTCGGCCGTCTTGGTGGCAACGGGACGCGTCGGTGACTTGGTGTTCGGCGCCTTGGTGGCCTCCGTGGCCGGAGCCGTTGTTGCCGGGGCCGTCGACGGCGGGGCTGCCGCAATCGGGGCCGGTGTGGAACTACACGCGGTGAGGCCGAGCAGGAGGCCGAATACGGGCAGCAGCAGACGGTGGCGAGCGGACATATCAGATTCCCCCGGATGGTGTGACGAGCGCCTACATCCGGGCACACGCCTATCGCAGCCGCCAGGTTGTCGCCGACCGGAAGAAATTTTTCTTCTTGCCGGCGACGTGAGTGGGGACGGGTCGATCTCGCATCGACAGCTACCGTCGTGGATGTGGTGAGCTTTCCGGTCGATGACGTCGTCCCCGCGGTCGAGCCCTTACCGACCCAGCCTCTCGGCAGCCTGTTCGCGGACGCCCTGGCTGTCGGCGGTGACCCGGCCGGGCCGGTCCTCGCGCCGGACGGCGTGGATCCGTTGTTGAGCGCCGTCGGTCGCGCGTTCGCCGAGCATCGTCCGCTCGTGCTGTCCCCCGACGCGGTATGGCTGACCATCGCCCGCGGCGTCGCGCAGCATGTGCGCCTGCACGCCGAGGAGCTGCGACCGCACCTCGTGTCCCATCCCGGCCGCAAGCGCCTCGAAGTAGTCCACCTCGGCCCGATGCCCACGGACGCCGAGTCCTGGAAGACCCTGGTCGGGTCGTTCAGCAAGCAGCTCGCCGGCGAGATCGACAACGCGGATCTCTTCGCCTGTGACTTCACCACGAGCACCGACGTCGACCGCGTCGCGGGGCAGATCGTGTTGCTCGACGCGTACGCGCCTTACTTCTCGCTGTGGTTGACGTGCGTCTGTGGCATCCCGTCGATCACGCTGACGGGGACAGAGGCCGACTGGCGGAAGATCCGGGAGCGGGTGGACGCGCTGTCCGTGTTCGGGTTGGAGCGGTGGCGTGAGTCGCTGGTGCCGGTCGTCGACGAGTTCGTCCAGGCTGCTGCGGGCGTGGTGAACACCGGCTTCTGGCAGCGGATCTACAACCCGGCGGACGCCTACGGCGGTGAGGTGATCACCGGATGGGTGGCCGGCCTGTACCCCTACCTCAAGGGTGACGGCACCGTCGACCGGCCCAATCCGTTGCTGGAGCTGCCGATCGACGAACCTCGCGAGCTGACCTCCGACCGCATGGGTTACACCGGACCGGGCATCCGCAGTGACTCCGTCCCCGCCACGCTCTCCCGCGTGACCGTCAACGTCAACGATCGCGCCGAGGGGGACAACCACATGGTCGCCCTGCACGCCGGGCTGGTCGCCGTCGCCCAGGACCATGACGGCGCGCTGCGGCCGGTCGCGGGGTGGCACCTGACCCGGGCCGAGCCGCAGATCGACGATGTCATCGACCGGATCATCGGCGACCACCACAGCACCCCGCCTGGCGAGGACCGCCTGCTCTTCGCCTCCGCCGACTTGGCCGCGATCTACCGGCGCCTCGGCTCCGCGGTCCTGTTCGACGGCGCCTGGCGGCTGCGGCCCGTCGCCGAGCACGGCAACCTGTACCGCGGCCCCGGGCGCCCGAGCATCATCGCGGTCATCGACCTGCCCGGCGGCCGTACCCTCGGCGCGGCGGTCGACGACGCCACCGAGACTCTGCACTGGCTCGCCTGCACCACCGACCAGGGCCCGGACCACAGCCAGGACGAGCCGGACCTGGTCCTGCGCGACGACCCGGCGGATGTCCCCCTCTACGGCACGTCGCTCGCCATGCTGCTCACCACCGCCCTCGACACCGGCGGCGACATCAGCCACCTGGAAACCGGCCGGCTCGACCAGCTCGACCAGCCGGCCGGCGAGGACCCCGCAGCGCCACAGGACGGCCGGCCACCGGCCTCCTGAAGACACCCCTTCCCTCCGGACCGTCGTTCCGGCAAGCTGGCGTCATGGGCGAGGTGCTTCCGATCCCAGCCGTCGGCGACGTCTTCCAGGATGTACGCGGCGACGACCGCAGCATGCGCGTCAGCTACCACCAGGACCGCGGCGTCATTGTCGTCTCCCTGTGGGCGGGCCCGGTCTGCCGCGGCTCCTTCCGCCTGGCCGCCGAAGAGGCCGGCCGACTGGCCGCCTTCCTCACCGACGTCGTGCCACCGGCCGGCGCGCCGGAGCCTCAGGACGACACCGCGACTGTGACCCGGCCGGCGCCCTCCCCTGAGCAGACCGGCGACGTGCGGATGAGTGCGCTGCCCGTACCCCGGGTCGCCTGACCGCACCCGGGCGCGGGGCCGTCAGTCCGGCGGGTTGATGATCATTTGGGGGCCGGTGCCGCGGGCGGCCAGCCGGTCCTCCGGGTTGATCAGTTTGCAGCGGCTCAGACTCAGGCATCCGCAGCCGATGCAGCCGGTCAGTTGATCGCGTAGCCGTTCCATCATCGCGATGCGGGCCTCCAGCTTGCGCCGCCATCGCGCCGACAGCCGGGCCCAGTCCGCTTTCGTCGGGGTGCGGTTCTCCGGCAGCTCCGCCAGGGCCTCGCGGATCTCCTCCAGGGAGACCCCCACCTGCTGGGCGATCCGGATGAAGGCGATCCGGCGCAGCTCGTGCCGCTCGTACCGGCGCTGGTTGCCGCCCGTGCGCGTCGACCGGATCAGGCCTTCGCGTTCGTAGTAGCGCAACGCCGACTGGGCCACGCCGCTGCGGACGGCCATGTCGCCGATGGTGAGAAGCTCCACTGCCGACATCCTTGAGTTGAAGTGAGCTTTAACTTGCAGAGTGAGCCTATGACTACGACAGCGGTAAATCCAGATCTGCTGGGCGCTCTGCTGACCCGGCTGACCGGTGACGAGAAGCACGCACCCAGCGCGTACTCGACCCTTGATGTGCTCTGGGTGCTCTACGACCGGGTGCTGCGGGTCACGCCCGACACCGTCGACGAACCTGATCGGGACCGGTTCCTGCTCTCCAAGGGGCACGGGCCCGCCGGCTACTACGCCGTGCTCGCCGCGAAGGGGTTCATCCCCGTCGACTGGCTCGACGATCTCGGCGGGCCGCGGAGCCCGCTCGGGCACCACCCCGACCGCGTGCTGATCCCCGGCGTCGAGATCGGCACCGGCTCGCTGGGGCACGGGCTCGGCCTCGGCGTGGGCACCGCCCTCGGCCTGCGGGCGCAGGGATTCGACGCCCGGACGTTCGTGCTGCTCGGCGACGCCGAGCTGGACGAGGGTTCCAACCATGAGGCGATCGCGTACGCGGCCGCCGCCCGGCTGGACAAGCTCACCGCGATCGTCATCGACAACCAGTCGTCCACCCACGGCTGGCCCGGCGGTATCGCCAGCCGGTTCCCGGGCTGGACCGCCTCCACTGTGGATGGCCGCGACCACGAGGCCATCGAGATCGCCCTGCGGGAGCGCGACCGCGACCGTCCGCACGTCGTCGTGGCCGCCGTCGAGAAGAAAGGCTGAGGATCATGCGAGACACCTTCGTCGCCACCACCACCGCCCTGCTCGACGAGGACCCGCGGACCGCCGTCGTGATCGCCGACATCTCCGGCGACGCGTTCGCGCCGGCTCAGCGCCGGCATCCCGACCGGGTGCTCAACGTCGGCATCCGCGAGCAGCTCATGGCCGGGGTCGCCGGTGGGCTCGCGCTCACCGGGCTGCGGCCGTACGTGCACTCGTACGCGCCCTTCGTCATCGACCGGGCGTACGAGCAGATCAAGCTGGACCTGGGCCACCAGGATGTCGGCGCCGTGCTGGTCAGCATCGGCGCCTCGTACGACGCGTCCAGCGGGGGTTACACCCACCAGTCACCCGGCGACGTCGCCCTGCTGGACACCCTCGAGGGCTGGACCGTGCACGTGCCAGGTCACCCGAACGAGGTGCCCGCACTGCTGCGGGCGGCCGCCCGCAACGACGACCGGATCTACGTGCGGCTCTCGACCCAGCAGAACAGCCGGGCGTACGCGCCCACGGACAAGGTGCAGGTCGTGCGGCAGGGCTGGGCCGGGGCGCCGGTGGTGCTGGCGGTCGGGCCGATGCTCGACCCGGTGCTCGCCGCCACCGCTGACCTGGACGTCACGGTCGCGTACACGCTCACGCCGCGGCCGCTCGACACCCGGGGTCTGCGGGAGCTGGTCAGCCGCGAGGTGGTGGTGGTCGAGCCCTACCTGGCCGGCACGTCGAGCCGGCTGGTGGCGGCGGCGCTGTCCGACGTACCCCATCGCAGTTTGCATCTCGGGGTGGGCCGCGCGGAGCAGCGGCGGTACGGCACCCCCGCCGACCATGCGCGCTGGCACGGTCTGGACCCAGCCGGTCTGCGCACTTCGATCAGCGCGTTCCTGCAGGCCGGTGGTTAGGCGGCGACGGCGGCCGGAAAGGCGGGGGTGCGGCGCTCGCGGAACACGTGCTTGAGTAGCGTGTCGACGTGCCACACCTGCGCCGGCTCGGCCAGGCGCATCCGGAAGCGCTCGCGCACCCCGTCCACCGCCGTCGCCGCGACGTCCACGACGGACGTCCGCAGGTCGGGGTTCCAGGTGACGTCGCTCAGGTGCCGCAGGTTGGCGTTCAGGTGCAGCCGCAGCCGGTGCAGCACCCGGGTCTCCTGGATCACGACCATCCGGCGGTACGTCAGCAGCAGCAGGAAGTCCCCGGCCAGCGGCCGGTCCGGGCTCACGCACCTGGTGACCAGCACCGTGGCGTCGTCGGGCTCCACACAGCGGCGGAAGATGGGCATGTGCCGGCTCACGGTGGGGATCGCAACCCCGGCTTCGGCGGCGGCGGGAAGGAACGTACGGGAGAACACGTCCATGTGGCGTTTAACGGCCGCCGGACGGGGAAGCAGCGGGGAACACCCGATGAATATCGAATTACAGAAGCTCCAGCACCGTGGCGTTGGCCATTCCGCCGCCCTCGCACATCGTCTGCAGGCCGTAGCGGACCTTCGTCTGTCGCATGTGGTGGATCATCGTCGTCATGATCCGGGCCCCTGAGGCGCCAAGGGGATGTCCGAGGGCGATCGCCCCGCCGCGCGGGTTGAGCCGGGACGGATCGCCGCCGGTCTCGGCCCGCCAGGCCAGCGGTACGGGCGCGAACGCCTCGTTCACCTCGTACACGCCGATGTCGTCCAGGGTGAGACCCGCCTTGGCCAAGGCCTTCGCGGTGGCCGGGATCGGCGCGGTCAACATGATCACCGGATCGGCCGCCGCCACCACCGCCGTGTGCATGCGGGCGAGCGGCCGCAGGCCGTGCGCGGCCGCCCAGCGTGAGCTGGTGACGGCCAGGGCAGCCGCCCCGTCGGAGATCTGCGACGCGGAGCCGGCCGTGACCACGCCGTCCGCCTTGAACGGCGTCTTGAGCCCACCTAGCTTCTCCAGCGTGGTGTCGCGCCGGATGCCCTCGTCATGGGTGACGTCGCCGACCGGGACCACCTCCGCGTCGAACTCGCCGGCGTCCTGGGCCTTCGCCGCCGCGTCGTGGCTGGCCAGCGCGTACTCGTCCAGCTGGTGCCGGGACAGGCCCCACCGCTCGGCCATCATCTCGGCGCCGACGCCCTGGTTGAACACGGTCGTGCCGTAGCGCTCGGCGACCGCCGAGCCGTACGGATCGGCGCCGGCCGCACTGGAGCCCATCGGCACCCGGCTCATCGACTCGACCCCGCCGGCCACCACCAGATCGGCCTGCCCGGACAGCACGGTCGCCGCCGCGAAGTGCAGCGCCTGCTGGCTGGAGCCGCACTGCCGGTCCATCGTCGTGGCCGGCACCGACTCGGGCCAGCCGGCCGCCAGCACGGCGTTACGGCCGACGTTCCACGACTGCTCACCCACCTGGGACACACAGCCCCACATCACGTCCTCGACGTCCGCCGGGTCGATGCCCGTGCGCTCGGCCAGCGCCCGCAGCACCACCGCCGACAGGTCGACCGGATGCACCTGCGCCAGCCCGCCGTTGCGACGTCCGACAGGAGTGCGTACCGCCCCCACGATCACCGCGTCTCGCATACTGCCGACGGTACGCCGGGCTGCCATAGTGGTTCCATGTCGCCTCTTCAGTGGCGGGTGCGGCCCGTCCTGCCGATCGCCAAACTGCTCGGCGCGGTGGCCCTGGTCGCGCTGGTCCTGGCGTTCGGCCGCGGCGATCCGGTGCAATGGGTCATCGCGGCGGCGGTGGCCGCCGCGCTGACCGGCTGGGCGGTCCGGGACCTGATCGCGCCGATCCGGCTCAGTGCGGACACGAGCGGGGTGACCATGGTGGTCGGCTTCGTCCGGCGCCGGCACGTGGCCTGGCCGCAGATCGAACGCGTACGGGTGGACCGCCGCGAGCGGATGGGCCTGCGCAACCGGCTGCTGGAGATCGACGCCGGCGACAGCCTGCACCTGTTCAGCCTGCATGAGCTGGGCACGGACCCCGAAGAGGTCGCGGAGTCCCTCAACGCCCTGCGGGCCAACGCCCCGCTCTAGGGCAATTGCGGGGATCTGTCCCCGCTCGGCCGGTACGGCGGCGATGATCGTCCCTGGTGGTCATCGCCCGTATCTGTGCTGAGGAAACCGCATGCGCTTCACCCTTCCGTCCCTGCGACCCGTCATGCCCCGGCCCCGGCTTCCGTTACCGCCGGCCGAACCGATCGACGTGCCCGGTGAGCTGCCGGAATCGGCGAGCCGGCTGTCGTGGCGCTCTGCCCGCCGGGCCCGTCCGTCCGCTCCGACGGCGAGAGGTGCCGGCTGGACGAGCCGCCACCGGACTCTGACCGGGATCGTCGGGGCAGGCGCAGCCGTCGTGCTGCTGTGCTTCGGCGTCGGGTGGGGCACGAACGTCGATCAGGTGCGGCTGGGCCGGGGTTCCGGATCGGTCAGTGCGGGCGGGACCGCAGCCGGCCAGGCCGCGGAGGACCTGGTCGCGGCCCGGCGGACCGCGGAAGCCAAGGCCGCGGCGCGGCGAGTAGCGGAAGCCAAGGTTGCGGAAGAACAGGCCGAGGCCCGGCGCAGCGCGGAAGCCAAGGCCGCGGAAGAACGGGCCGCTGCGCAGCGGGCCGCGGACGACAAGGCGTTGGCCGCGAAATTGCTGGCCGCGAAGGCCGCCGATGCCCGGGCCGCCGAAGCCAGAGCCGCCGAGGCGAGGGCGGCCGATCGTGCCCACGCCCGCGAGGAGATCGTCATGCCCGGCCTCGTCGGCCTCGGGCTGGCCAGTGCCCTGGACGTGGCAGCACGCGCCGGCCTGACCGACGTCACGGTGTGCCACGCGCCGGAGGAGCCCCCCACCCCGCGGTCGGAATGGCGGGTCACCGGTCAGGACGTGGCCGCCGGCGTCCGGATCGGCGCAAGCCGGCGGGTCTGCCTGGCCGCGACCGGCCCTCAGCTCATCAAGGACAGCGTGCGGTAGACAGCCAGCGCCAGGAGGATCACCAGAATCGCTGCGCAGCCGACCCCTTGGACCAGGTTGCGTTTGTCGTTGGGCGCGTACGCCAGCACAGCCGCCGTCATCGCGCCGACGACCAGTCCGCCGAGGTGCCCCGCCACCGAGATGTTCGAGACGACGAAGGTGAAGACGACGTTGATGACGATCACCGGCAGGATCGGCGCCACGCTCAGATTCAGCCGCTTGAGCAGCACGAAGATGCCGGACATCAGTCCGAAGACAGCCGTCGACGCGCCCGCGGTCATCGAGTTCGGCGCGGCGAGCAGGTAGGCCGCCACGTTGCCGCCGAGGCCGGCCAGCAGGTAGAGGCCCACGAAGCGGGCCGGGCCGAGCACCCGTTCGATGTCGCGCCCCAGGAACCACAGGGCGTACATGTTCATCAGCAGGTGCAGCACGCCGTAGTGCAGGAACATCGCGGTGAACAGGCGATACCACTCGCCGTGGGCGATGCCGTGCGGGACCACGTCGCCGGCCGGGCCGTACACGGCGGAACCGAGCACCGCGCCCCACTCGGTGAGCGGGGTGCTGCCGCCCAGTAGTCCGCCCCAGCCGCCGCCGGCGACCGCGTTCGCGCCGCCGCTCAGGATGGAGACCAGCATCACGACGACGTTGATGCCGATCAGGACCTTGGTGGTCGTGCCGGCACGGCCGGCCACGCTGCCGCCGAAGGCGGTGCGGGCCGGCCGCTGCGTGCGCTTGCCCTGGGCAACGCACTCCGGGCACTGGTGGCCGACCGAGGCCTCGTTCATGCAGTCCGGGCAGATCGGCCGCTCGCAGCGGGTGCAACGGACGTAGGTCTCTTTCGACGGGTGTCGGTAGCAGACCGGCGCCGTCACCGGAGACTCACTCATACCCACAACGGTACCCGGACGGGGTAACGGAACTACGCCCGCTCGATCTCCACGCGCTCCACCACGACGTCCTCGCGCGGACGGTCGCCCGGGCCGGTCGGCGTGGCCGCGATCGAGTCGACGACCTTGGCCGACTGCTCGTCGGCGACCTGGCCGAAGATCGTGTGCCGGCGGTTGAGGTGCGGGGTGGCGCCCACGGTGATGAAGAACTGCGAGCCGTTCGTGCCCGGTCCGGCGTTCGCCATGGCGAGCAGGTAGGGACGGTCGAACTGCAGCTCCGGGTGGAACTCGTCGGCGAACTGGAAGCCCGGGCCACCGCGACCGGTGCCGGTCGGGTCGCCGAGCTGGATCATGAAGCCGGCGATGACCCGGTGCGAGATCGTCCCGTCGTAGTACGGGCCGTTGCCCTTCTGACCGGTCCGCGGGTCGACATAGTCCTTGGTGCCTTCCGCGAGCTCCACGAAGTTGCGCACGGTCGCCGGCGCGTGGTCCGGGAAGAGCTGGAGCCGGATCGGGCCGTGATTGGTGTGCAGGGTGGCGTAAAGAGTCTCGGCCACGGGTACTCCCATCAGTGTCGCGGTCGCCGGTCGCTAGGTGGAGGGCCGGCGCTGGACAGTTCTTTGCAGTTCGGATCCTCCCCCATGTGTCTGATCCGGCAACGCGGGGGTACCCAAGAGGGCAACATGACGTGGGAGAGAACCACAGGAGGTGGGCACTGGTGTTCGCAACGATGCGACGGAAGAACCGCAGCGCAAAGATGAAGAGCGAGCTCGGTCAGAGCGTTGATCACTTCAAGCGTGCGGCATCGCTCGCCGCACAGGAGACCAGCGCGACCGTGGGTCCCCGTTTCTATGCCGCCCGCGACCGCGTGCAGCCGACGGCCAGCAAGGCCAAGGATGCCGCGTCGAGCAGCTGGGGCAGCGCCGTGGCGACGCTGACGCCGCTGGTCACCGCCGCGACTGAGAAGGCGCAGCAGGTCAGCAAGAGCACGGCCAAGGCGAGCAAGAAGGACGTCAAGGCCAGCAAGAAGGACGTCAAGAAGAACGCCAAGAAGCTGCAGAAGCGGGCCGACAAGACGCTGGGCCGCAAGCAGAAGAGCCGTACGGGCAGCAAGCTCGGCGGTCTGCTGCTGGCCGGCGCCGCAGTGGGTGCCGCAGGCGCGTACGTGATGCGCAAGCGTCGTCAGGAGCAGTGGGACGAGTACGACCCGAGCCCCGCGACGACGCGGATCACCAGCACCGACGAGGCCCTGGCCGAGCCGGCTGACCTGTCCGGTCCGTCGGGCTTCGTCACGCCGAAGGGCGAGACCGGCCCGGTCGTCGGAGCTGCCGGCTCGGACCCGGCCAAGAACGTCGACTCGACGGTCGGTGCCGGCACCGCGGAGCCCGCCATCGAGCTGGTGGACGTCGACCCGGTCGACCAGACCCAGTCGGCGCAGCACAGCCCGAAGGTGGCCCGGCTGGCCAGCGGCGGCCAGAAGAAGAACTGACCCCCGGTTACGCAGATCCTGCAGGCGGGTGGGCGCTCCGGACGGAGCCGTCCGCCCGCCTCGCTGCGTTCAGCCCGGCCGGTCAGCCCTCGGTGGATTTGCCCTGGCGGGCGCGCACCGGGTCGAGCGCCGGCCCCTGCGGCAGCAGCGAGACGAGCTGGCCGGGGATCGGGGCGGGCTCGACACCGGCGTAACCGAGGCGGGGCAGCACCTCCCGGTTGGCGACCGGATAGCGGCGTCCGGTGTCCGTCACGATGCTGACCGTGCCACTACCGGCCGGCGCCGTGGGTGAAGCGGCCGCCACGACCAGCGCCCCCTTGCCGCGCGGCACGTGCACCAGATCGGCCTGCACGCCACCCGCGACGGCCGGCGCACCCGCGACCGGGCTGCCGTTCGGAGCCGTCGGGCCGATCCGGATGCTGATCACGCCCCGGCCGGCGTCACCCTTGGCGTCCTCGCCGTCGTAGGTGAGACACACCTGCTCCGGGCCGTTGAGCAGCACCGGGACCGCGGGCGGCAGGCCCGCGGCGGCGGCCTCGCCGATCAGCTGGGTCCGCGAGTGCGGCAGGCTGCTGTACAGATTGAGGTCCATGTCCCGGCGGTCGTACGCCTCCGGGTCGACCTGCAGCAGCCGCGCCTGCACGTCGGTGATGTCGGCCACGCCGTCGCCCAGCACGACGCCCCACTTGTCCGTGCCGCTGGCGTCGCCCCGGATGCGCAGCAGCTGGCCGATCTCGAAGTCGTCGATCGCCGTTGACGGGTCACCGAGGTCCCGGATCGCCGGCGGCTTGAGGTCCGGCCCGATCGGCACCGCGTTGATCCAGGCCGCCGCCACCGGCAGCGGCTGCTGGGTCCAGCCCAGGAAGGACTGGGTGCGCTGGAGCCGGCCGGCCGGGATCAGGAACCGCTTGTTGTTGTAGACCAGGTAGGTGCGCCCGGACGGGTCGACGACGAGCAGGCCGCGCAGGTCGGCGGCGGGAGTGTCGGCCCGGGGCACGGGCAGCACGGTGCCGTCGGTGAGCCGGTCGCCGACCACGAGCAGGCTCTGCGCCGGGGTGCCGGAGCCGGAATCGGCCGGCGTCCGCGAGCAGACCGTCCACACCCGCGGCACCATCCCGCCCTTGGCCGCCGGCAGCGAGTCGGGGGCGTCCGGGATGCCGAGCGGATCGCCCAGCTGCACCTTGGCCAGGCTCTGCGAGGAGGCGTCGACCATCTTGGGCTCGGTCGCGTTGGCGATCAGCAGGGCCGAGCTGTAGTTGAGCACCGGGTGCATCCGGTCGTCGGACTTGAGGTAGACGAAGCGGGCGCCCGAACCCTTCTCCAGGAAGACCACCGCCTCGTTGCGCGGATCGACCGAGCTGCGCCCCTTGAGCAGGCCGTAGACGGCGGCGCCACCGACGGCCAGCGACGCGACGACCAGGCTGATCAGGGCGGCGCTGCCGGCCCGGCGCAGCGGCGAGCGGTGCGGATCGGGGTCGTGGGTGACCAGCGCGGCCACCACCCGCTGCTGCGAGTACTGGTACGAGTGCAGCTGATCCTGGCGTGACGGCACGCGACTTCCCTCCCCAGGGCGACTCCGTCACTGTAAAGGTCGGCCGGGGACGGTGGGGGGCGGGTCAGAGCCAGCCGTTGCGGCGGAACGCCCGGTAGAGCAGCACCGAGATGGCGAGCATCAACGTGATCAGCGCCGGGTAGCTGTACTGCCAGGCGAGCTCGGGCATGTGCTCGAAGTTCATCCCGTACACGCCGGCGATCGCGGTCCAGACCGTCGCGATACCGGCCCAGGCGGCGATCTTGCGCATGTCGTTGTTCTGGTCCACGGTGACCTGGGCCAGCCGGGCCTGCAGGATCGAGTTGAGCAGATCGTCGTACGAGGCGACCTGCTCGACCGTCCGGGTC
Organism: Actinoplanes sp. NPDC004185; assembly: GCF_053603475.1. Lineage (NCBI taxonomy): Bacteria > Bacillati > Actinomycetota > Actinomycetes > Micromonosporales > Micromonosporaceae > Actinoplanes > Actinoplanes sp. NPDC004185. The sequence goes on along the minus strand of NZ_JBSGFR010000009.1, from coordinate 24,627 downwards.
AGGTGGTCCTGCACGTCGCGGAAGTAGCGCCGGATCTCCTTGGGCACCTGCCGGCTCTGCGGGGAGGTGATCGTGGCCAGCGGCCGCTGCAGCGGCACCACCGCCCGGCGGAACTCCACGATCTCGCGCTTCATCTGGTAGATCTGCTGCACCGGGCTGCCGCTGTCCCGGGAGAAGGCACCCTCCTCGATGATGTCGAGGTCGGTCTCCACCTGGTCGGCCACGGCGATGTACGCGTCCACCACCCGGTCGGTCACGGCGTACGCGACCGCCCACGGCCCCTGCGCGAGCAGTTCGCCACGGGCCTCCATGTCGGCCCGCACGGGCGCGAGCCGGGAGGCGTCGCCGTGCCGGACCGTGATGACGAAGCGCTCGCCGACGAAGAGCATCATCTGCCCGGTCTCGACCACCTGGGAGGTCTCGGTCAGCTCGCCGTGCGGCACGTAGCGCGCGGTGCGCAGCACCAGGAAGTGCACCGAGTTGAACTGCTCCAGCTTGGGCCGCTGCTCCGCCTTGACCGCGTCCTCGACCGCGAGCTCGTGCAGGTCGTACGTGCGCGCGATGGCCGCCATCTCGGCCGCGGTGGGCTCGTGCAGGCCGAGCCAGACGAAGGCGTTCTCGCGGCTGCAGGCCTCGCGCAGCGCCTCGTCCGGGGTGAAGTCACCGGGCTCGCGCTTGCCGTCGACGTAGACGCCGCAGTCCACCACCGCCGTGCCGTGGTAGGGCCGGCCGGGCTCGTCGGGCCGGCCGTCGTCGGCGCCGAGGAAGCGGTTCATCGCCCGGACCGGGGCGGTCCAGGCCCGGGACAGTGACCGGTTGACGCCGGTGGTCCGGCTGCGGTGCACGTCGTCGCTCATGGCTGCCTCCCCCAGGGGTGATGTCGGCCGGCCTCGGGGTGAGGCCTGCACGAGGCTACGCCCGTTACCTTGCCCGGCCGGGCCACCCGCATGCCGGCCGGCCGGGTGGCGCCGGACGGACCGGCCGCATTTCGGGGGGTGAAGGTGCGATCGGCCCGCCCGGCGCCGGGGGGCGGGGGTGGGTGTCGACGCACCGGGCCGCATGGTCATGCAGCCGGTGCAGCAGCATTGTGAGCCGAACGCCGGTCCCGGCGAAACCCGGGACCGGCGTCTGAGGCGCAGTGTCGGAAACCCGACAGTCAGGCAGGTATCAGGCAGAGACCTCGGCGATGGCCGCGGCCAGCCGGCGTACGCCCTCGTCGATCTGGTCGACGGTGACCGCGGAGAACGCCAGCCGCACCGACGACTTACCGCCGTCCAGCAGGAAGTCGCTGCCCTTGACCACGGCGACACCCTTCTTCATGGCCGCCGGGAACAGCTTGTCGACGTCCACCGAGGACGGCAGATCCACCCACAGGAAGTAGCCGCCGTCGGGCTCGGTGAAGGTGGCGCCGGGGATGTGCTCGCGCAGCGAGGCGGCGAGGACCCGGGCCCGCTCGGCGAGCGCCGTGCTGACCGTCTGCACCGACCGCTCGATGTCGCCCGAGACGCAGAACTGGTGCACGATCGCCTCGGACACCATGCCGGGCGAGATGTAGAGGTTGGTGGCCTTCTTGGCGATGGCGTCGATCAGGGCGGCCGGGCCGACCAGGTAACCGACGCGCACACCGGGGCACACCGTCTTGGTGAAGCTGGAGGCGTGCACGACCACGTTCTCCGAGTCCATCGACAGCATCGACGGCAGGGCCTCGCCGCGGAAGCGGATGTCCACGTACGGGTCGTCCTCGAAGATCGTGAAGCCGTACTCGACCGCCAGGCTCAGCAGGGCCTGCCGCTTCTCCAGGGAGAGCGTGACACCGGCCGGGTTCTGGTAGTTCGGGATGATGTGGGCGAGCTTCGGGCGCAGGCCCGCCTCGAGCATCCCCTTGAGCTCGGCGACGTCGATGCCGTCCGGCTCGATCGTCACCTGGTGCACCTTGCCGCCCAGGTTCTGCAGGTTCAGCAGGGTGCGGTCGTAGGTCGGCTTCTCCACGATCACGTCGTCGCCGGCGTTGACCAGGTGGTTGAAGAGGAACGCGTCGGCCTGCAGCGAACCGTTCGTCACGATGACCTGGTCCGCGTCGACGCCGTGCTTCTCGGCGATCCACTTGCGCAGCGGGACGTAACCGACAGAGGTGCCGTAGGCGGTCACCCCGGCCGGATCGGCGTCGAAGGCCCGGGCGGCGGCGGCCTTGAGGCCCTGCACGTCGATGATGTCCAGGGACGGAGCCCCTCTTGCGAACGAGATCAGCTGCTCAGCGGTCATGCCCCAAGCTTACGAGCAGGCTCTATGTCATTTTTCGAGTGTCCCCCGACCCCGCCGTCCGACGGCGGAGCTCTCGTCGGGGGCGACGACGGCCGCATTTCTTCCAGCGCCGGTCATCCGCACGCAAGCATTTTCCGCACTGGCCGAGGACGGCTCCGCGGTCCTGCACAATCTCGGTATGTGAACCCACCGCTATCCTCGGCTGGCACGCCCCTCACTTCGGGAAGGAACCACCCCATGATCGGCTTGGTACTCGCCGCCGGCGCCGGACGCAGGCTGCGCCCCTACACGGACACGCTGCCCAAGGCGCTGGTCCCCGTGGACGGGGAGACCACGATCATGGACATCTCCCTGCGCAACCTCGCGGCGGCCGGGCTGACGGACGTGACGATCGTGGTCGGCTACCAGGCCGGCGCGGTCGAGCAGCGCAAGGACGCGTTCGAGCAGAAGTACGGCGTGAAGATCTCCCTGGTGCACAACGACAAGGCCGAGGAGTGGAACAACGCCTACTCGCTGTGGCTGGCGCGGGACCACTTCGCCCAGGGTGCACTGCTCGTGAACGGCGACACCGTGCACCCGGTGAGCGTCGAGCAGACCCTGCTGGCCAACCGCGGCCCCGGCATCCTGCTCGCCATCGACAATGTGAAGAAGCTTGCTGACGAGGAGATGAAGGCTGTCTTCTCGGCAGATGGCCGGCTCACGAAGATCACGAAGCTCATGGAGCCGGCCGAGGCATCGGGCGAGTACATCGGCGCCACGATCATCGAGGCCGAGGCGGCCGCCGGGCTGGCCGACGCGCTGCAGGCGACCTTCGAGCGCAACCCCGACCTGTACTACGAGGACGGCTACCAGGAGTACGCCAACCGCGGCGGTGAGATCCGGGGCGCGGCGATCGGCGACATCCCGTGGGTCGAGGTGGACAACCACGACGACCTCGCCAAGGCGCGGGACATCGCATGCCGTTACTAGCCCGCAGCGTCCAGACGCCGCTGCACATCGACGTCCGCCGGGGCGCGGTCGCGGACCTGGGCCGCATTTTGGCCGACGGCCGGATCTCGGCCGGCGGTGACGTGGCCGTGGTGGTCGGCCCGGGTCAGGGTGAGCGGATCGCCGAGATGATCCGGCCGTCGCTGGGCTCGGCCGACGTCTACACGACCACCGGCGGCACCCTCGACGCCGCGCTGGAGCTGGCGGCGAAGCTGCGCTCCCGCTCGTACGACGCGGTGGTCGGCATCGGTGGCGGCAAGACCGTCGACGCGGCCAAGTACGCGGCCAACCGCTGGGGCATGCCGATGGTGTCGGTGGCCACCAGCCTGGCCAACGACGGCATCGCGTCCCCGGTGGCCAGCCTCATCAACGACGGGATCAAAGGCTCGTACGGGGTGCACATCCCGTACGCGGTGATCGTCGACCTGGACTTCGTGGAGAACGGCCCGGACCGGGTCAACCGGGCCGGCATCGGCGACGTGATCAGCAACATCAGCGCGCTGGCCGACTGGGACCTGGGCCGGGAGGTCCGCGGCGAGCCGGTCGACGGCCTGGCCGCGTCCCTGTCGCGGGTCGGCGCCGAGGCCATTCTCAGCATGCCGGGCGACATGCAGGACGACGCGTTCGTCACCATCCTGGCCGAGGCGCTGATCTCGAGCGGCCTGGCCATGGCGGTGTGCGGCAGCAGCCGCCCGTGCAGCGGCGGCTGCCACGAGATCATCCACGCGACGGACACGCTGTTCCCCGGCACGGCCTCGCACGGCGAGCTCGCCGGCCTGGGCGCGCTGTACTGCACGTTCCTGCGGGGCGACGAGCGCCGCTTCGCCCAGATGTCCGACTGCCTGGTGCGGCACAGCCTGCCCCGCACGGCCGCCGACGTCGGCCTGACCCGCGAGCAGCTGGTCGAGGTCGTCGACTTCGCGCCGCGGACCCGGCCGGACCGTTACACCATCCTGGAACACCTCGCGATGTCGCCGGACGAGATCCGCAGGAAGCTGGCCGAATATGACGACGCCGTCGCCGGCCGCTGAGCCGACAGTGGAACGCCCGCCCACCGCCGCCGACTACTACGGCGTCAACCGGGGTGGCGGGCTGTTCAGTGAGGCGATCAGCCAGCGGGTCGGTGCCCGGATCGCCGTCTTCGCCCACAAGCACCGGCTCGCACCCACCGTGCTGACCGTGGCGAATCTGGGGCTCAGCTGCCTGGTCTCGTTCGTGGTCGTGGCGGCGGCCGGCCCGGTGGCCGAGGGCCAGGTGTGGGCCTGGCCGGTGGGACTGCTCGCGCTGGTCGGATGGCAGTTCGCGTACGCGCTGGACTGCTCGGACGGCCAGCTGGCCCGGGTCACCGGCCAGACCAGCGCGGCCGGCGGCCGGGTCGACGTGCTGTGCGACGTGGCCGGTCAGATCGCGCTGGTGGCGGCCCTGTCCGCAGTCGCCGAGGCGCAGGTTCCGGAGACCCCGGCGTGGCTGGTCGCCGCCTTCGCGGGCACCTGGATGGTCAACCTGGTCACCTCGGTGATGCAGACCGGCAGCCAGGCGTCGAGCATGGTGACGAGCCGCTCGCTGCCCGTCCGCGTGGTCAAGCTGGTCCGCGACTACGGCGCGGTGATCGCCCTGGCCGGCCTGGTGCTGACTCTGGCGCCACAGTGGACGATCTTCGTGATCGGCGCGTTCACGCTGGTCAACGGCGCCTTCCTGGCCGCCAGCATCGCCTTCTCGGGCCGGTCTGCCCTGAAGGGCTGACTCAGACGCGCACGGGGATCGCCGACGAGGTCCCCAGCACCTTGCCGTTGCTGTCGAGCGCTTCGGCGACCACGTACTCCGGGGTGCCCGGCAGCTTGAGCGTGGTCTCGAAGCCGGTGCGGCCGGCCTCGGCGGTCTGGGTCAGCGCGCGCGGCTGGCCGCCGGCCCGGGCCCGCCACTTGGCGACCTTCGTGCTGCCGTTCCAGCTGGTGCTGACGACCACGTTGCCGCCATCGACGTGCAGGCCCAGGGCGGGCTGGTCCAGCGGCGCCCCGGCCCACTCAGCCTTGTACGCGCGGTACGACTGGTTGTCGAGCGGCAGGTGCCCGTCGAGCCGCACGGTGCCGTCCGGGGCGTACTCGGTGAAGTAGGGCTTCTGCCCCCAGCCGATGAACGAGCCGCCGTCGGCCAGCTCGCGGAAGTTGCCCTGCGTCGGGGCCGAGAGCTTCTCGGGGTGCAGGAACTCCTGCACGAAGGTGACCGTCCGGGCGGCCTCGTCGACCTTGAAGATCAGGCCGCGGGACTGCTCGCGCTCCTTGGTGATGCCGGCGCCGTTGTCGAAGATGCTGTACGACCCGTCGCGCCGGCGCCGGAAGTCGTGCTGCCAGCTGAACTTGGCCCTCTCGTCGACGGTGAAGTCGGACTTCTTGCCGCCGATGCGCCAGAGCACCTTGCCCGACTTGCGATCGATCTTGTAATTGGTCCAGGTGTGCCGGGCCGAGGCGAGGATGTGCCCGTCCGCGTCGAGCCCGACCGAGTTGGCGTGGAAGTAGTCGTACGGCAGGTGCGCGGAGTCGCCCTCGGGCAGCGGCGCGTACGACTCGGACAGCTCGACGTGGTCCCGGGCCCGCCACTCGAAGACCCGCTTGCCCGTCCGGATGTCGACCTCCTGGATCACCCCGTCGTGCAGCACGCCGTCGGCCGGCCCACCGAGCGCGGACAAGTCGTACGGGACCGGGTCGTAGACCCAGAAGATCGCGGTGTCGTCCGGCGTGATCACGAAGTCGTGCTGATCAGCCTGCTCGGAGCCCGCCGCCCGGACCCGGGTGATCTCCCGGTACGAGGTGTCGGCGATGACGAACTCGCCCTGCCCGACGCCCTGCCCGCCGGTGCCGCCGATGGTCCCTTCCCACCAGGTCAGGACGGGCTTGTTCCGGTACTGCTGGACCTTGAAGTCGATCGCCACCGTGGCCGGGTCGGGCACCTTGCGGAACCAGACCGGCGAACCCTTGTCGTCGACGATCAGCGGACCCCAGAGCCCCGTCCCGGACGCCGGGGTCAGGAAGATGTAGCCGGGGGCGGTCGCGTTGGCCGGCGTCGTGATCGTGACGTCGGGCAGCGTGCGCAGGTCGGGGCGGGACCGGTACTTCGCGGGACCGGCCTGCGGGGCGGCCGGCGGCGTTCCGGCGTCGTCCTTGCTGTCGGCGATCGCATAGCCGGCCCCGGCGCCGGCCGCGGTGAAGACCACGGCGCCGCCGACGCCGAGCAGGAGGTTGCGGCGCGAAAGTTTGGCTTCGGTCACGGGGCCAGCTTTCCCCGTTTCGATGGTGATCTACCTCGATGCGGGGTGGGAATTGCCTGTGAGCCCGGCATAGATGTCGATGAGTCGCCGGGTCACCACGTCCGGGTGGAAAGCCTGCAGGTAGCGGTCGCGGGCGGCGGGCGCGACGGCCGCGGCGTCGACGCGGGCGATCGGCAGCGCGGTGGCCAGCTTCTCCGGGTCGGGCCCGACCGCCCAGCCCGCCGGGGCCACGGTTTCGCCGATCCCGAGCAGGTACGGGATCCCGCCGACGTCGGTGCCGAGCACCGGCCGGCCCGCGGCCATCGCCTCCAGGATCACCGTCGGCAGCACGTCGTCCCAGGTCGGCACGGCCACGATCACCGAGGCGGCGCGGCGGGCGGCGACCATGCCGGCCTGGTCGAGCGGGCCGAGATAGGTGACGTCGGCCCGCTCGGCCGCCGCCTGCTCGGCCAGCGGCCGCAGCTCCCCGTCGCCCGCGATGCGCAGCTGTCCCAGCGCCCCGTCGGGGTGCCGGCGCCACGCGTCGAGCAGCAGCGCCAGGCCCTTCTCGGGGGAGAGCCGGGCGGCGTACAGGAAACCGTCACCCAGCGGCTCCGGATCGCCGGGATCCGGCAGGCCGTTCGGCTTGATCACGATGCGGTCGTCCGGAATGCCGTAGTTCCGCAGGTGCTCGGCGATCCGCCCGGTCAGCGCGATGTAGCGGTCCACCGACTTCCAGGTCGGCCGGTGCACCGCCAGCGTGGTCGCCATCAGGGCGCTCTGCGCCGCCGAGCCGCGGTAGCACTTGTGCACGACGGCCGGCCAGCCCACCACCCTGCCCCGGCAGTCGTGGCAGTTGTGCCCGTCCCGGAAGTAGAGCCCGGACGAGCAGACCTGCCGGTAGTTGTGCACGGTCTGCACGACCGGCACGCCGTGCGCGTGCGCGGTCCGCACGACCGACGGCGACAGCAACGGGTACGGGTTGTGCAGGTGCAGCAGATCCGGGCGCTCCCGCCGCAGCAGGTCCGCGAGGTCCCGCTGCGCCGCCCGGCCGAAGATCGGCGACAGCGGCAGCAGGGCCTTCTGCGCCAGCGGCAGCTCCCCGATCGAGTCGGACGCGCGCTGGAACGGCAGCACCTCGATCCCGGCCGCCGTGAGCTGCGCGATCTCCGTGTCGACGATGACGTTCTCGCCGGACGGGATGGCCTCGCGATATCTGTTGTGCGCTACGACGACCTTCACGCCGGGAAACGCTACCGTTGAGGGCGTGCCGGAGCTTCCCGAGGTCGAGGCGCTCGCTGCGTACCTGCGGGAGCGTGCGGTCGGCCGTACCGTCCAGCGTTTCGAGGTCTCGTCCTTCAGCGCGCTGAAGACCTACGACCCGCCCGCCTCCGCTGTCGCCGGCCTGGTCGTCACCGCCGCCGGCCGGCACGGCAAGTTCCTGGATCTCAGCCTGGGCCCGGAGCTGCACCTGGTCGTGCACCTGGCCCGGGCCGGCTGGCTGCACTACCGCGAGTCGTTCAAGTCGCCCGCGCCGCTCAAGCCGGGCAGCGGGCCGATCGCGATCCGGGTACGCCTCGACGACGAGTCCGGCTTCGACCTGACCGAGGCCGGCACCCAGAAGTCACTGGCGGCGTACCTCGTGCGTGACCCCGCCGAGGTGCCCGGCGTGTCGCGGCTGGGCCCCGACGCGCTGGAGGTCGACCGCGACCAGTTCGCCGAGCGGCTGCGCAGCCGCCGGGGCCAGGTCAAGGGCGTGCTCACCGACCAGGAGGTGCTGGCCGGCATCGGCAACGCCTACTCCGACGAGATCCTGCACGTGGCGAAGATGTCGCCGTTCGCGCTGACCCACAAGCTGACCGACGAGCAGATCAGCACCCTGTTCGAGGCCATGCGCCAGGTGGAGACCGACGCCGTGACCCGCTCGGTGGGGCAGAAGGCCGCCGAGCTCAAGGGTGAGAAGCGCGCCGGGATGCGGGTCCACGCCCGCACCGGCCTGCCCTGCCCGGTGTGCGGTGACACAGTCCGCGAGGTCTCGTTCGCCGACAAGAGCCTGCAGTACTGCCCGACGTGCCAGACGGGCGGAAAGCCGCTCGCCGACCGCCGGTTGTCCAAGTTGATCCGATAGTCACTGAGCGTGCACAAGCCGTTCCGTGGGGGAAAGCGGGCGCAACGTCCCCTTCTTCTGGACCGTTCCATCGGTATAGTGGCCCGGTCCCACGCTTCGTGCGCGGCGCGCTAGGAACCGGCGGCCCCGCCGGACCCCCCAGGGCCGTGGCGGTGCGTAATGTTCTCGGTGTGGGCGGTACGTGATGCGGGAGGACGTAGGCGAGGTGACCACAAGCCTCCAGCGCCCGGAAACCAGCAAGAGCCGGAGCAGCATGCCGTACGACAGTTTCGAGTGGCAGCAGGAGCCGCCACCCAGCAACGGCATACCCAGATCCGCGTGGACCCGCTCCCACCGCCGACTGTCGCGCTGGCACCGGCCGTACACGTTGGTCCTGATCGTCCTGGACTTCGTCTCGGCGATCCTGGCCAGCGCCCTTGCCGTCACCTTCATCCAGAAGGCGGACTCCGGCTTCTCCGACCGGGTGCACGTGTTCTACTTCGTCGCCTTCGTCGCGCTGCCGCTGGGCTGGATCTTCACGCTCTGGGCCAACGGCAGCTACGACCGCCGCTACCTGGGGCTGGGCAGCGAAGAGTTCAAACGGGTCTTCCGCTCCTCCATCACGGTCGTGGCCGCGGTCTCGCTGCTGGCCTTCGGCACGCGCACCCAGCTCTCCCGCGTGACGGTGGCCTACGTCTGCGTGGCCGCGCTGATCTTCATCCTGTTCTGCCGTTACTCGGCCCGGCAGGTGCTGCACGTGGCCCGGCGGCGCACCGGTCACGGCGCGCACCGGATGATCCTGATGGGCACCCTGCCCGAGGCCCTCGAGGTCTACACGGCCGTCACCCGCAGCCCCGCCGCCGGCCTCATCCCGGTGGCCATCCACCTCACCGACGGCTACTCCGCGGCCAGAGGCATCGAGACCCCCGTGCCCGTCTACGCCGGCCGTGACGTGCTCGCCCTGGTCCGCGAGGTCGGCGGGGACACGATCGCGGTCTGCGGCTCGGCCAGCGCCGAGCCCGGCGAGCTGCGCCGGCTGGCCTGGGCCCTGGAGGGCACCGGCGTCGACCTGGTGGTCGCCCCGCAGCTCACCGACATCGCCGGCCCGCGCGTGCACATCCGCCCGATCGAGGGCCTGCCGCTGCTGCACGTCGAGGAGCCGACGCTCTCCGGCCCCGGCTGGCTGGCCAAGAACCTGCTCGACCGGGTCGCCGCCTTCTTCGGCCTGCTCCTGCTCAGCCCGGTCCTGGCCGTGATCGCCATCGGCATCAAGATGGCCAGCCCCGGACCGGTCTTCTTCCGCCAGCCCCGGGTCGGCCACGAGGGTCACACCTTCCGGGTGTGGAAGTTCCGGACCATGGACGTGGACGCCGAGGAGCGCAAGGCCACGCTGGAGGAGCTCAACGAGGCCGACGGCATGCTCTTCAAGATGAAGGAGGATCCCCGGATCTTCCGGTTCGGGAGCAAGCTGCGGGCCACCTCGCTGGACGAGCTGCCCCAGCTGATCAACGTGCTCAAGGGCGAGATGTCGCTGGTCGGACCGCGCCCGCTGCCCGCCGACGACGGCGACTACCTGGGTGACGTGCGGCGCCGGCTGCTGGTGCGCCCGGGCATCACCGGCCTGTGGCAGGTGTCGGGGCGCTCGGACCTGTCCTGGGACGAGGCGGTCCGGCTGGACCTCTACTACGTCGACAACTGGTCGCTCACGTACGACTTGGGCATCCTCTGGCGGACCATCTGGGTAGTGCTGAAGCGCAAGGGCGCGTATTAACTCCCTGAGCTGGTTTTTCCGGAACTTTCCGGTCAGGATGCGTGCGTGGCTGGTCAGGTCGGCAGTGTGCTGGCGGTTCTTGCCGTGCTGGCCGCCCTGGTCGGTGCGGTCGTCGCCGTGCTGCGGCTCCGGGCCCGGCGAGGAATCGCCACGGCGGGACAGCGAGCCACGTACGACGTCCTGCACACCGCCTCCCTGGCCGCCGAGCCGCTGCGTACCGGCCTGACCCCGTCGTCGGCCGCCAAGGCCGCACGGCATCTGCGGCGCCTGGTCGGCGCGCCCGGGCTCACCGTCGCCGACGGCGAGCGGTGCCTGGCCTTCGACGGGCGCGGCGGGCACCACAGCGCCCAGTTCACCGCGGCGGCCGACCGGGCCGTCCGGGCCAACCGGTCGATCGTGCTGGGCGGCGCCGACCTGCCCTGCGACCGGATGGACTGCGTGGTGCGCGGTGCGGTCGTCGCCCCACTGACCGGCGCGGACGGGCAGGCCGTGGCCGCTCTGGTGGCCGTGGCCGACGATCAGCCCGCGCCCGGCCTGGTCCAGGCCACCATGGAGACCGCGCGCTGGGCCAGCTCCCAGCTCGCCCTGGCCGAGCTGGACTCCTCCCGCGAGCGGCTGGCCCGCGCCGAGGTGCGCGCCCTGCGCGCCCAGATCAGCCCGCACTTCATCTACAACGCGCTGACCGCCATCGCATCGTTCGTGCGCACCGACCCGGAACGCGCCCGCGAGCTGATCCTGGAGTTCGCCGAGTTCACCCGCTACTCGTTCCGCGCGCACGGCGACTTCACCACCCTGGCCGAGGAACTGCGCTCGATCGACCGGTACCTGACCATCGAACGGGCCCGGTTCGGCGACCGCCTCCAGGTCCGCCTGCAGATCGCGCCCGAGGTGCTACCGGTCGGCCTGCCGTTCCTGTGCCTGCAACCGCTGGTGGAGAACGCGGTCCGGCACGGACTGTCGCGTAAGCCGGGCGTCGGTATGGTGAGCATCGAGGCCCGGGACGCGGGTGCCGAATGCCACATCACGGTCGAGGACGACGGGGTCGGCATGGACCCGGCGGTGCTCGCGGCGGGCATCGCCGAGGCGGTCAACGCCCGCGACGACGACGCCGGGCAGCACGTCGGGCTCTCGAACGTGGACGAGCGGTTGCGCTCGGTGTTCGGGGACCACTTCGGGCTGGTGGTGGAGACCGCGCCGGGCGCGGGGACGAAAGTGAGCATGCGGGTGCCGAAATTCCATCCCGGGGTACGGGCATGAGCCTCGTCGTGCTGGCCGTGGATGATGAGCCGCCCGCCCTGGACGAGCTCGCGTACCTGCTCAACGCCGATGACCGGGTCGCCTTCGTGCACCGCGCCGGCGACGCCACCGAGGCGCTGCGGGTCCTGCGGGACACCGAGGTCGACGCGGTGTTCCTGGACATCCGGATGCCCGGGCTGGACGGCATGGAGCTGGCCCGGATCCTGCACCGCTTCGCCCGGCCACCGGCGATCGTGTTCGTGACCGCGTACGACGACGGCGCGGTGGACGCGTTCGACCTGGGTGTGACCGACTACGTCCGCAAGCCGGTGCGCTCCGAACGGCTGGGCGAGTCCCTGCGCCGCGTCGCCGGGCTGCGCGCCACCCCGCCGCCGACCCCGGCGAAGCCGCAGGACGAGCCCAGCATCCCGGTCGAGCTGGCCGGGACCACCCGGATGCTGCCCCGCTCGTCGGTGCGCTGGGTCGAGGCGCAGGGCGACTACGCCCGGCTGCACACGATCGACGCGTCCCACCTGGTCCGGGTGTCGCTGGCGACGCTGGCCGAGCGCTGGGCGGACGCCGGTTTCGTCCGTATCCACCGCTCGTACCTGGTGCAGCTGCGCCTGGTCGCGGAGCTGCGCCTGACCCAGTCGGGTTACGTCGTGGCGATAGACGGCGCCGAGCTGCCGGTGAGCCGGCGCCACACCCGGGAGCTGAAGGACAAGCTCATCCGCGCCGCGAAACACGACTGGACCCGCTGAATCCCCCGTTCACCCCCATCGGATCCACAGGGTTATCCACAAGCCCACAGCGTTATCCCCAGAGTTATCCACAGGCCGATCATCTTCACAGGTTATCCACAAAGCCACCCCCGCGCCTGCACGACTGGTCAATAGGCTGCTCGGCGCGGGGCAGATCGGCAGTCACGGGGGCATGCCGGCCTTGCACCGGCCACGCACGATGCGGGCGGAGCAGAGGGGGCGCTGTGACGGCAAAGAGGGTCCTCGTGGTCGAGGACGAACGCACCATCGCCGAGGCGGTGGCGGCCCGGCTGCGCGCGGAGGGCTTCACGGTCGACATCGCCGGCGACGGCCCCAGCGCGGTCGATGCCGCCCGGCGCACCCGGCCGGACGCGATCGTCCTCGACGTCATGCTGCCCGGCTTCGACGGTCTCGAGGTGTGCCGGCGCATCCAGGCCGAACGCGGCGTACCGGTCCTCATGCTCACAGCCCGCGACGACGAGACCGACCTGCTGGTCGGCCTGGCGGTCGGCGCGGACGACTACCTCACCAAGCCGTTCTCGATGCGCGAGCTCACCGCCCGGGTGCACGCCCTGCTCCGCCGGGCCGACCGCAGCACCGCCCCGAGCGACCCCACCCCGGCGGAGTCGCAGCTGCTGCGCTTCGGCGACCTGGAGATCAACCTGGCCGAGCGCCGCGTCCAGCGGGCCGGCGTCGAGGCCAAGCTGACCCCCACGGAGTTCGACCTGCTCGTGCACCTGGCCGGTCGGCCCCGCACGGTGCTGCCGCGGGAGCGGCTGCTCGCCGACGTGTGGGGCTGGGCCGATGCCTCGGGCACCCGCACGGTCGACAGCCACATCAAGGGCCTGCGCCGCAAGCTGGGCGCCGACCTGATCCGCACGGTCCACGGCGTCGGGTACGCCCTGGAAGTCGAACGATGAACTCCCGGGTGCTCAGCCGCCTGCTGCGCTGGGTGTCGCTGCCGCTGAGCCTGGCCCTCGGCTGGCTGGCCCCAGCGCTCGGCCTGCTGCCCCGCCCGCTCGACCCGGTCCGCTCGATCAAGGCGAAGCTGTCGGTGGCGCTCGGCCTGGCCGGGGGCGTCGGCCTGCTGATCTTCTGGTGGAGCCTCGACTTCATGCGCGTGGAGCTGTCCTGGTTCGCGATCGCGGTCGCCCTGGGGCTGGTCACCTTGCAGGTGGCGGCGCACGGCACCACGGTCCCGCTGCGGGAGATGACCGACGCGGCCCGGGCGATGGCCCGCGGCGACTACACCCGCCGGGTCCGCGCCACGTCCCGTGACGAGATCGGCGAGCTGGCCACAGCGTTCAACCAGATGGCCGCGGACCTGGCCGCGGCGGACAGGCAACGCCGCGAGCTGATCGCCAACGTCTCGCACGAACTCCGCACCCCGATCACCGCCCTGCGCGGCCTCCTGGAGAACATCGTCGACGGCGTCTCCGACGCCGAGCCGGAAACCATGCGCACCGCCCTGACCCAGACCGAACGCCTGGGCCGCCTGGTGACCGAGCTGCTCGATCTGTCCCGCCTGGATGCCGGCGTCGTCCCGCTGGCCAGCGCGCCGATCGACGTCCGGAGCTTCCTGAACGACGTGATCCGCGAAGCAATCGTGAACGCGGACGGCGCCGGCCACGACGTCCAGTTCGTGGTCGCAGCCCCGGCCCTGCGCATAGAAGGCGACCGCGAACGCCTGCACCAGGTCTTCGCCAACCTGCTCGACAACGCGGCCCGGCACAGCCCGCTGGGCGGCACGGTCACCGTCCGGGCCGAACGCCACGACGACCACGTCGTGGTGGCGGTGGCGGACGAGGGCGAAGGCATCCTCCCGGCCGACCGCGACCGGGTCTTCGAACGCTTCACCCGAGGCGAACGGGCCAAGGACGGCGGCACGGGGCTGGGCCTGGCCATCGCCCACTGGGTGGTCCAGCTCCACGGCGGAACGATCGCCGTCGTCGACCCGGCCCGGCCCCCGACCGCCAACCCACCGGGGACGACCGTGCAGGCGCAGCGGCCGGGCTGCCTGATCCACGTGACTCTGCCCTTGCAGCCGGTCCGTCCTTCGCTCTCCTGACGCAGTTCGGCTCTCACCCTCCTGAAGGGGGACTTCACCGTGTCCGAAAACCAAGCCCCGACGCCTGAGAACGATCCGGCCGGCGCACCTGATCACTCAGCGGGTGACCAGGCCACTGCTTCTTCGGCCGGGCCGAGCGACGCCGCCTCGGCTTCGCCGACCGGACCCGGCCCGGCAGCCGCACCAGGCGTGGCTCAGACGAAGCGGGTGGCCACCCCCGAATGGATCCGGGCACAGACCGCCGACCAACCCGGCGCCCCCGCAAGCCGCCCTGCCCCGGCGACCGCCCAGAAAAGTCACCCACAACCTGCCCACCCGGCCGCGCTGCCGGTGGCTCAACTGCACGGACCATGGGCCGACGTATCCCTGTTCGGCAAACGCTGGCCCGGCCCCACCCGTCCGGCCTCCCGCGCAACCATCGTCGCCCTCCTGGCCGCCGCCGCGGTGGCCGCCCTCAGCGTCCCTCTCGACCGCGCCGGCGTGGGCTGGTTCGTCACCGCCATCGCCGGCGTCGCCGCCCTCGTCATCGCCCGCGTCGTGCCCGATCCCGAGCCCAGAACCACCGGCCCCGCCCCGCTCGTCCGCCGCGGCCCCCGAGCCCTCAGCAACGACCGCTTCTTCTGGTCAGCAGCCACCGTCGCCCTGCTCGCGGTCGGCACGTTCCGGGCCGCGGGCTGGCTCTTCTTCCTCTGCCTGTGCACCGCCGTGGTCACCGGCGCCCTGGCCGTGGCCGGTGGGCGATCCTTGCGGGCCATGGTCGTCGCCGTGCTCATGGCTCCTCTCGCGAGCTTCCGCGCTCTTCCCTGGGTCCGGCGCGGGCTCGCCGCCGCGCGTACGAAGGGTGGCGGCAAGGGTCTACGGGTCGCCGCCACGGTTTCCGTCTCGGTCGCCCTTCTTGTCGTCTTCGGGTCCTTGTTCGCCTCGGCCGATGCCGCTTTCGCCGATCTGGTCGGCCGGGCGATGCCCGACATCAACGGTGTCACCGTTTTCCGCTGGGTCTTCGTCTTCGCCGTCACAGCGTTCGCGCTCGGCGGCGCCGCGTATCTGCGGGCCGCGCCGCCGGATCTCGACGGGCTGGAGCGGCCCGGTGGTCGCCGGGTCGCCCGGCTCGAGTGGGCAGTGCCGTTGACGTTGCTGGTGCTGCTGTTCGCCATGTTCGTCGCCGTGCAGCTGACCGTCCTGTTCGGAGGGTCGAAGCATGTTCTGGACACCGACGGCCTGACCTACGCCGAGTACGCCCGCGGCGGCTTCTGGCAGCTGCTGGTCGTCACCGGCCTGACGCTCGTGGTTCTCGCCGGGGCGGCCCGCTGGGCTCCGCGGGACACCGGCACCGACCACGTCCTGATCCGCGTGATCCTCGGCGCTCTCTCCCTGCTCACCCTGGTCGTGGTCGCCTCGGCCACGCATCGCATGGACCTCTATGCCGACACGTACGGCCTGACCCGGCTGCGCCTGCTCGTCTCGCTCTGCGAGGTGTGGCTCGGCCTGGTCTTCGTGCTCATCCTGATCGCGGGCATCCGGCTCACCGCGCGGTGGCTGCCCCGGGCCGTGGTCGCCGCCGGGGTGCTGGCGCTGCTCGGCCTGGCCGGCGCCAACCCGGACCGGCTGATCGCCGACCACAACGTCACCCGGTACGAGCAGACCGACCGCATCGACACCCGCTACCTGTCGAACCTTTCCGCCGACGCCGTCCCGGCCCTGGACCGGCTGACCGGCACCAACCGGAACTGCGTGCTGGCCCCGATCGCCGCCGACCTCGAGCAGAACGAGGACGACTGGCGCGGCTGGAATCTGGGCCGGCAGCAGGCCCGGGACCTGCTGGCCCACCGGCCGGCGCCGGCACCGAGGAGTTGCCCGGGCGACTACCCCTCGTACTGAGACTGGAGCTCAAGCCTGGTTCGTTCATGACATCGGTGTGCAGCGGCCTCGGTGGGCTGCTGCCAGCCTTACGCGGCAGCCGATCCGACGGCCTGATGGCCAGGCCCATACTTCGCATCAGCGGCAGCGCAGCGGATCCGCTCGACAGCCGCTCTGGCGTCGGCCACCAGCGGCGACAACTCCGGCCACCACTCGTGCGTTACCGGCAGGAGGGCGTGCAGGAGTTGCGCCTCGGTCATTTCGCCTCCCCGGCTGATGGCCTTGCGAGCTTGGTGGACGGCGTCAAACGCGCGCTGCTCGGCTGGCTCGTAAGGCCAGTCGTGGCAGTAGTGCAGTTCGTCAACGCTGTCGAAAAGCTCCCGAGCGGCGGCAAGGATCTCGTCGGCCAGCGTCAGTTGCCGCGCCCGGTGCAGCCATGTGTAGCCGCCTCGCGCGGCGTGCTTGGGGCGATGAGTCGTGTCGGAATTTCCCCGCATCCCCGCGGGGGACTCGCGGAGGGACCACTTGAGGATCTGCGACATGAGAGATCTCCGTCTCTGTCTCGGTTGATGCGTTGGCTATCGATGACGAAGGAAGGCACAGCAGGCACGCCATACCAGGAACCCAACCGCAGCGGCAGCGCTCAGCGTGATGACGGGGTGGGTTCCTTCCAGATGAAAGAGCGCCCATGCGCAGAAGACCCCACCGATTGTGCAGACGGTGCTGACCAGCAGATTCGCCACCGGCAGCAGGCTGCCCTTGACGCCCAACGAGATCCGACCGGTTACATCGCCGGTGCCGGCCTCGATATGGAGCCGCTCAAGGAATTCCTCCCGAAGAGCCGGAGAGGGAGCTTCGCGGGACAGGTCCATCTCTCGCCCTGCCTCGGGCTCACCGCTACCGCTGATCGCCATCGACTGCCCTTCGTGCCGGTTAACTACGGACTGCTGTCTTCAGTCAGGCAGGAGGCACCCGATGAAGGTCATCGAGGCACAGCATACACACAAAGTGACATAGACGGGCGCACGTCTGATGCGATTCGTATGACTGAAACGCGTACCCACCGGTAACGATATGCTCGCGCCGCGCGCCCCCGCGCCCGTTGCGACCTATGCGAACACGCCGCCAACTCTGACATGGGGGTACGACACAAACTTGGACCAGCGAACTGGACCCAGCGTGCTAGCAGCCAAAACTCCCCTGATGCATGGTCAACTTGAGCGTCTTGCCGCTAACGTGAGCGCCGCACGCGTCCACGACGTATGTACAGATGGACCGATCCAGGGGGTGTCTCGTGCAGCACTTAGTGACCGCAGGATTACCAAAGGATCACCTGGTGTGGCACGATTACAGCCATGCACCAAACGCGTGACTCTGGGTAATGGAAGGGCCGACGCCCGATGCCACCGGACGCCGACCCATTGCCCACTCACTTCGGCAACAAAGGAGTAGGCGAGATGAGTTTGCTACACAACGTGCCCGAAGAGACACAGGGAGGCAGCGTGGACGACGAAGCGGACACCGCGGCAGCCCGTCCTCGGCGGAACCGAAGTGGCCCGCCATCGGGCCCTGGCCAGGCTGAAGCCTCAACGGGTGGCTCTTTGACACGGGTCACTGCCAACTTCACACCTCGCGCAATGGCAGCTTTAGAAAGAGTTGCCTCCGAAACGGGCGATTCCAAGACAGACGTCTTGAACCGTGCGGTGATGGTTTACCAAGCGTTCCTTGAGTTGACCGATCAGGGCAATGGATCACTTCAAGTGCTCCACCCGGACGGTTCTCGGGAGCGGTTGCGCTTCTTGGGGTGAGATCCACGCGAGCCGGACGCTGCGCCGGTGGCCGACCAATGCCGTTCGGTCCTCGGCGCGCCCGGAACTCGCCGCGCTGAGGACAACCTTGACATCGGCGCGGCGGCGGCAAGACTGCCGGGCATGGACGGCGACCCGACCGACGGCACCAAGGTACGGCGTACCCGCGTCGTCCTCGGCGAGGCAGCCGCGCGCCGGCCCGCGCCCGACCCCGCGCGGGCCGACCTCGCCGAGCAGACGCCGGTCGGCGAGGCCCTGGTCAAGGGGCTGGTACGGGCCCAGCTGGCGCTCGCCCTGCGACTCTCGCTGGTCGTGGTGACCGGCCTCGGCGCGCTGCCGCTGCTGTTCGCCGTGGCGCCCGCGGTCGGCCGGGCCAAACTGCTCGGCGTCAACCTGCCCTGGCTGCTGCTGGGCCTGCTCTCCTTCCCGTTCCTGATCGGGGTCGGCTGGGCCTACGTGCGCTGGGCCGAACGCAACGAGCAGGACTTCACCGCCGTCATCAACAGGCCGGAAGGGTGAACCCGTACGTCGTCCCGGGGCTGCTCCTGGTCGTGGGCATCACGGTCGGGATCGGCGCGTACGGGCTGCGTTTCGCCCGCACCACCTCCGACTTCCTGGTCGCCTCCCGCTCGGTCAGCCCCAGCTGGAACGCCGCCGCGATCAGTGGCGAATACCTGTCCGCGGCGTCCTTCCTCGGCGTCGCCGGCCTGGTGCTGCGCTACGGCGTCGACGTGCTCTGGTATCCCGTCGGGTTCGCGGCCGGCTATCTCGCCCTGCTGCTGTTCGTCGCCGCCCCGCTGCGCCGATCAGGTGCGTTCACCCTGCCCGACTTCTGCCAGGTGCGGCTGCGGTCGCCGGTGCTGCGCCGGCTCGCCACCGTCTTCGTCGTCTTCATCGGCTGTCTCTACCTGGTGCCGCAGCTGCAGGGCGCCGGCCTGACGTTCACCACGGTCACCGGCGGCCGGTACGAGTGGGGTGCGCTGCTCGTCGGTCTCGTCGTCACCGCCAACGTGGCGCTGGGCGGGATGCGGGCGATCACCTTCGTGCAGGCGTTCCAGTACTGGTTGAAGCTGACCGCTCTGGCCGTACCGGTGATCTTCCTGGTCATGCAGTGGCAGTCGGACGGGCGCCCGGCCGTGACGCCCCCGGCCGGCCCGACGTTCGCGGCGACCACGACCGTGACCTTCACCGAAGCGGCGACCCTCAGGCTGCCCGACGGCTCGCAGAGCCGGGTCGCCGAGGGCGAGGAGCGCACCTTCGCCGCCGGTGAGGCCGTGCCCGAGGTCAGCTCCGTCGACGACAACCGCGGCGCCGGCTGGCTGCTGCCCGGCGGTGACACCACGCTGTTCGGCACCTATTCGCTGATCCTGGCCACCTTCCTGGGGACGATGGGTCTGCCGCACGTGCTGGTCCGCTTCTACACCAACCCCGACGGCGCTTCGGCCCGGCGCACGACCCTGGTGGTGCTCGCCCTGGTCGGCTGCTTCTACCTGCTGCCCACCCTGTACGGCGTCCTCGGCCGGATCTACACCCCGCAGCTGCTGATGACCGGCCGCACCGACGCCGTGGTGCTGCTCCTGCCCGAGGCGGCGCTCGGCGGCGGACACCTGGGCCAGTTCCTCGGCGCCCTGGTCACCGCCGGCGCCCTGGCTGCGTTCCTGTCCACCTCGTCGGGCCTGCTCACCAGCGTCGCCGGGGTGGTCTTCACCGACATCCTGCACGCCGACCGGGGTGGTTCCGTGCGGGACTTCCGGCTGGCCACCGTGCTCGCCGCCATCGTGCCGATGGCACTGTCGATCTACGTCGCCAACATGGATGTCTCGCGCGTGGTCGGGCTGGCCTTCGCCGTGGCCGCGTCGAGTTTCTGCCCGCTGCTGGTGCTCGGCATCTGGTGGCGGGGGCTCACCGACGTCGGCGCGGTGGCGGGGATCCTGGCCGGCGGCGGCGCCGCGATGGCCGCGGTGCTGATCACGGTGCTCGGGCCGCCGCTGTCCGGCTGGCCGGCGCAGCTGATCGAGCAGCCCGCGGCCTGGACCGTGCCGTTGGCGTTCCTGGTCATGGTGGTCGGTTCGCTGGTGAGCAAACGCCGGGTGCCGGCCGACATCGGGGCGACCATGCTGCGGTTGCACGCCCCGGAGTCGCTGCGTCTCTGAGGATGACCCTTAACAATATTTAAGAAACCTGTCTGAACTCTTCGCGGTGCCCGCCCCGTAGCTAACGATGCTGCAACGGGGCAGCCGGACGAACGCGGAGGAGCGCTGCATGTACCGCAGGAACAGGATGAGCGGCCGGGCCCGGAAACTGCTGATCGGCGTGGCGGCCGCGACACTGGCCGGCGGGGCGTTCGCGGTGAGCACCGGCATGAGCAGCGCGGGCGAGAACTGCGCGGGCCTGGACGGCGCCCTGCGCAACAACCTGGACTTCATCGCCGGTCAGCGGGCCAACCCGGACGCCCTCTCGGACGCGCGCATCGCCAACCGGCAGGCCGTCGTCGACCTGATCAACCAGCGCCGCGCGACCGCCGGCTGCACCGGCAACGTGCAGGCCGCACCGACGAGGGCGGCCACCAAGCCGCCGACGAAGGCCCCGGCCCAGGCCCCCACCAAGGCCGCCCCGACCAAGGCGCCGGCCGGCGGGGCAGCCACCGGCGACGTCGTCTGCAAGGGCTCGACCGTGACCCTGTCCGGTGAGGGCGGCGCACCGGCGGCGTCCAGCGGTACGTTCCCGATCGGCACCACGCTCAAGGTGACGAACCTCGACAACAACAAGAGCATCACCGTCAAGGTGGCGACCCCGTCGGGCAGTTGCGTGCTGCTCAACAACGCCGCCTTCGAGGAGGTCCGCGAGGCGGGCAAGTTCCTCATCCGGCGCGCTGTGATCGAACGGGTGGGATGAACGGGGGTCCACCCTTTCCAGGTGTGACAAGTGGCCCGGACCATCCGCAGGGGTGGCCCGGGCCGCTGACCAACCGTTAGGTTCGGGGGCATGACGGTCCCCCACCAGCGCCTGAGCCCGGATCCGGCGCTCGCGCTGCGTGGTCTCGTCAAGCGGTTCGACACCAAGCTGGCGGTGGCGGGCATCGATCTCGACGTGCCGGCCGGCTCGTTCTTCGGTCTGCTCGGCCCGAACGGCGCCGGCAAGACCACCACCCTGTCGATGGCCGTCGGCCTGCTGCGGCCCGACGCGGGCCAGGCCCGGATCCTGGGGTACGACGTGTGGGCCGACCCAGCCGCGGCGAAGGCCCGGATCGGCGTGCTGCCCGACGGCGTACGCCTCTTCGACCGGCTCACCGGCACCGAGTTGCTGGCGTACCACGGCCTGTTGCGCGGGATGGACGCCGACGTCGTCGATCAGCGCTCTGCCGAGCTGCTGGACGTCCTGGCTCTGGGCGCGGACAACCGCACCCTGGTCGTCGACTACTCCGCGGGCATGAAGAAGAAGATCGGCCTGGCCTGTGCCATGTTGCACGCGCCCCGGCTGCTGGTGCTGGACGAGCCGTTCGAGGCGGTCGACCCGGTGTCCGCCGCGCTGATCCGCGACATCCTGCAGCGTTATGTCTCCGGCGGCGGCACGGTCGTCTTCTCCAGTCACGTCATGGCCGTGGTCGAGCGGCTGTGCAGCCACGTCGCGATCCTCGCCGACGGCACGATCCGGCTGGGTGGCACGCTCGCGGAGGTCCGCGGGGAGCGCTCGCTGGAGGACGTCTTCGTCGAGGTCGTCGGCGGCCGGACAGCGACCGGGTCGGAACTCGCGTGGCTGTAGGCGTCCGGCACTTCGTCAAGCTGAAGCTGCGCATCACCGCGAACGGCCTGCGGGGTCAGACCTGGCGGGTGGCCCTGTTCGTGCTCGGGGCGGTCCTCGCCGCGTGCGCCGCGGTCGGCGGATACGCCCTGTTCAGCCTGCCCGGCCTGCTCGGTGAGCAGCGGGCCGCCGAGGTGGCCCTGCCGCTGGCCGGCGGTCTGCTCGTGCTGGGCTGGCTGTTCCTGCCCCTGGTCTTCTTCGGCGTGGACGAGTCACTCGATCCGGCCCGCTTCGCGCTGCTGCCGTTGCCCCGGCGCACGCTGATCCGCGGCCTGTTCGTCGCGTCGCTGGCCGGGGTGCCCGCGCTGGCCACGTTCATCGGGACGCTGGGCATGGTCGACTCGGCGGCGCGGCTCGGCGGCCCGGGTGCCGGCCTCGTCCAGTTCGTCGGCGTGGTGACCGGCATCCTGCTCTGCGCGGCGATCAGCCGGTCGCTGACCAGTGCCTTCGCGACGGCGCTGCGGTCGCGGCGGGCCCGCGATCTGGCCACCGTGCTGCTCGCCTGTGTCGCCGCGCTGCTCGGGCCGCTGCAACTGGCCGCGCTCGCCGGGGCCGAGAACGCCGACTGGACCGGCATCGCCCGGGTGGCCGACGTCGTCGCCTGGACCCCGTTCGGGGCGCCGTACAGCATGGGCCTGGACGTTGCCGCGGGCCGGCTGTGGGCCGTACCGGTGAAGCTTGTTCTGGTCCTGGCCACGATCGGCCTGTTGCTGTGGTGGTGGTCGGCGACCCTCGAACGCGCGATGCTCGGCTCGGTCGGCCGGTCCGCCCGCCGGGAGCGGGTGGCTTCGGCGCGCAAGCCGGTCGCCCAGCTCGTGCCGGCCTGGCTGCCCCGCACCCGGTTCGGCGCGCTGACCGCCCGCGAGATGCGGTACTGGTGGCGCGAGACGCGGCGGCGGGCCAGCCTCATCACCTTCAGCGTGGTGGGCATCTTCCTGCCCGTCTTCATCGGCGTGAGCAGCGGCACCGCCGGCGCCCCGACCGGCATGCTGATCTTCGTCGGCGCGCTGGCCGCGGTGAGCCTGGCCAACCAGTTCGGCTTCGAGGGCAGTGCCTACGCGGCCAACGTCGTGGCCGGCGTCCCCGGTCGGCTCGAGCTGACCTCGCGGGTCGCCGGCTTCTCCGTGTACGTGGTCCCGTCGCTGCTGGTGATCGCCATCGTCGTGGGCGTCGCCGTGGGTCGCCCGGAGACGATCCCCGCCCTGGTCGGCATGCTGGCCGCGGCGTACGGCGTCGGCCTCGCCCTGGTCCTGCCGATCTCGGTCCGGGTCGCCTACGCCCTGCCCGACACGGCCAACCCGTTCGCCCTGTCCTCGGGCGGCGGCATGGCCAAGGGCCTGCTGACCTTCGCGGCCCTGTTCGGCGCGGCGCTGATCACCGTGCCGATGCAGCTCGTCGCATTCCTGGCCCATGACGTCTGGCTGTGGGTCGGCCTGCCGCTGGGCCTGGTCTACGGCGGCGGCGCCCTGCTGCTCGGGCTCCACCTGGCCGGTCCGATGCTGGACAGGCGGATGCCCGAGCTGCTGGCCACGGTGACCGCACGTCAGTAGAGGGTGCCCATCGCCTCCCGTACCTCTTGCAGGGTCTGGTCCGCGACGGCGTTGGCCCGCGCGTTGCCGGCCCGCAGCACGTCCCGCACCAGTCCCGGTTCCTGCGCGTACGCGGCCCGCCGCGCCCGCATCGGCGCCAGGAACTCGTTGACCGCCTCGGTGACCATCCGTTTCAGGGCGGCGGCCCCGGCGGCACCGATCGTCGCGGCCACCTCGTGCGGGTCCTGTTCCAGACACAGCGCGGCGAGCTGCACGAGCCCGGACACCTCCGGCCGCGCCTGCGGGTCGAAGGTGATGTGCCGGTCGGCGTCGGTCTTGGCGCCGCGGATCAGCCGGGCGGTCTCGTCCGCGGTGGCGGACAGGGCGATCGCGTTGCCGCGGCTCTTGCTCATCTTCGTCCCGTCGGTGCCCAGCAGCAGCGGCGCGGCGCCCAGCAGCGCCTCGGGCACCGGGAAGACCGGCCCGTAGCGCTCGTTGAACCGCCGGGCCACCGTCCGGGTGACCTCGACGTGCGGCAGCTGATCCTGGCCGACCGGCACCAGATTGCCCTTGCAGAACAGAATGTCGGCGGCTTGATGCACCGGGTAGGTGAACATCAGCCCGCTGACCGAGCTCTGGCGGGAGTGCGCGATCTCGTCCTTGACGGTCGGGTTGCGTTGCAGCTCGGGCACGCTGACCAGGCTGAGGAACGGCAGGACGAGCTGGTTGAGGGCCGGCACCGCGCTGTGCGTGAAGATCGTCGCCCGGTCCGGGTCGAGCCCGGCGGCCAGGTAGTCGAGGATCAGCCCCTCGACCGTGGGCACGAGCCGTTCAGCCACGTCGCGGTCAGTCAGCACCTGGTAGTCGGCGACCACCACAACCAGGTCGACGCCGCTGCGCTGGAGGCGGACCCGGTTGCGCAGGGTGCCGAAGTAGTGGCCGAGGTGCAGCGGCCCGGTGGGCCGGTCACCGGTCAGCACGCGGAAGTCGCCGGGGCGCGCGGCGATCCGGTCCTCGAGGCTCAGTGTCTGGATGGTCATCTCTGTCTCCTGGGAGGTCGTGGACGACCCGGGAAACACAGAACGGGCCGTCCGATGGGACGGCCCGCGCGTGCGGAAGTGGCAGCCGTCGCTAGGACGGGCGCCAGCTCTGCGGGCACGCGGTGTTCACGCGACCGATATTACCGCCGCGGGCGG